>JAQXCL010000106.1 GCA_029251885.1 Opitutales bacterium | reverse complement strand
TTGGGCTCGGGAGGCGTGCATGTCACCTTTGGGGCGATGGATGGATCAACCGTGCGTTTTCCTACCCGCAATTTAATTTTTGATGATATTCGCATGGTTGGATTTTGGCTCGATCGTTGGCGCCGTAAACAAAGTCCTGCGGGTTTACGAAATGCCTGTGAGCAGGTTCTTCAACCCCTGGCTATGACCGATTTAAAACATTCAATTGATCAATGCTTTGATCTGGCTGATTTCCAGGAGGCATTCGCCCGTAATGCTGAGCCTCGGATGGGGAAGGTGTTGCTCGTTCGGGATAAGGCATTCCTTGAATCCCTCGGTTAAATTAATCGTATAATCGCCGCCGCAAGCCGGTAAGCGAAAAATATTTACCCGGACACACCGTGTGTTTGGGGTGAAAAAGGGTATGGGTGGTGACATCGTTCGCCTGGAGATTGCAGCGCTTCATTAAATATTCGCACAAACCTTCTAGGGCAGACAATTGTTTGGACGTGGGCGGACGAATCTCGAAATTTCCAATAAGGCAGATACCAATGCTTGTTTGATTCCATGCCTGTTTTTTTACATGTCCCCCGTCGAGTTGTCCTTTCCATCGATTGCTCAAATAAATTTCTCCGTCCCGGGCTTTACGCGAACCATTGGAAATTACGAAGTGGTAGGCTAATCCGTTCTTCATGCCACGGGCAAGATGGACTTTGTGCATGTTTACCGCATCATCAATTGGAGTTGCGGAGTGGTGGACAATAATACGTTGCCATTTGCCAGAGGTTGGGCGGATGGAATTGAGTTTTGATAGGGTGGAAGAGTCGAGCAATTTAGGGGGTGCTGTCCGCCTTGAGCCAGACAGAGGAATGGTGAGTTTCTGTCCCACGCGGATGAGGTCGGGACGGCTAATTCGATTAATAAGAGCGAGGTCGCCAGAGGATACCCCAAAGCGTTTGGCAATTAATCCCAGGCTTTCCCCCTTGCGGACAACATAAGTGACTTCTCTAACCTGCCCGGTGGGAACTTTTAACTTTTTGCCAACATAAAGGAGGTTGGGATTTGAAATTCCATTGTATGCCTGGAGGGTGGATACAGAAACTCCATAACGCTTGGCAATCCCCCCAAGGGTCTCATTTTTTTGCACCACATGAATCGAATTTGCCAACAGGCAAATTAAAGATATCCAAAAATACCCGTAGCAAAAAATTACTTTCCTCATCGTACCAACGTCATATAGAGTCGAAATTCTTTTGGGTATGGCAACCCTGAATTCTCTAGCTGTCAATGATTGTGCAGGTTCGGCTTTGCCCTAGTCCCTAAAATAGGATAAATGATTAAAGATTATGAAACTCAAAACCAAGGCATGGCTGGTTTCTCAAGGACTATTAATCGTTACAGCAGTAGTGATTCAGTTAACCTTTTATCGTGAGATCAAACTCGGCCCGTTGCTTGGGATGACCAAGAGACCGTATTGGGAAATTATTACCGATCGGCCACCTGCGATTCCAGGTTTTATCCGAGAAAAAGAATTGCCTCCCAAAATGTGGGACGCCCGACTTCCCTTGTCGCTTGATGAGATTCGGGCAGCTAATTTGGCCGGACATCGAAGGGGACACCGCAGGGAAGAGGGATTGCGAACCGCCTTTTATGGGGCCTGGTTGGTTAACGGTCTTTACTTTGGCGTTTTTCACCTCCTGTGCTGGCGTATCTCAGTCCAGGTTAGACCCAGGAAAATTCAACCAAGCTTACCTAAACCAAATCATTAGTATTGCTTAGAAAAGTATCCGGCTTTAAAAAAAATTGCTTTATCTAATGTGAAGAAATCATTGTCACTAGTACTTTTATTACTTCTTTGGGCCAACTCGACCGGGTTTGCCCAATCCCCCAATGGCTTGGGTGCGAGAAAGGTGCAGGACTATTTCCAGGATGTGGAGAGCAAGAGTTATTATCAGCAAGAGCGTATTCGTTCGATGAAGGGAGAAATGAACGAATATTCCGAACGGTTGCACAGCCTGCAGGATAAATTCCAACAAATTTTCTACGGAAAATCTACAGATGAACTTCATCAGTCTCCATTTGGTGAAAAAGAAAAAATCTCCTACCCCCAAAGAAAGTATCGCGAGCCCATGCCCGAGGTTGAATCGATCGTTCCTCCCACAAAACCCGCTTCAAGCTTCCAAAGTCGTTCCAACCAACTCGCCTTTCGAGTTGATGAGCCCAAGACCACACCCTCCCAGGAGGAACAGAGGGTAAGTGGCTCCGAATCTCCAATAAATATTGTTGAAGATGGTCGCAAAGACAGCCTGAATAAAAAGATATGGGACGAACCTGATTCCTACGAATCTGTTGGGGGATCTAATTTTGGAGGCTATTTGATCGTACGTCCGAGTGTTATTTTTCCATACAAAAAACAAACATCACACCAGAGCCCATCCAAGTCTAAGCATCGCGTGTATAAGGAGGGTATGGCAGTTGCTCTATCTGCTGGATATAAATGGAAATCATGGAAGTTAGGAGGAGGAATCTTATATCGTCAAAATAAGCACGATTCTGAAAGCTTTGAAACAATAGATGGTGTAAATAATCAGTCTTTTGCAGATGGTAGTAAATCGATGTCGATAGCCGGTTTTTTTGAGGGCGGTTACACCCATTCATTCAACCACTTGTTTGGTATCTATGGAAACATTGGTTTGGGTTATGGAGTGTCGGTTATCGAGGATTTTGCTCCTGCACTTTCAGCCGGAGCAGACCGTACGCGCTTGGATCCTTTCTTCCTTGCAACTGTAGGTCTCGGGGCAACATTGACGCCAATTGACCACTTCGCACTCAGTTTAGGCTATCGTTACCTCTATGAGGATGAAGTTCCGGCACACGCCATTGAGGTGGGACTCGAGGGGAGATTCTAACGAATGAACCCACCCCAGGGAGAGGGGGACGAAGCGCCCCACCATCAATCCTTCGGTCTTAAAACTTTTCTTTCTCCGCTTGGTATTCTCTATCGATTGTGGACTATGTCGATTCGGTTTCAATACCGTGATGAGGACGGTCGGGCGGAATTTCAAAAAATTACCGAACCTGTGACCGTCATCCTTTGGCATAATCGATTGTTTCTTGCGGGCGAGTGGCACCAGCGCTTCCGGAAAGGTAAGAGATTTTATGGATTAATCAGTGGAAGTCGGGATGGTGCATGGTTGGAAACTTTTTATAAATGGGCGGCAATCCGGGCAATTCGTGGTTCTCGGAATCGTCGTGGGGCTCAAGCCACGCGGGATCTCATTCGTAAGGTCAAAGATGGTCATGATGCGGGCATTACTCCGGATGGATCGCGGGGTCCAAAATATGAAGCAAAGGCGGGAGGTCTTTTTGTTGCCCGGGCAAGTCGTTCCCCTGTTGCTCTGGTCTCCTTCTCCTACAGTCGAGCAATTCGGCTGAAGTCCTGGGACGAATTTGTCATTCCACTCCCTTTTTCCCGTGTACGCTTGCGTACTCGAATTTTGCCCAACGAGGAATTATTCAAGGATAGTGACTTAAACAAAGCCACTCAACAGGTACAGGAATATTTGATGGAAATGACCGATGATTAAGCCTGAGTCTTTGCTGAAAGTCGATCGCTTGTCCAAGCGTTTCCGCTCGAAATGGGCGGTGAATGAACTCACATTTGCCCTCTCCCCAGGATCTATTGTGGGCTTGCTTGGTGGAAACGGAGCGGGCAAGACGACCACGTTGTCTATGCTCCTTGGTTTGCTTGAACCTACCTCTGGTTCCATCCGTTTGTTTGGGCATGATTTCGTCAAAAACAGGCATGCGGTTTTGCACCGGATGAACTTTTGTTCCCCCTATGTTGATCTTCCCCAAAGGCTAACTGTTCGGGAGAACCTCAGGGTTTTTGCCCGTCTATATGGCGTACATAATTCGTCTGCTCGAATTGAGAAATTAACTGCAGATTTTCGCCTGCTTGAATTAATGGACCAACCGATTCGCCGTCTTTCTTCCGGACAAAAGACCCGGGTTTCATTGGCCAAGGCATTGATCAATCAACCTGAGTTCTTACTCTTGGATGAACCAACTGCCAGTTTATCTCCTGATGTTTCTCAATGGATTAGGCAGAGATTGAGGGATTATCGCGACCAAACCGGTGCGAGCATTCTTTTTGCCAGTCATGATATGCGCGAAGTTGAATTGCTTTGTGATGAAGTAGTCATGATGAGTCATGGCCGTTTGATCGAGCAGGGGAGTCCCCAAGACCTACAGGACCGCCATCAACGGGACTCTTTGGAAGAGGTCTTTCTTGCTCTCAATGAACAAGGGGGTGGGGCATGAATACTTCAACAATTGGTCGAATTTCTGCACTCTTGCTGCGTTACTTTTTTCTGCTCCGGTCCTCCTGGCCACGGCTTTTGGAAATTGCATACTGGCCAACTGTACAGATGATTATTTGGGGCTTTACCTCGGTTCATTTTTCCAATTCCAGTCCGGAGTTGACTGCTGGAGGAATTCTTATTTCTGCGGTATTGGTCTGGGACTCTCTCTTTCGTTCCCACATTAGTTACACCCTTTCCTTCCTTGAAGAAATGTGGTCCCGGAACTTGGCCAATTTATTTGTCAGTCCCCTGCGACCCTGGGAACTTATCCTTTCTCTCGCCACCGTAAGTATGATTCGTACGCTGATTGGGATGGTGCCTGCCGCTCTGCTGGCTATTCCCTTTTTTGGAGTCTCAGTCTTTGAACTTGGTCTTCCCTTGCTCGGATTCTTTCTTAACCTCGTTTTTACCGGATGGGCGATTTCACAGGCGGTCACCGGTATCTTACTACGCTACGGATTGGGTGCAGAAAGCCTGACTTGGATGCTTCCCTTTCTTCTCGCCCCGTTTTCCTGTATTTATTACCCCCTCGAAACACTTCCTGGTTGGATGCAGACCATTGCCCAATACCTCTCGACCACCTATGTGTTTGAGGGTATGAGAGCCTTGGTTTTGCACGACGAATGGAAACCCGACCTCCTTTGGAAAGCTTTTCTCTTAAATGTAATTTATTTTATTCTTGGACTGGGGGTGTTTTGCCTCGCTTTTCGCTCAGCAAGGAATCGTGGATTGCTTCTACAGTCGGGCGAGTGATCAGATCAATTGTTCTTCGTTGCCATCTGAAAAAGGGAGGAATTTCCTCGCCTTCCCACCATCCAGTCGCATGGGTAGATTAAAGAATGAAAAAACGATATGTTGTTATTATGGCTGGTGGTCGGGGTGAAAGATTTTGGCCACAAAGCCGTTTAAGAAAGCCTAAACATTTATTACCCATCGTGGGAGATTCTCCGATGCTTGCCCAGACGGTTGATCGTTTGAGCGGACTGGTTCCGCCAGAGCAGGTATTTGTTATTACCAACGCTGAGCAACGGGATGCGGTGCTTGAAAGCTGTCCAGGGCTACTCCCTGAACGGGTTATTGGGGAACCCCAGGGGCGGGATACCGCTGCTGCAGTTGGATTGGCCGCATTGCTTGTCGAAAATTGCGAGCCGGGAGCTGCCTTTGCCCTTTTGCCCGCGGATCATGTGATTGCTGATGGCGATGGATTTCGAAAAGTGTTAGCCGGTGCTTTTGAGGCAGCTGAGAGTCAGGACTTTTTGGTTACCATCGGGATAAGTCCCGATTTCCCTTCCACCGGATACGGATATTTAAAACAGGGAGAAAATATTGAAACTGCAAGTGATCGTTCGGTTCATCAGGTCGAGCGATTTGTGGAAAAACCTAACCTGGAGAAGGCCGAGCAATACCTCAAAGATGGCGGATATTTTTGGAACGCCGGCATGTTTGTCTGGCGACCTCAGGTCATTCTCTCAGCCATCTCCACGCATGCCCCGGAACTTAGTGCCGGGTTGGAAGATTTATCTGCTTGCTGGAGAGATACCGGATCGATCGGACAAGCAATGGATAAGGTCTATCCAAAGCTTAAGAAAATCTCGATTGATTTTGCAGTCATGGAAAAAGCCCAGGGGGTAGTCATGTTGGAATCCGCTTTTGATTGGGATGATGTCGGAGAATGGCCCGCCATTGCCCGGCACTATCCAGCCGATGAACAGGGTAATGTTTTTAAAGGTGCTGGCGTAGCCTTGGAAGCTAGCGGAAACCTTAGTTATGCTGAACCCGGACATACCATCTCTTTGCTCGGGGTAAAAGATCTGATCGTTGTACAGTCAGGAGATGCTACCCTTGTTTGTCACAAAGATTGTGCTCAGGAGGTCAAGGCAATGGCCCAAGAGGTTTGCCGGCAAAAGCCTGACCTCGCCTGAGCTAAAATATCTCGCTATGCCCAACTTCCTGGGAATTGATTACGGAACCAAACGAATTGGACTCGCATGGGCGGATGATTTATTAATCCCTTTACCTGCCCGGGCTGTGCCAGGAGTTGAATCCAAGGGTTGTTGGGAGGAATTATCCAAGGAGGTGGAGCTTCGTTCGATCACTGATTTGGTGGTGGGTTACCCGGTGCATATGGACGGAACTGTGGGCAAACGAGCCCAGGAGGTCGACCGCTTTATTGAGGAGTTAGAAAAACATTTTGGCTTGCCGGTGCATCGTACTGACGAGCGGTTGACCAGCGCTGCTGCACGCGAAACAATAGGCGGGAAATATTTGGCCAAAGGAGCGGATAAGAGCGGGCGGGTGGATTGTGCCGCTGCCTGTTTAATTTTAAATGATTTTTTAAATAAGTGAAAAAAGCGATCAAGCCAACTCGCTGGCGGTGTTTGTGTGCCTATGATGGTACCGAGTTTAACGGCTGGCAAAAGCAGCCAAACCGCAAGGCAGTACAGGATAAAATTGATAAGGCATTGGCGGAAATCTTTGGCTGCACAATTCGTACGATTGGGGCGGGGCGGACCGATGCCGGAGTCCATGCCGCCGGACAGGTTTTTCATTTTGATGCATCCTGGAACCATCCCGAAGATTCACTCCTTCAGGCCCTGCGGGCCCGCCTGCCTGTGGGAATAAGTCCACGGATGGTAACGGCAGTTTCCGATCGTTTTCATGCTCACATCTCTGCCCAGGGAAAACGCTATCGTTACCGGATATGCCCAGGATGGGCCATGCCAGAAAAGGACCGATTTGTCCATTCGATGAAGGGGCGGTCCTTAAACCTCGATCGGATGAAAGAAGCCGCAAGCTGCTTCTTAGGCACTCATGACTTTGCTGCCTTTGCTGCCAACCGTGGTCACGGAGAAAAGGAACCCACCGTGAGGAAATTGTGGCGTTCGGAATGGCGGGTACAAGGGGGGGAATTACACTTTATAACTGAGGCCAAGGGATACCTTTATAAAATGGTACGCAGTATGACGGGGGCAATGATCGATGTTGGGCTGGGCAGAATGGAACCCTCCGAGATCTCGGAGATTTTAATGAGTTCAAAGCGTACTGGCCGGGTTGTTAGTGCACCAGCCAGGGGATTAAGTATGGAAAAAGTCTTTTACCGGTTGCCCAAGTTGGCCAGAACCAAGTAGCCGTGGATATTGATTGGATTGGCTGGAAGCGTGCCTTGATCGATTTATTTTTCCCCGGCGATTGTCCGATTTGTAAACGAGCTGCTTACTTGGACAATGTTTCCTTTTCCTGTCTTTCCTGCCTTGATGAGGTCGCCTGGATCCGGGGTGCCCGCTGTAAATTTTGTGGAGTGGGTATGGATGGGATGGAATACGCCGGTCTGACCTGTAAAAACTGCCGTGAACGAACACCACTTTTTCAGGGTGGTCGGTCCATGTTTCATCTCAACCCGGCTGGTCGATCTTTAATTCATGAAATTAAATACCAGGGGAACAAAAGGGTGCTCGAGGATATTTCTTTTTTTCTGGAACGGGCTCCGGATTTTTTAGATTTTATCACCGGTACGGTTCTTATTCCCGTACCTTTACATCGTAAAAAATTAAATAAGCGCACCTACAACCAAAGCCTTTGGATCGCTAAAGCTCTTGCTAGGGAAGCAGGGATAAGCACGGTTGCTTATGATTGCCTTATTCGAACCCGTCACACGCCCAGTCAAACCAAGCTCGATCGCGAACAGCGACAAAAGAACATGAAAAATGCCTTTGCCCTCAAGCAAGGAACTTGTTTGGATGGTTTCGATAGAGCGGTTCTCGTGGACGATGTCTACACCACCGGGGCCACGCTCGATGCTTGCGCACAAGCGCTCATCGAAAGTGGGTTCGGTCAGGTGGAGGTAGCGACACTAGGACATGGATAACCCAATCTTCCGAATATGTCTTTTTTCAGCAAGCCCAAGTATTCCAAGGTAAACATAAAATCCCGAGAAGGGGTGGCCAAAGGATTGTGGACCAAGTGTCCAGTTTCCGGCGAGATGGTTTACGCAAAAGAACTCCAGAAAAACCTCATGGTTGTTCCGAGCAGTGGATATCATTTCCCTCTGCCAGCCCCGGAGCGTATTCAGTCGTTACTCGATTCGGGAACCTTTAAAGAGTTCGATGCTAAGATGCGATCAGGAGATCCCCTCAATTTTAAGGGTTTGGCGGCCTACAAGGACAAACTCGAACAAAACCGGGAAAAGACCAAACTTGAAGACGCAGTTATTGCGGGTACCGGGAAAATGGACGGACGAATGGTCAGCTTGGCCGTGATGGATTTTCGTTTTCTTGGAGGCAGTATGGGATCAGTAGTAGGGGAGAAGATTACCCGTGCAATCGAGCGTGGTCTCGATAACAAGGCTCCGGTGATTGTGGTCTCGGCATCCGGTGGGGCCCGTATGTATGAGGGTATACTCAGTTTAATGCAAATGGCCAAGACCAGTGCCGCACTTGCCAAACTTGCCAAGGCTCGCATTCCTTTCTTTTCCGTCCTGACTAACCCAACTATGGCAGGAGTGATGGCAAGCTACGCATCCTTGGGCGATGTAATTATTGCCGAACCCGAGGCCTTGATTGGGTTTGCTGGTCGCCGGGTAATTAAGGAGACTACGCGTGCAGATCTTCCTGAAGGCTTTCAGACATCAGAGTTTTTATTGGAGCATGGATTAATTGATCAAATTGTAACCCGCCACGATCTCCGGGATCGTTTGATTAACCTGATGGGCTATTTAGCAGGACCAATAAATTCGAAGGCTCCCAAATCCACGCCCACCAGGAAAAGAACTGCTCCCAAAAAGAAAGTGGCGGCAGTCAAAAAGCCTCCAGCCAAAAGAAAACCTGCCCGTAAGGCCTAATTTCCCCCCTTTTTCAGGGTGGCGTATCAGCACCGATAATTTCTGACTATGCTATGAATCAAACCCTGGAGTTTTTGTACTCCTTGCGTAACCAAGGTTCGAAGTTTGGAATCGAACGGATGCAGGAGTTTTGCAAGAGACTGCAAAATCCCCAGTTTTCTTTTCCTGCAATTCACCTGGCAGGTACCAATGGAAAGGGTTCTGTCTGCACCATGCTCGATTCCATTTACCGTGCTCATGGATATAAGGTAGGATTGTTCACCTCCCCTCATCTTATCGAGCTAGGAGAACGCATAAGGGTAAACGGCAAACTTTTATCTTTTCGTCAAATTGAGGATTGGACAGATCAATTGATGCCCATTTTTAAATCGATGAAAGAAAAAGACCCCGAAATGCGTCCGACTTTTTTTGAATTAATGACTGCGATTGCTTTTCTCGAATTCAAAAAACAAAAAGTTGATCTCGCGATTATTGAGACTGGACTCGGTGGACGGCTCGATTCTACAAATGTGCTCGACCCTCTAATCTCTGTGATTACCACCGTGGGGTTAGACCATTGCGAAATGCTCGGAGATAAACTTGAACAAATTGCTTCCGAAAAAGCGGGTATCATTAAAACCGGTAGACCCGTGGTGGTCGGGTGGCTCAAGCAGGCAGCCCGCGAAGTGGTTATCGAAAGAGCAGGTAAGCTAAATTCTCCAGTTTATTTACTCGACGAGGAAACAGGAGGCAAGCTTCCCCAAACTAACTTGGCAGGATCTTTTCAGCGCCGAAACGCCGCCCTTGCCCAAAAAACGGTGCAATTGCTCAGCTCTACCTTTCCGGTGGAACAACCTATTGTTGAGGAGGCACTGCAAAATGTAACATTCCCGGGGCGGTGGCAAAAGATATCGAAGGCCCCGACTCTTATTGTGGATGCCTGCCATAATGGCGAAGGTGCAGATGCTAGTCTCGAACTTTGGGAAAGTTTGCCAAGTCATGCTGAGGTTTGGTTTGCTGCCTGTGGGGAGGAACGGGCTGAGGATGTACTAACTCCGTTGCTTCAATATGTTCAAAAAGTCACTCTCTTCGAAATTGATCAACCCCGGGCATGTACCCATCAGGTTTTGCAAAAAAAGATTAAAAATTTTCCCGGTATGGTAAAACTTGCCGAAGAGAAAGATATTCCCCATTTGTGCGAACAACTCAGTCCAAATTCTTTTGTACTGATTACTGGGTCGATTTATTTGAT
The DNA here is from genome assembly GCA_029251885.1 of Opitutales bacterium. Lineage (GTDB taxonomy): Bacteria > Verrucomicrobiota > Verrucomicrobiia > Opitutales > Seribacteraceae > Chordibacter. The sequence goes on along the minus strand of JAQXCL010000106.1, from coordinate 15,456 downwards.
CGCATCCGTTCTTTCCTTTCATCATCACGCTCAAAAATCAAAGAGGAGTCAAAACTGGCAAGATCTTTGGTGAACTTTCTCAATTTTACAGCCCTTGGGTAAAGCATCCGGTTTTTATTTTGATTATTCACGGGTCCCTCATCTTGGGAAAGAATTAAATTAACCACGAAAAAGGTACAAAATATGTGCTCGTGGAGACAGAAATTTGCTTTTGTTCCAATTGTGAACAAATTCTTAATTTATAGAGAATAAGTTTGTACAACTTGGGCTTGGAAAGCTTCTCGTTTTCGTCTTTATTTCTCTTTTTCTCAGGGAGTTGCAAGAAAGAGTTGCTATCCTGATAAAACAAGTTGAAACTTATTAACAACACTAGATACAGGGGGTATTTTGAGATTTAAACACTACATACAGGGGGTAAGATTGAAAAAAAATTCAACAAAGCTAATTTTTTTCTTTTCTTTTTCCCGGGCTATCCCCACTATCGGGAAAGTCGTCGAAGAGTCTCTTTTTTCCAGGCCCCGGAAAAGCAATTCAGTTTCTTAGTCGGTGGTATCAGCATGAATTTTAACAGATAAAGAAGGGGAAATATATACTATGGAAAAAAAATACGAAATTGGCGGGAAAACCTTCGTTTTGAGCGAAGAAAAGGCGATACAGGCATTCCAAGAAAAAATGGTGATTAATGGACGAGACACCATGACATTTAATTTGTTACCATTAAAGTACCAATGGGCTTACGATCTTTATCGCAAGATGAAGTCCAATCATTGGGAACCGGAAGACATTCCAATGCAAAAAGATTTGGAGCAATGGAAGAATCCGGCTGAACTGTCAGACGGCGAGAGATGGATCATCATGATGGGAATTGGCTACTTCTCTGCAGCTGAAGGTATTGTGGGTGACAACATCCAGCACGTTGTTCGCGAATTGGTTACTGCGCCCGAACTCAAACTTGTATTGGGCCGCCATGCTCAGGAAGAAAATATTCATGCGGATAGCTTGCTCTATATGATTAGTTCATTGGGCATTAACCCGCACGAGTGTGAGGCGATGTTTGAACAAATTGAAACAATTCGTCAGAAAAATGAGTTTGTTACCCGCATTTCTAAAAATATGCGTCGTGATCTTGACCTTACCATCACAGCGAACAAGCAGGAATTCGCTAAGAATATCTTCATGTTTGGACAGTGTATGGAAGGAACCCAGTTTTATGGATTGTTTGGCATGGTCTTAAGCCTCGCCCGTCAGAATAAATTCCCCGGTATTGGACAGATGTTCCGTTACACCCTTCGTGACGAGTCTAATCATATTGAATTATTCCGTAACCTTTTCCGTGTGCTCATCGATGAAAACCCGGATATATGGACGCCTGAATTTCGCGAGGAATTAGTCGAGGTGATGAAAGAGGCTGTGGTTCTGGAGAAGAACTTTATCCGGGATTGTTTACCTGTTAATTCCGTGGGATTAAGTGCTGATGAATTTTGTATCTACATTGATTACATTGCAGACCGTCGACTCAATGGAGTAGGGCTTGAAGTCCTCCACCCTGGTTTGGAAAATCCCTTTCCTTGGCTCGCCGAAATGATGGATGTTAAAAAGGAGCAAAATTTCTTCGAAGGCCGGGTAACCGAATACCAAAAGTCTTCGGCTCTTTCTGAGGTTGCAGACGACGAGTTGTAAGACTGTCTTCTGAATGACTAGCAGGAAAAAAACAAAATATTAATTCTATAGGATGGAAATTTAACTGATGCGTAATACGATATTTGAGGAAGATCGATTGTTGACCAAAGCGGCGGAAACGCCTCGTGAAAATAAACCCCGGTTTGACTGGGCGGAGGACCTGGGGGGAAATCGTTTTGAGATTCCGAAAGTACGAATTACGGATGGCGCGGGTGATCGTGATTTCCACATCGCCGAGGTGGCCGAGGTTATTGGGGAGGCATTGACCGACCTGATGATCTCAAGGGAAGAAAAGGAAATATACACCCAACAGAACCGGGAGCTCGTGGTGGAGTCTTCCCGGCTCGTCGCCAGTCGCTTAATCGAGCGGTTGGGGCAAGAGGAGGAAGGCGGTGCCCCCCGCCTCTCCTTCGACGACTTGCACAAACTGATTGAAAAGGCATTGGTCGAAAATGATGCTTACGATGTCGCTAAGAGCTTGGTCTTTTCCAGGTCGAATCATGGTGGGTCAAACGGACACATCCCTGCGGCCGGACGGGTAGACAGTTCTCTTATTCGTTTGATTCGTAGGAGTGGACAGGTTGTTCCTTGGAATTCGTCTAAAATTGAAGTGGCAATTCGCAAGGCTTTTCTTTCCTTACGATTGGATTCTGAGCCTGCAGTTAAGGTGTCCGACTCGGTAACCCGCCGGGCGGTGGAAACCGGACAGGCATTTATCAACATCGAAGATGTTCAGGATTTTGCTCAAGAGGAATTGATGAAGCATGGCTTCTTCAAGGTTGCTGAGTCCTACATCCTTTACCGTGCCCGTCGCCGAGTCGAACGTGACAGCAACGAAGACCATCATGAAGTCCGTCAGGACTCCATGATTGTGGTCAAGAAAAAGGACGGTACCACCTTCTTTTGGGATGGGTTAGACCTTAAGAAGAGAATCTCATTTGCAACTATCGGTTTAGATCTTTGTCTCTCTATTGAGGAGATTGAGGAAAGTCTTCGCCGTTCAGTCTTTTCCGAAATAACTGAAGAGGATTTGCGTAAGACCATTATACTTAACTCCAAAACTCTAATCGAACGGGATGCCGATTTTGCAAAGTTTGCTGCCCGTATACTGCTTACTTATCTTTACGAGGAGGTGCTCGGATGGGATGTTTCCCAAAATAGTATCGAAGAAATTCGTACCTTCCATGCCAAGGAATTCAAAAAATATTTAAAAAGGGGTGTGGAGATTAATCGGTTGGATAAAAAACTTCTCAAAGTTGATATCGATAAACTTTGCCAGGCTATTGATCCCTCGGCCGATCTCGATTTTGATTATCTTGGTATCCAAACACTTTATGACCGTTATCTCGTGGTTGATAAAACTGGAGAAACTGCACGACGTATGGAAACCCCACAGTTTTTCTGGATGCGTGTGGCTATGGGAATTTTTGCTCACGAAGAACAACCTGAAGAACAAATTGTTGCCCTTTATAATTTGTACAAAAGTCGTCGATTTTGTTCATCGACTCCCACTCTTTTCAATTCGGGAACGCCTCATTCCCAACTATCTTCCTGCTATCTTTACAAGGTAGATGATACCATTGAATCAATCATGTACCGTGGGATTGCAGAAAATGCATTTTTATCCAAATGGGCTGGAGGACTTGGTGGCAGTTGGACATCTGTCCGCGGTACTGGAAGCCATATTGCTGGCACCAATGGTGAAAGCCAGGGGGTTATTCCATTCCTCAAGATGCACAACGATCAACTTTGTGCCGTTAATCAAGGAGGGAAACGCAAGGGTTCCGGATGTGCTTACCTAGAAACCTGGCACTGTGACATTCTTGAATTTTTAGAACTTCGTAAAAACACCGGGGACGATCGTCGCCGGACTCACGACATGAACACTGCAAATTGGATTCCCGATTTGTTCATGAAGCGTATGGAATCCCGTGGAAACTGGACTCTTTTCCGTAGTAATGAAGTTCCCGACCTTCACGATCTTTACGGCAAAGCTTTCGAGGATAAATATGCTGAGTACGAAGCGTTGGCAGAAAAGGGTGAAATCTGGAGTCATGCAATTCCGGCGATTGATTTGTGGAAGTCCATGCTTAAACTCCTTTTCGAGACTGGACATCCTTGGATCACCTTTAAGGATACCTGCAATATTCGCAGTCCTCAGGATCATGTCGGAGTAATTCACAGTTCAAATCTTTGTACCGAAATTACTTTAAACACCGGAGCAGATGAAACAGCAGTGTGTAACCTCGGATCGGTTGTTCTTGATTCTCATCTTACTCCTGACGGTGAAATTGATCACGATAAATTACGCGATACCATACGCATCGCCATTCGTGCATTGGACAATGTGATTGATGTAAACTTTTACCCTACTGAACCAGCTAAAACATCCAACAGTCGGCACCGCCCGATAGGTCTGGGTGTGATGGGTTTACAAAATTCTCTTTTCGTTAAGGATGTATCGTTCACATCTGAAGAAGCGGTCGAATTCAATGATGAATTCATGGAAGCCATTTGTTACTATGCATATGAGGCATCCAGCGACTTGGCTAACGAGCGTGGTACATATTCTTCCTATCGTGGATCCAAGTGGGATCGGGGTATTCTTCCTCAGGACACAGTTCAATTACTGGAAGATGAGCGGGGACAAGAAATTGATGTTCCGAAGACTTCTAAAATGGATTGGTCAGTAGTAAGGCAAAAAATTGCCAAGCATGGAATGCGCAACAGTAATGTTATCGCAATTGCGCCCACTGCCACCATTTCCAACATTATGGGTTCATCCCCTTGTATCGAACCGACCTACAAAAATATTTTCGTCAAGAGCAACCTCTCCGGTGACTTCATGGTTCTCAATCGTTTTCTGGTTAACGATCTGAAAAAAGAAGGTTTGTGGAATAGGGAAATGTCAGACCAGTTAAAATATTTTGATGGCGAACTTGGTCCGATTGATGGCGTGCCTGAACATATTAAAAAGAAATACCTTACTGCTTTTGATGTATCCTTTGAGTATGTACTCTCGGCAGCAGCAAGGCGTCAAAAATGGATCGATCAAGCTCAATCAGTCAACCTATTCCTCGGTACTCCTGATCTAAAAAGTCTTTCACATATGTACCGGGCAGCTTGGAGGAAGGGTTTAAAAACCACATACTATTTACGTACTCTTGGTGCTTCGAATATCGAAAAAGCAACCGTGGATCTTAAGAAAGCAAAGCCCTTAGCGGATGCACCTACAGAAGAGCCTTCGGCGAAGAAAGAATTTACCGATGCCGAAAAGAAGGCCTGTAGTATTGAAGCCATGCTCAACGGTGAAGAGTGCGAATCTTGCCAATAAAGTAGTTTTTTCATCTTCCTTAGGCAGTTTTTACTGCTTTTAGGAAGTGTCGTACCCGTTAATTCCTTCGCGGTTTTCAGTGATGATTTATATCTGTTCATCTTTGCAAAACCAAGTGGATTTAAGATTTAAAACTGAATTCTTGTTTTAGAAAAAGGTTTTATATCGGGTGAAAGACTTTACTCATGTAAAAGTTTGAAATCTTTATCGATTACAATACCCAAAAATAGAAAAAGAAAATGGAAACCAAAGATCGTTTAAATAAACACATGGGAGAAGAACCACTCTATGGGCCTGATGTTTTTGTTGCTCCCACTGCGGTTGTTATTGGCGATGTGCAAATGGATGAAGGTTCAAGTCTTTGGTATGGGGGAGTTTTGCGGGGAGATATTAATTCCATTAAGATCGGAAAGTTTTCAAATTTACAGGATGGAGTGATCGGACATCTTGCGGATGATCATTCCTTAGTGGTTGGGAAATACGTCACGGTTGGACATGGTGCGGTTATTCATGCCTGCCAAATTGCGGATGAATGCTTGATTGGAATGAACTCCACCATTTTGGACGGTGCCCGAATTGGTAAACAATCAATTGTGGCAGCGGGTAGTCTGGTACCAGCAGGTATGAAAGTCCCCGCAGGTAGTCTGGTTGCTGGGGTGCCGGCGAAGATAAAACGGAAATTATCTGAGGATGAGCGACAAAAACTCAAGGGCTGGGCGGAAAAATATCTAGTTGTGGCAAAAGCTCATCGGGAAAAGTTGGGTGAAAGAAGACCTGGTCCACCGGCCTGATTTCCCCTTAGTTCTTTTCTGCACTTTCCATACCGTAACGAAAGTACAAATCTTTTAGTGTTTTCGAAAAATCGTGCAGAGGGAGGGTGCCGAAAATTGCTTCTCCCTAGAATTTGGAAACGATACATAGTCAACTGTTGTAAAATACAATCCAATTTACTCTTTGAAGGAAAAATCAATGAGGCTAAATTTAAGCTCAAATGATCTGAAAAACGAATTACCTACAATAAAAATGAAATTAATAAAAACTGCCTGCCTCCTCTTATCATTTGCCCTATTTGCATCTGCCCAAGATGAAAAGAGTAATTTAGTCTTCGGCAAGCAGGTAAGTAAAAGTGGAATTAAGCATTCATTTCTAATCTGTGGAAATAGAACAGTGCTGTTAAATGAGAATTCAGAAATTATTTGGCAAACCGAGGGTTATGGTCGTGATGGATTCGTTCTTCGCAATGGACATATTTTAGTTTCAGTCGGGAATGTTGCCAAAGAAATTACCCGGGAAGGAAAAGTTGTATGGAGTTATAAACTGAGTAAGGGGAACAAAGAATTGGGCAGTTGCATGAGGCTTGAGAACGGGAATACTTTGGTCGTGGAGCGAGGGGTAAATCCACAATTACTCGAAGTTGATAAAGAGGGCGGAATTGCGGTGCGGGTTCCTCTTCAACCAGAGACTAATAATGCCCATATGCAAACTCGGATGGCCCGCAAATTGCCCAGCGGGAATTACATCGTCCCTCACCTGCTCGCGTTTGCAGTCAAGGAATACAAACCGGACGGTACAGTCGTCCGGACGGTTAAAACGGATCTACCCGAGTTGGGTGGTCGTAAAGAAAGAAACTGGCCATTCACGGCTATTCATTTGAATGGTGGAAATCTTTTGGTAAACCTAACCAATGGTAACAAAACGGTTGAGTTTGATCCTCAAGGTAAGGTTGCTTGGCGGGTAGATAATTCGCATGTGGGCGGAAGGTTTGCCGATCCATGCGGAGGGCAACGATTAAGGAATGGAAATACCGTTATCTGCAGTTATGGTCAGAAAAAAGGTGACATGCCAAAAATCTTTGAAGTGAACCGGGAAAAGGAAGTAGTCTGGGAATACTTTAATCCTGAAGTCCGTGCACATGAAGTCCATGTGATTACTACGAACCGTAAACCAGAAGGTTTGTAAAAGTTTTTTTGTCTTTCTTTTCTGGTGTGATGAATTGTTAGCCGATAATACTTCGTGGGACGCTGAATGGCAGAGAAGCACCGCATTAGATGTCGTTAATGTTGAGTAGTTTATGGCACAGATCTAAGGAAGTAAGCTCGGCGTTGGGTCTAAGTTTTCGTATGATAGAATCATAATCAATTAACGAAATAACCCATAAACTAAGCAACAAAACACACAAGATATCATCAACTAAATCAAACAAAAGTTTTAGTTGAAGACATTGTCATCAATAGCTTGAAGATAACTGATGAGGACAACGCAAAATTCGCAGAGTTCTAGGCTGTAAGACAAGGGGGGAATAAGATGAGCGAACTACGATCAACCAGCACCGAAACCTGTAACCTCTTTCAAGGTCTGAACCGAATGACAATAGAGCAGTCAGAACACTTTTCTTCCCTCAATAAAGCCATCGCGGTTGTGGTCTTTGTTGTCCTCCTATTGCGGCAGCGGGTAGTCTGGTACCAGTAGGTATGAAAGTCCTCCCCGGTAGTCTGGTTGCTGGGGTGCCGGCGAAGATAAAACGGAAATTATCCGATGAGGATCGAAAAAAGCTAAAGGGTTGGGCGGAAAAGTATCTAGTTGTGGCAAAAGCTTATCGGGGAAATTTGAGAGAAAGAACACCTGGTCCACCGGTCTGATTATCCCTAGTTATTTACTGCGCTTTCCATACCGTAACGACAGTAAAAATCTTCTAGTGTTTCCGAGAAATCGGGTAGGGGGAGGGTGCCGGAAACTGCTTCTGCACAGCATGAGATGTAGGAAAGAATGGCCATTTCTTTTGCTTGTTTTTCATCTCTTGCCAACAAGCTCATCAAGAGCTGTCTCGCCGATTCCCAATCCTTTTCCTCATATGCATGATTAACCATACATTCATACCATGCATCTCGTTCTTTTTCGGGAAGTTCGGAAATTAATATCATATTAATTCGAAAGGATGGATGTAGCCCGTCGGTGAGTAAATGAAAAATCCTCATTTTTTTTTCATTTCTCTTGGATTGTCCGCCTAGGTTTGTCAGAAAGAGTTATTCAATAAATTGCCAACTGTTTACCATGTCTCAATCTGCTGACTCATCTGCCCCCACCAAGGATAATCCTTACCAGTCTAAATTGCTGGTCAATCGTTTGCTAACTGCAGGTTCTGATAAAGAGACCCGTCATTTCGAACTCTCTCTTGAGGGGAGTTCATTGAGTTATGAACCGGGAGATTCACTTGGTGTAATTCCCCAAAATAGTCCACAGGTGGTGGATGATCTTTTAAAGGCTGTTGGACTGACAGGTGAGGAAAGGGTTCAAATAGGGGAGGCTAGCTTAACCTTGCGGGATTCGCTGACATTCCGTCTTGCGTGTACCACGCTGAGTAAAATACAAATCAAAAAATTCAACGAGTTTGCCAAGTCTGACAAGCTTACCGATTTGCTTCTGCCTGCCAACCGCGATGCTTTTGCAGATTATCTTTGGGGCCGTGAATTGATTGATTTATTTTCCGAATTCCCCCAGCAAGGCATGAGTGCCGATGATTTTGTCGGATTATTACGTCCGATGCCTCCACGCTTGTACTCCATTGCATCGAGCATCAAGGCACACGAGGAACAGGTTCATTTGACCGTAGCGATTGTACGTTACGATACTCACGGACGTAAGCGCGAAGGTGTTTGTTCGTCCTATCTAGCAGATCGTGTGGGTACGAATATACCTTCCTACTTCCATCCCAATAAAAACTTTAAACTTCCGCAGGATGGAAATGTTCCCATCATCATGGTTGGTCCAGGGACTGGAATTGCACCTTTTCGCTCCTTTATCGAGGAGCGACGGGCGGTTGGCTCGACCGGTAAAAATTGGCTGTTTTTTGGAGATCGTTCATCCAAGACCGATTACCTCTATGGAGAAGAGTGGGAAAAGTATCGCTCGGACGGTTTACTTACTGAACTTGACCTTGCCTGGTCGCGTGATCAGGCGGAGAAGGAATATGTCCAACACAAGATGTTGACCAAGGGCCCGGAGTTGTTCGCCTGGTTACAGGATGGAGCCTATTTTTATGTCTGTGGAGATGCCTCGCGTATGGCCAAGGATGTCGATCTTGCTTTGCGTCAAATCGCCGCTACAGAAGGGGGTATGTCCGAGGAGGATGCCGCCAAGTGGGTAAAGTCTCTCCAAAAAGAAAAGCGCTACCTTAAGGACGTTTACTAATTCAAATAGAATATTATTTGATTACTTTTAAAAACTTCGGACTTCTGTTAAATAAAATTTTAAAATTTGCTAGTTAAGTATTTAGATTTCCTATAATTTTAATTCTTACTGTCTTTGGTCAGTGAGATGATGAAGTCCCGGTATGCTAACCATTCATCTTTATAATTTGTGCATTTCATCAGAGGCAAAAACAAATTTCTGTATCTTGTTTTTACGAACTCGTCCTGTTTCTTATCTAGAGATCTTGAGCACACTCTAAGTAGCCATACTGAAGAATATCCTTCCCATTCTTTTTCCCGAAATGCTTGATCGACGATTTGCTGAAGAACTTCCTTTGGGCTCCAATCGAAATCCATTGAAAGTGCAGTAAAATTATACCACATAGCTATATTATCCATCTTTACAGAAAGAAGTTGTACGGCAATTTGCTTTAAATTATTTTTGTCCAATGATTCAGCCAAACTACTCGAGTGTTTGGCTACTAAGCTTTTCAAAAAGTTAAAGCCAAGAGAGTTCATTATTTCTGGTAGAATGGCTAATGTATTAGAAAAGAAAAGAATAGTATCTTTTTCTTCACTCAAGTAGTTTCCCAAGAATGCAGAGCCCAACAATTGAACATCTTGGTTTTGATGTTGTTGCCAAAGAAATTTACCTAAAAGAAATTTATCGTTGTTGATTTGCCTATCCTTATTCAACTTCTCGAGATCAACTTTTTCTACGCTGGCTAAGAGATTTTGAAACAGTTTGTCATAAGAAAACTTATTTTTTATTTGCTCCTTAGCTTTTTCTGCAATTTTAAATGCCTGTGTTGGATTATCTAAAAAATGTATTAGTTTTTGCTCTAGATTTTGAGGTGTGAATGAAACAAAATCCTGATCGATATCCAATTCACTCTCGAAAGAAAATTTAAGACCATCCTCAATAACATTTGCTTGAAAGAGGAGTGCTCCAGAGTTTATGACTTCGCAAGTTCGATAATTGTAAGGTCCGTTGATTGCAACTACGTTGATTGAAATCTTACTGTTTTCTAGTAATTTTTTGTAATCGGTTTTTGAGAGATTTTGTACAATTTCTATGGTATATTTTTTATCCCATTTAGATTTGAAATTTTCCATTTCCTGAACCACTTCATTTCGAAGCCCATGGTATGCTTGGCTAGAAGTGTTTGAAAATGTTAACGATATATCGAACTTTCTGGAATTCCATGCTTTTTCACTTGGAAAAGACTTATGGAAAGAGGCCCAGTTTAAACCGAATGGTTGATTCAACACTTTTGCATTTTGGTAGCTGCAGGAAGGCGAAAAGGTTTGAGAAACGGGCAAAACATAATCAAACATCTCACAGATCGTTTTGGCTGCAGGTCCATGCTGGTGGTGGCAAATACCAGCTACTGTTGGGAAGGGCATATTTGAAAGGCCCAATGGATGCAAATGGCCATGGGCTGCTTGCATGTCCCAGAAAAGTTGTGGTTTAAAGCCTTTGGGGAGTTTTTTGCGGATGGTTATAAAATTATCAGATGAGGGAAAATAATAAACTCGATCCTCTGACTTTGGTTCTTTTTCTGTAGTCGTCAGCGAAACAACATCGGCAACTTTAAGTAATTCATAGGTATGGAAATTAGGGAAATGAGAATCATTTATATATCCCAATAACAATGCTGGTCTTTTTTTCTTTAAAACAAGTAGGTTCCTTAGTCTGAAAAGATTGTATCTTTTTAGGGAAGTAAAAAGCTGGCTGTCATTGGCTAATTCGATGAGTTGTTCCCACTTTTGCTCAATTTCCTGATAATGATTTTTTGAGCGTGCAAGTTTCTCCTCCTCTTCCAGGGCTTCGATTGAATTTTCGTTTAAGCTCATTGGTCTCTATTTGAAAGGATTGGTAGTGTTGCCATTTACAGCTTAAAGTGAATCAGGTATTTTTCTCCGAGTTCGGCCTCTGGTAATAACTCGTCGAGGCTCCAAATTTTGGCAGGCGTAAGTTTGGAAGTTTTTAACTCCTCTGTGTAATCTCCTCCTTTTAGATAGAGGATTCCATTAGCTGGAGAATGACGTGAACCCTTGGCTACTTTATCCCGTACCCACTGAAAAAATACCGGCAGAGATGTGACTGCCCTTCCCAATACAAAGTCATAAGTTTTTTTCTTGGGTAATTCCTCCACCCGACCTCGACGAACCTCCGTGTTGGAAAGTTCCAGGCGTTTGACCATATCTTCGACTACCATGACTTTTTTTCCGATCGAATCCATCAGAGTAAACTTTGCCTGTGGGTAGCAAATAGCCATGGGGATGCCTGGCAACCCTCCACCGGTACCAACATCGAGCAGGCGGGCTTTGGGCATGAGGCGGAGGAACTTGGTCAGGGTGAGGCAATGGGCGAGGTGTTTGGTTTCCAAACGATCCATATCTTTGCGGGAGACCAGGTTAATCTTAGCATTCCACTCCCTGAGTAACTCGGTGTATTGCTTGAGCTTTTCCCAGGTTTCATCTGAGAGATCAGGAAACCACTCTTTTAAAATCATCCATGAATCCGCGGACTTATTCATTACTTGATTTTGGGAATTTTTGCTGGGCGGATAAGCGGGGAGGCAATCATTCTAGTCTACGCAAATTTCGGGCAAGCCTTTGACCAAGTCGTCGATCGCCTTTGCCTGGACGAGAAAATCTTCAAGTTTATCAAGGGGTAGGGCGCAGGGACCGTCACATTTTGCTTGGGTTGGATCGGGATGAGATTCCAAAAATAATCCACCTATTCCCTGGCTCATTCCCGCAAGCATCAATTCAAAAACCGCCTGCCTTCGCCCCCCTGCAGAATCACTGCGGCCACCTGGGATCTGTAACGAATGAGTCACATCGAACACCACCGGACAACCCGTACGTTTCATAATTCCGAAGTTTAAAGGATCGACCACTAAATTATTATATCCAAACGAACTCCCGCGTTCACAGAGGAGTACCTGTTCATTTCCGGCCTCGGCAAATTTTTGGATGATATGACCCATCTCATGGGCGGCAAGGAACTGGGCTTTTTTTACATTAATGGGTTTGCCGGTGTTTGCGAGGGCGACAACCAAGTCGGTCTGTCGGCAAAGAAACGCGGGTAATTGGAGAACATCAATTATTTCTGCAGCCGGCTTGGCCTGGTGGGGTTCGTGAATATCCGAGATTACGGGCACTCCATAGGTCTGTTTGATCTCGGCAAGAATTTCGCATCCCTTTTCCAATCCTGGGCCACGAAATGAAGATATAGACGACCGGTTGGCCTTGTCAAAGGAGGCTTTAAACACATACGGAATGCCTAGTTTATTGGTTATCTCCCTGTAGGCGGCAGCCACCTCCATGGCAAACTCGCGAGATTCCAATACATTGATTCCACCAAAGAGGGTAAAAGGAAGGTTGTTGGAGATTTGCAGATTCCCCACAGGAATCGATTTTTGAACATTCATGAAAAGGCAATGTCGGGTGGCGTTCCATGTTCGGCAGTTACAACAATCCCAATTCCTCCACGGGCATTAAAATCCACTTCTACCCGGCACCACTTTGGATTAAGGGCATTCACCAAGTCGGTGAGCAATAGGTTGGCAAAATGTTCGTGGAATACACCTTCGTCCCGATAGGTCCAGAGGTAGAGTTTGAGCGATTTGGATTCGACAATCTTTTCTCCGGGAGTGTAGCGGATTAAAATCTCGGCAAAGTCTGGTTGTCCGGTTTTCGGACAAATACAGCTAAATTCGCTGGTTTGTAACTCGACAAGGTAGTCGCGTTCTGGGTTGCGGTTGGGAAAAGTTTCGAGGCTTCGGTTAGGATGTGTTCCTCCTTCTCCCAGCTTGGTAAGGTTGGCGTGTTCTGGATTTTCTGAATTCATAAAATGGTCGACATAATCTCAACAACCCATGAAGGGAGCAAGGTAAAGTCAGGAATTATTTTCGGCCAAGGCTGTCCAGTCGATCGAAGATTTTGTCTGCTTGCAGGCTTGTGCAAGTTCATCGAGGAATAAATCCCTGCTTACCTCTCTTGCTCCAAGGCTATGAAGAAAAGGGTTGGGCACCTGGCAATCAATAAAGCTCAAGCCTGCACCTCTGGCAATTTCCGCAAGTTTGGCCATGCAAACCTTGGAGGCTTCCGGGCTTCGGTGAAACATAGATTCTCCAAAAAAGGCATTACCTAATGCAAGCCCATAGAGTCCTCCTGCCAATTCCCCATCTAAATAAGTTTCGATTGAATGAGCGATTCCCTGTTGGTGAAGCAATCCATAATCGACCTGCATATCCGGTTCAATCCAACTGCCTTCCTCATGAGACCGTTTTATACTGGCACACTTGCTCATTACTTTGGCAAAGTTTTGATCAACCCGAACCTCGTATGTGTTGTTCTTGATTGCCTTGGCAAGACTGCGTGGGGTTTTGAATTCATTCGGGTACAAAAGCATGCGGGGATTCGGGGAATACCAGCACCAAAGGTAAGGTGGTTCTTCCATTTTCATCCACGGAAAAATTCCCTGCTTATAGGCAGCAATTATACGTTTTACTCCCAAGGATTTGCTCAGGGCAACCAGTCCAGAATCGTCCGCTTTTCGAGGGTCGGGAAAAAACTCGGACTGGTCCTCTTCCAAAAATACCAGCTCCATTCTAGAACTTGGGAACAGGGCTTAGGAGATGCCCGATACTTTCAGTAGGCTAATTTCTGGTCGGCAGTTCAATCGCACACCATAGAGGTTGCCCACTCCTCGGGTTATATGAATGACTCTACCTTTCCAGTTGAAGCTTCCCTCCACCATTGATCTGTCCTGAACTGGAGCAAAAGGAGTCGAGTTTTCATAAGGCACCCGGAATTGTCCACCATGTGTATGTCCGCAAAGCATCAGGTCCCAGTTATAATCGCTCAGGCCTTTTTTCGCATCTGGGTTGTGGTTGAGTAAAATAAGCGGTTTGCTTTTTTTATTTTTTGGAAGTTCAGAATTTCTTTGCAGACATTGATGAGGCCGACAATTTTCGGACCATAAATCCCCCAGTCCGGCAATCTCGATTTGTTGCCCTTTGATATAAAGTTGCTCGGTTTCATTATCGAGCACCCGGATTTTGGCTGCCTTTAAAATAGATTTGATTTTCTGCGGACTGTTAAACCCTCCATGTTCTGCTGCCCAGCTTCCCCCGTCATGGTTTCCAAGGCATGCATAGGTGGGTACCCGTGCAGCAAAAAAGGCCAATAGTTTTTGATAAGCTTGCAAATCTTCCTTGCTCGGTTGATCGGTGATGAAATCTCCGGTCAGAAAACAGGCGTCGGGAGATTGTTCGAGCCCTTTTTTAAGGGCGATTTCAAGGTAGTCCAACGAAACGGCCCGGGAAAGATGCAGGTCGGAAAGGTGGAGGAGTCGTAAATTGGATTCCGGGTGCAGCCGTTTGAGCATAATCTCTTTTTCACACACCTCCAACCACTGGGCCTCAAAGGATACATATCCTGCCGATGCCAAGAGGCCAACCCCGCCAGCCAAAGAATATTTCATCCATTCCCTGCGGGATATTTTTTCTAGGCGTTTATTCCGCTTACTTTCCATCTCCCGATGAAAGTCAGGAGTGTCCTTACTCATGAATCCTGAGAGATTCCTCCCTCTGTATCCCATTCCTCAAGCCTTTGTACGAGCTCCTTAATCATGCATTCCTCCTCGGTACTGCTTCGCATGTCCTTTACTTTTACCCGACCCTGATTGACTTCTTCTTCCCCAAGTATCAGTGCATAGCGTGCTCCCGATTTTCCCGCTTCCTTAAATTGTTTACTAAAGCCTTGTGGTTTTAAGGCATAGGAAGTGCCATGGCCTGCTTTTCGCAGGCGGGCGGAAAGCCGTAAGGCGATCTCCCGTTCGGGTTCTCCGAAAATGAGGTACAAGTCGGGTGCAATTACATAACGGGGGAGAAGGTTCTTTTTGGCCAGGCAATCACTCAGCGTCATATCGCCAATCGCAAATCCGGCAGCTGGAAGATCGCAATTCCCTGACAATTTTTTGATGAGATGGTCATACCTTCCACCACCCGCGATAGCACGGCCCTCACCGGTCGCTTCAAAGGCTTCGTAAACAAACCCGGTATAGTAGGCGAGTCCGCGGACAATAGAGAGGTCCACTTTGGTCATCCCTTCACAACCATGGGCTTCTAAACGCCCGGCCAAATCTTTCCACTCCTTAGCCCGCAAAACACCGGCTTCTCCACAAGCTTCTAACCGTTGGGTAATCGACTCCAGATCATCGAGTTCTTTGATCTGGTT
>JAQXCL010000074.1 GCA_029251885.1 Opitutales bacterium | reverse complement strand
CACAAATTGATTGGAATATAACATTAGACTTTAATGCCTCCGACGGAAACAATAGTCGAGTTGCACAACTTGAAGACTCCCTGAGTAATCGAGACCTTAATGCAAGTGGGGAGCAAGTCAGATTGTATCTATATTCGACCTTAAGAAAAGGAGTAGGAACTGTAAACGGCTTTGAAATATCGGCTGGTGGAGAAGGATACGCAGTGGGAGATAAGCTGCGCTTTTCAGAAGGGTATGGATTTGATGCAAATATAACTGATGTAAATAGTACCAATGGAGCCATTCTTGAGATTCAGCTTAACCATCGCGGATTTGGTATTTCAGAAACCGCAACTTTATCGATTTGGGATGCCAATTACAGTAGTCTTTCTTTTGGCACCGGTGCAGTTATAAAACCAGTTTTTCCAAGTGGTTTATTGGTGTTAGATGTAAACACAACTTTAAATGACGGCACTGTACTAAGTAAGCAATTGAGGGTCCGTCCGTCCGATAAAAACGTTCTTAATAGTCGAGAAAAATGGCTTAACCAATACCTCGATTCGTACATGGAACAAGATAACCTATGGTGGCTCGAAGATCCCGATAGTTTGGGTTATACCCATCAAGACGAATTAAATGCGGGTACGAACCCAATGATGATAGATACCGATCTTGATGGCAGGAACGATCCTGTTGAACTGTTTGTTAATCATGCTGGATTTACTTCAAACCCATTAATTTATGATACCGACGCAGATGGTTGGAGTGACGACAAGGAAAACACTGAAGGAACGAATCCCAGGTCAAAAGATACAGATGGAGATGGACTGTTTGATCCTGAGGACTTAGATCCTTTAAATTCATCAGGAGATGGAATTATTTCAGGAAGAATATTCAAAAAAAGTATATACGGAGACAAGCAACTCTTCTTTAGGTATGGTGCACCTGCAAATATTAATAGTACACAATGGAAATCATCTTGGACAGGAGAACCAGCAAGCTTTTATCTATCGGGCCTAACAGACGGTACATACACCATCCAAGCTTTTGTTAACTGGGATGGCTCAGCAGATAATAATTACACATATGGCGAACCCATTGCTGAACAGAATGTTACCTTAGCAAACGGTGTTAATGTCTACGGAGTTAGTTTGATTCCGATAGATCCAGACCCAATCCTTTACTTCAAAGATCCGACCTCTACTTTTCCAGAGAATGGAATTACTGTAATTAACGGAAAGTTAACGGATATAAACGACTCAGAGTTTAGGCATTTAGAGCAAAATATAACTGTTGAGTCTAATGCATCAAATGCCCAAAACTTAAGTGAGTTTGAATGGGGTATCATTGGTTATGATCCATCCTATGGAATTGTGGATAACAACCTTAGTTCAACCAGAGGAGTTTGGTTTGAAATTTTGGAAGGAGACTCGAACTTTACCACTTACCTTAATTCGCCATTTGGAAATTCTACTGCCCGATTTGATCTAAGTTCCATACCAGTTGGGAAATATTCTCTCACCTACACCGCAAGAGATGAATTTTACAACTACGCAGAAGAAACCTTAACTCAAAATATAGAGATTAGGGATGCACAAGCACCTTATTTATCTTTGCTTTTTCAAGGTGGTGGGGTGACCACACTTCCCACTACATTGCCAGAGGCGGAGGGCTTGCTTAACTCTAACAGCAGTGCTGTACTGGAGTGGAATGTTACCGAACAATTGAGGTTAAGTAACCAGTTTGCAGATGACGCTGAAGTGTTAATACAATTGTTCGATCTCAAAAATCATTTCGAAAATGATTTTGATAATGAGAATCAGCAGGATTGGAATGTAACAGTAAGCTTTTCAGCTTCTTATGATTATAACTATACAAATGTAAGTGATATAGAGGCACTGTCTTTAACCTATGGTATTCCAGTCATTCATTATGAGTATTTTGAATTAAATACGACTAATCTTGGAACCTACAAACTGGAATTTATCGTTTCTGATCAGGCGGGTAATGAATTGGATTTTACTTTGTATATTGTTGTTAAGCCGGGAGTAATTGCAGAAATCACCGCAGTGGATGGCTACCTGAGTAATGCGACAGTTATTTTTGACGCCGATGGGGATGGAATATCTGATTTAAATCGAAAATTTTACACCAATAATTATGGAAAGGCCCAAATTATTCTTAGCCAAAGGGAACTGGAGGCATTTGATTTAAATGGCAATGGAAAGCTGGATTCAGATGAGGGCAAATTTATTGTTATTGGGGGAATTGATACCAGTACCGGAACAAAGTTCTCAGGTAAATTAGTTGCCGATGCCAATGCATCCGTTGTCTCCCCACTTACCACAATGATTTCGAAAATGATGGATCTTGGAGCAAGCAAAATAGAAGCCTTGACCGCACTCTCCTTGGCCCTGGAGCTTGATTCATCGATCGACCTTACCAATTACGATCCTATACAAAGAGCATTTGAGGGGGATGAACGAGCCACCAGTGTGATGATGGCAAATTTACGCATGGCCAACCTCGTAAATCAAGCTGAAGGCTTACTGCTTGCCTTATCGAAGGACTATCAAGGGCATGAAGTTGGTTCCAATCTTCTAGAAGAAATTGCCAAGGGTCTACAAACCCAGACAACCTCTGGCTTGTTAGACCTTGAAAGTGCATTGGTCGATGCCTTGCCTATTGCTCTTGCATCCGTGGGGACTGCAGGCGAACTTTCCTTAGAGGATCAGTTGGCTATGTTTCAATTGATGGCGGATTTGGATCAATCCATATCAAATTCCAGTGAAGGCGAAGATTTTTCATCCCTAATGCTTCGCCAAAGAGAGATCATTCTTGATTTGGAAAACTTATTAGGGGGCATAGAAGAGGAAGGATTAGACCTTAGAAGCCATCAATTGCTGATTAATTATGAAACCGGTGGAACTGCAGGAGGTTCGGGTACTTATCCTTATGGATCCAAAGTCACAATCTTTGCAAATGCTGAAGAAGGGTATGCTTTTAATGGTTGGATTGGAGATGGTGCTTCCGAAGCCAATGTTTCTTCTACATTTGTAGTTATGACCAGGGATCGAAATCTTACTGCCCAATTCACACTTCAAACTTATGAAGTATCTGTCCTTTCACCATCTGGAGGAAATGTTACGGGGACTGGGTCTTATCTGTATGGTGAAACCGCGAATTTGATTGCCACTGCTAATACAGGTAGTGAATTCATCGGATGGTCGAAGAATGGAATCGACCTAGGCTCAACTGCAAATTATTCCGCACTGGTTGATCAAGATTTGTTTTTGGTTGCACGATTTACCCAGGCTACACCCTTGCTGGACCTTGTGCCTGAAACCGGGGGCAGGGTAGTGGGAGAGGGAAGTTACGCTCTTGGTGAAATGGTTCACATACAAGCTTTCGCAGACGAAGGCTATGTATTTTCAGGTTGGAGCGGGGGTGGTGCATATGACGCGAACTCGTCTTCCACCTTTGTGGAGATGAACGAAAATCGTTCTTTAATTGCCACATTTGCATTACAACCTGCGGAGACATATTCGCTAGAATTGGAGTCCAATCCTTCACAAGGAGGAAGAACAACTGGAACAGGAGCTTATTCTTTTGGGGAAATGGTTAATATTACAGCAGAGGCTTTGCCAGGATACGCTTTTGAAGGGTGGATTGGACAAGGTATTGCTTCTCCGAACGAGCGCAATACAACACTGGTTCTCTCAGGCAACTATTACTTATTCGCTAAATTTAAGCCCTTGGAATATCAAATAGCTGTGCAGGCCACAACTGGGGGTGTCGCTTTAGGAGGGGGAACCTATCCATTCTCTTCCTCTGTTAATTTAACGGCTGTACCGGCTATTGGGCATCGTTTTGTAGGTTGGAGTGGTACAGGTATAACTGACCCTTCGGATGGGAACTTGGTGGTCAAGGTAGAAGAAAATCGATCATATGATGCGGTGTTTGAACCTATTTCTCACAGCCTCAAGATTAACACTTCATCGGGCGGATTGGTTATTGGTGGTGGCAATTTTTCTCATGGAACCACCGTTCAGATTGAAGCAATTCCAGCCACAGGCTATCGCTTTGATGGCTGGTTGGGAGAAGCCATCATCAATAAAGAAGTGATAACCACGACCCTTTTATTGACAGAGGATACGATAATAGAAGCAAGTTTTGTCTTGGCCGAAAATTATTTTACTCCCCGAGCCAAAAATTTTGTCCTCGGAATTGACCGAACTGATTTTCTACCTTTGGAAACTATTTATACAATTGCTGGTGAAGATGGGGATGGGGATGCGATTACTTACCAACTTGTATCGGGCAATATCGACAAAGATAAGGATGGTATTCCTCTTTTTGAACTGCAAGCAAACGGCTCTCTATTGATACTTGACCCTGATGAGATTTTCATTTCTGCAGGAGCAACTATTCCATTGAAAATTTTGCTGCAAGATACAGGAGGAAAAAGCTCGGAGATTGAGGCAACAATTCATATCCAGAATTCGTTTGTATTTAACAGCACCTCACTAGGTAGCGGCTGGTATGATTCCAATTGGTTTGGTATATTCCTAAGTAAAGACAATGCCTGGGTTTATCATCGTCGCATGGGCTGGCTTTATGTTCAACCAATTGCATCTGAAGGTTACTGGATTTGGGATCCCGTTTTGGAGGATTGGTTATGGACGGATGAAACTTTCTTTCCCTGGACTTATTCTAACTCTCGTTCTCGTTGGTATTATTTTAGCCTGGAATCAGAAAAAGTTAGATTTTTTGATCATAATCAACAAAAGTGGTTACTTCGCCCATGATACAGCTAACAACTAACTTAAAGAACGCCCTAAAAGCTACTGTCTTGCTTGCCTTATTGGTTTCTGGATTGAGTGCCCAAAGCGATCCTAACTTCGTAGATTTGGGTATTCGTTTCATAACTCCTCCTCCAGCTGAAGTAAAAATTAATCAGGTATTTGCTGTACAAGCAGAAGTTTATTTGGATTCGAATACGACCACCGTACCAGCTGGTGAAACTGTAACCGCAGATGTTACATTGGTTGATCCGGACGGAATTATTATACAAACCCACACTCAGACTTGGAGTGGTTTTAACGAGGATACCGGCGGTATAATTGTTAACGAGTCAGGCCAACTTCTTCTTCAGGTTCCTTGGTCGCAAGCTAGTAAGTGGTCTGAAACAGCCTTATGGAAAATTGTATTACGATTAACAGCCAGCTCAGTGGAATCCGATCTTGCGGATAATTTAGCTGAACACAGCTTTTCTATAAAACTTCCAGACCTTGATGTTTCCATTACCAATGTAACCTCAACAGACCCCTTAACTGGTGCAGAAACGACCAACTTTGTACCCAATACCAATTACACGGTCTCCGGAACCGTTACCAATACTGGAGAAGTCATGACTCAACCATCTGTTCGCACAACAGTTGTTGCTCAACTCAGAAGGCTAGATCTTCTCGGAGAAGGTCAGTACGCACTTGGTGCAGTGATGGATGAAGAGGCAATAGTTTTTCCAAGTGCGGACGATTCTTTGCTGTATCTTCCTCCTAACGCAAGTAGTGAATTTACGATAGAAAATTTGTTTCTGCCCGCCGATGCCTCTGGCCGATTTGTTGTAACTCTAGAGGTAAACCCCTCTGATACTGTAGGTGGTAGAATCATGATGGAACAATCCTACGCCAATAACTTCACAGTGTTTCCGTCTGTTCCAGTGGATGAAAATGACGATGGAGAAATAGATTTTTATCAGGGAAATATCATTGAAGTTGGTTCAGGAGATGAGAATGCAACCAGTTTTCCCCAATTGGATTTTGTTCCCAACAGTTATAACGGAGAAAAAGGTACTTTTCGTGGGCTCGATCCAGCCTTTATTTCTTTCGCCATTCGAAACAATGGAACTCGCCCTGTAGCAGGAGGAGATGAAATTTCTGCATCTGTGCTGTTGTCCAAAGATCTTACTGTCGATGAGGGTGATTTTATACTGCGTGAGTTTAATTTGGGGGGCGACGGAATAGGTTTGGGAATGCTCGCGGGTGAAACCATCAATTTAACCTGGTTTCAACAATTGCCCGATAATTTCGAAGGCGATTACTATTTAATTTTGGAAATTAACAACCGTGGAACTACAAGTGTAGCAAATGTAGATACAACCCCTATCTTTTCTCTTTCTAGCCAAGGTAAAGGCACAACAGGTTTAGTGCCAACAGATACCACTACTTCCACACTAGCTTCAGAGCGTCCAAGCTCTGGCAAGGACGGCAGATATGTTGTTTATGAAAAGTCTGTACCTGACACTAACGGGGAAAATTTCCAACAGATATTTTTACTCGATACGCAAGCTCCCGCAGCAATGCCCCTTCTTATTAGTAAATCCTTTAACGATTCCAGCAGCCAGTCTTCAGGAAATGGGAGCAGTCTCAGGCCGCAAATAAGTTTGGATGGTACAACCGTGGTTTTTCATTCCAGGGCAAGTGATTTGGTACCGGGAGATACAAATGGCAAAGAAGATATTTTTCTTTATCGAGTAGCTTCGAACACTCTTTTTCGAGCGGTTAATGATCAAGACCAACAATTTAACGGTAGAAGTTTGTATCCAGCAGTAAACGGGGATGGATCAAAAGTAGTTTTTGAATCTGATGCCACCAATGCAGTTTCTCAAAACCTTAATCTCCAAAACCAAATTTTTCTATGGACTCTTGACCCATCTGGTGGTGGCACGATTGCCGCCCTAACCAATGGAAATGGAAATTCCTACAATCCATCGATTGATGAATCCGGGAACCGTATCGTATTTGATTCTTATGCGACCAACTTGTTAGATGGCAGTGTTCATACCAGTGGGCAATCGGCTTTTTTACCTTCCGGAGATGTTAATTCTCTTCGCGATATTTATTTTTTGGATTTAACAGAGAGTAAAATTTATTTGGCTAGTTTAAATTTTGATCAAGAACAAGCACTAGGAGGTGCTTCAATGCTACCCAAAATTTCGGGTGATGGACAAAGAATTGTTTTTCAGTCTAAAGCTCAAAATTTTGTTTCCGGTGCTGGTATTGCAACTGTTGTAGTTACCGAGGGAGGTGCTGGATATTTTGGAACTCCCAGCATCGAGTTAGTAGACGAAGGCTTCAATAGCAATGGAGCACCAGGATCAGGAGCAGTTCTAACTTTTAAACCAAATGGAATTAACGCGTTAAACGAGCTAAAAGACGATGCAATTTTGGTAATAAATACTGGCTTTGGATATATTAAACCAAATATTCAAATTATTCCAGACCCTGCA
>JAQXCL010000067.1 GCA_029251885.1 Opitutales bacterium | reverse complement strand
TCCAGTCATTCCGCTCGAAAAACCAGGTGGTGGTGGAGACGGATTTATATGGAAAGAGAATGATACCTACTACGTCCTGAGCTCTGGCAAGAAGACAAACGAACCCAGTGGGAAATTCTTGAGAAATGTCGATCTTCTCCGGTCCAAAAACCTGACCGACTGGGAGTTCATGCATCCCTTTATTGAAAATGATATTTATGCCCAGGTCGGAGGCGATGGTGCCTGCCCGTACTTCCTGCCCATTGGAAAAGATAAGCACATTTTCCTCCATTTCAGCCATAAACGAGGGAGCCAATACCTGGTCGGAAATTACGACAGAAAGGGTCACAAGTTCATCGCCACCGACGGGGGCGCATTGACTTTTGGTCCCGTCAGGAATGGCGGTCTGCACGCCCCAACTGCATTCGTCAACCCGAACGGGGACGGAAGCGTCATCGCCATCTGGAATGTCAATAAGGCGAAGGAGACGGAGGGGTTTGATCAATGCATGAGCTTGCCCAGGAAGCTGACCTGGAATGAAGATGATCTCTTTTCTCCCCTAAGGATGGAACCTTATGGCGACATCGAATCTCTGCGTGGAGAGAAAATAACCGTCGATGCTCAAACCTTAGCGGCTAATGAGGAAGTGGCCCTGGATTCCATTCAGGAAAATGCCATGGAAATGGAGCTGGAAATTGATCCCATGGAATCGGGTGTGGTGGAACTTCATGTCCTGCGTTCACCGGACGGCCAAGAAAAAACCCGCATCCTACTCATGAAAGGACGTGGGATACGTCGGGCCGAGACCTTGGAACAAGTGCGTACAAAAGGAAAAAATTTCGATAGTGTCGTCATTCTGGATGTGACCCAGGCCTCGACATCACCGGATGTCATTCCCCGTATACCGGAAACGGCGCACGTCTTTCTTGAGCAAAAGGAGAACTTCAAACTCCGCGTATTCGTGGATAAAAGCATCGTGGAGGTGTTCGTCAACGGCAAGCAGGCCCTTGCCTGCAGAACCTACCCGGATCGCCAAGACAGCACCGG
Source organism: Opitutales bacterium (assembly GCA_029251885.1). Classification (GTDB taxonomy): domain Bacteria; phylum Verrucomicrobiota; class Verrucomicrobiia; order Opitutales; family Seribacteraceae; genus Chordibacter. The sequence goes on along the minus strand of JAQXCL010000067.1, from coordinate 3,470 downwards.
CGTATCACTGATCGCCAGAGGTAGTGATGCACAGCTGGTGAACTTCTCCGCCTGGAAGATGAATTCGATCTACGCCAATTCCAACAGATAAACAAAACGATGAGTATACATATGATAGAAATCCTGTTGCTGGTGGATGACCTGGGTTGGCAGACAATACTTCTCAGGATATCTACTACGGTAAAAACGGGCTCTTCTACTTCCCCCGGATGATCAAGCCCGGCAACGATCAATCGATCCGCATCGAAGCAACAGGGGGCAAGGTAACCCTAAACAAATGCCGAGTTCACGAATTAAAATCCATTTGGTGAAAACTTCTTAAAATTAACGAAAAGCAAAACTATGAAAAAAAGAAAAGATACTCTCGCACTGGTCTTGGCCGGACTTATTGCTGCCAGTCTCAGCTCGACCCTGCATGCATCGGAAGAACCGGTGCAGGATATGCAAACCTTTCCGTCTTACCTCGATGTTGGGTATGACCAGAAACACCGCCCGCAGTTTCACTTTACATCACGTAAAAACTGGCTGAACGACCCGAACGGTATGGTGTACTACGACGGCGAGTACCACCTTTTCTTCCAGCACAACCCCAAAGGCAACAGGTGGGGCAATATGACCTGGGCGCACGCGGTCAGTAAGGACATGGTTCACTGGGAACAGCTTTCGCATGCGATTCTGCCTTACGGCGGCGGAATGATCTTCTCCGGTACCGCTGCGGTTGACCACAACAATACGCTCGGTAAGCAGAAGGGCGACACCAAGACACTCCTTGCCAGTTTCACGAAGGCCGTGCATAAACCGGACCGCTACTATCAGGCGCTCGCCTACAGTACGGACAAAGGGCGTAGCTTTGAGTTGTTCAATGAGGGCAAGGCGATCGTTCCCAACCAGGGCTTCGATCGTAGCGAACGCGACCCGAAAATCTTCTGGCACGAGGCGTCGAAAAAATGGGTGATGATCCTGTATGTCAAAAGAGCCGTGACCGAGGCGGACAAGCGTGGTCCGATTGCTCCGGGTAAGGTCCGCTTCTTTACCTCGGACAACCTGGCGGATTGGGAAGTGGCCAGCGACTTTGACCGCAACTGGGTCTTTGAGTGCATGGACTTTGTCCATCTTCCGGTCGACGGAGATCTCAATAACAAGAAATGGCTCCTGTTTGATGCTAGCTTCGACTACGAGATTGGTGAGTTCGACGGCACGACCTTTACCACCGACAAAAAAGTCGGTCTAGGTGACTATGGCAAGAACTACTATGCCGCTCAAACCTTCAACAACAGCCCGGATGGCCGCACGGTGGTCATCGGCTGGATGAGACATAGCGATTTCAACAAGGCCAGGATGCCCTTTAACCAGCAGATGTCCTTCCCCACCACCATGGAACTGCGCACAACCCCAGATGGCGTCCATCTCTTCCGCTGGCCGGTCAAAGAGATCGAGAGCCTCTACACCAAGAAGCATGAGTTCAGCAATCGCCCGATCGAAAAATTGACAACTGAACTTAGCCAAATTGACGCCGATCTTATCGACGCCTCTATCGAGTTTGAGCCGAAAAAGACTGGGGACATTGACTGGACCCTGCGCGGGCTCAAGGTGGGTTATGACGCAGACAAGCAGGTATTTATCTACAATGGTGCTCGTCTCGCCGCTCCTGCTGTGAACGGGAAAGTAAAGCTCCGCGTCCTTGTGGATCGTGGCTCGATTGAGCTGTTTGCCAACGACGGGGCAGCTGTGGCGACCCACTTCGCCTTGCCTGATCCCAAAAATCGAAAGATCAGTGTCTCCGGTAAGGGCAGTGGCATCGTTTCTATGGTGATTAACGAATTAAAGTCGAGTTGGCCTCAAAAATAATAGGGATTCGAAAACAAGAAAATCTTATTTTCTGAGCATAACCTTTTGCTAACCCAGCAGAATTCCCTCACAAAATAATGAATGATTAAAAGAAGTTTTCTCACCCTTGCATTTGCCTGTCTGTCTACCTGCTTATTCGCCGATAAGAAGGTGGGGGAGGGCAGGCCCAATGTTCTGCTCATCTCCATCGATGATCTCAACGATTGGATCGGTTGCCTGGGTGGTCACCCCCAAGCAAAGACTCCGAACATCGACAGGCTGGCTGCCCGAGGAGTGCTTTTTAATAATGCTCATTGCCAGGCCCCGGTGTGCAATCCATCGCGGGCCAGTATGATGACCTCCCTTTATCCTGAAAGTACCGGAATCTACTTTCTGTCTCCGGACCTCGCCGAATCCGATGTGGCGACGAAAAACACTTTACTGCCAAGGAGGTTTGAAGAAGAGGGTTACCAGGTAACGGGTGCGGGCAAGATCTTCCACGGCAATCAAAATAAGAAATACATTCCCAATTATTCCGACAACTTTGGCGGGTTTGGCCCTTTACCAAAGAAGAAGATTTCCTCCTTTGTTGGTAATAAATTATGGGACTGGGGGGTATACCCGAATCGTGACGAAGATATGCCTGACCACAAGATTGCAGCTTGGGCAGTCAAGGAACTAGAAAAAGAACACAATCAACCAAGTTTCCTCGCGGTTGGGTTTTATCGGCCTCATGTACCGCAGTATGTGCCCCAGAAGTGGTTTGATCTTTACCCCTTGGAATCCCTTCAACTACCCAAGGTCTTCCAGAGAGATCTGGATGACCTATCGGAATATGGAATCAACCTTACCCGGCTTAACCATGTGGCCCCAACCCAAGACTGGGTCGAGAAAAGCAACGAGTGGAAGCCACTGGTTCAGTCTTACCTGGCCTGTGTAAGTTTTGTGGATCATCAGGTCGGTAAACTCCTCGACGCACTGGACAGCAGTTCGGCCAAAGACAACACCGTGATCGTTCTTTATTCCGATCATGGTTTCCACCTCGGGGAAAAGGAGCGCTGGGCCAAGCGCAGCCTCTGGGAGGACAGTACCCGGGTGCCCATCATCCTTGCCGGCCCAGGTGTGGTCCGTGGGAAAGTATGCCCTAAGCCCGTGCAATTGTTGGATGTATACCCCACGCTTTTGGAGCTGGCAGGGCTTCCCAAGGATGCAAAGTTGGAGGGCAACTCTCTGGCAACTCTTCTTCAGAACCCTGGGGCGGAGTGGCCTAATATGGCACGCACCAGTTTCGGCCAGGGAAACTACAGCATTCGTTCCGAACGCTACCGCTACATCCATTACAATGATGGATCGGAAGAATTTTACGACCACGCGAACGACCCCAATGAGTGGAAGAACCTGATTGGGAAACCGGAACTTTTCTCACGGATCGAAGAACATCGTACCCATAAGCCCAGGCAATTTCACCCGGTCTTGGGAACGGTATCCACCGGGCACAGAGCCTTTCATGCAAGTGAGGAAGTCAGGAAGCAGGCAAAAATGTTTGACCCCTTGGATTGGGAACGCCCGGACGATAATCCGGTATTCACCACCACCTTTGGCAATAACCATGACTCGGTTCTATTCGTCGATCCGGAACTGGA
>JAQXCL010000048.1 GCA_029251885.1 Opitutales bacterium | reverse complement strand
CCACCTCGATATTGGAAATGTTTTCATCCACCCCTTCGACTTCGAATCCTAAACAGGCAGTAAAATCCTCCTCGTTTCCGATCATTACATCCACATTGCGTGCGATTTCACGATTTACCTGTTGAGCTTTTTTTATTCCCCCAATGGATTTCCATAATGAAGGACGGTAGTTCAAATCGTAGGAAACTATGGTTCCATATTTTTGGGCAACCTGTACGGCCTCTGCAGTTGCCTCAGCTGTGGATTCTGAAAGGGCAGCAAAAATACCACCGGTATGAAACCAGCGAACTCCCTGTTTTCCAAAGATATCATCCCAGTCAAAGTCTCCTGGTTTTAACTGGCTGGCTGCGGTGAGCCCACGGTCGGGTATACCCACAGCCCCACGGATGCCAAATCCACGCTCGGTAAAGTTTAGCCCGTTGCGCACCTCTCGACCGAGGCCATCGTATGGTGCCCATTTAATGAGGGAGGTATCCACACCTCCCTGCAAAATAAAGTCTTCAATTAAGCGGCCGATCTCATTATCTGTAAATGCAGTGGCCACTCCAGTGGTTAAACCAAAGCAACGCCGGAGACCCCGGGCGACATTGTATTCCCCACCACCTTCCCAGGCTTTAAACTCACGGGCAGTACGTATTCTTCCTTCTCCGGGATCTAGCCGAAGCATAATTTCTCCAAGAGATAACAGGTCATATTTACATTCGGATTTGGGTCGTGTGGATAGGCTCATGATGAAATTTTTTACTTTGATTCTTTAGGAAAATTCTCAACCGACCAGGCTGCCCCTCCACACTCGTTAGCAATGTGATTAAATTCCAGGATTTCATTTTCTGAAAAAAGAAGGCCGCCAGCAGTTTGGGTACGCTTAGCAAACTCTGCCTCAAACTGTCCGGGAATGATGCAATCCTGATTACCATCAGCCAGGATATCTTCCATGATCACCCTGAGGTTTTCAGTTTGTGTGCGTCCGAAAGCAAAATGATTGGAACTAATGGCTTCTGGATGAATGACTTGGAAATAAAAGTTTGGGGTGTGTTTATCCCCATCATCCAAATGATGGCTTCGCAGGGTGGGTTTGGATGCCCCAATAAAACCAGCCATTATTTCGTTGATTAAAGAAAGTCCGTAGCCCTTGTGGGCACCAAATGGTTTGAGGGCAGAAACCTGTTGTGGGTCAATGGTTTCATTCCCGTCTTTGTCCACCGCTGCCCCGGCGGGGAGGTTCTTTCCTTCGCGTTTAAGTTGTTGAACACGACCCATGGCAATGACCGAGGTTGCCCAGTCGATCACCACGGGAAAGCCAATCGCATCGGTGGTGGGAATTCCCCAGGAGTGTGGATTGGTACCTAGGGTGGGCTTGCTGCCCAGAAAGGGAACGACCTCGGTGATTGAGGCGGTACAATTGGTGTAGGCAAGGTAGCCACGCTTAGCGGCTTCCATAACATAACCTCCTCCCCAGAGGTAGTGAAAGGCCTGATCCACCGATACCTGGCCGATCCCGTGCTTATCTGCCAGTTCGATACACCGGTCAATCGCTTGGTAAGCAACTGCCTGGCCGAGTTTCTTATTACAGTTCCAGACCTCGGATGCAGAAAAGCGGCTTGGGATGACCTCGATTTTGGCCGAGGGAGTGCATCCTCCCTGTTTACTGCCAAAAAGATCGTCCAAATGCAGAGCCTTTAAGGCATTGTGAGTACGGATACCATGGCGGGTGGCATGGGCAGAAAAACGGGCAGCACAGGCCTGTTCACTGGCATCAAACCCACGGGCAGCATAGGCTTGCTCGACCAGTTGGTTATGGGTCGATTCCGGAACAATATAAAAAGTATCTTCGCTCATGAGGATGGTGGGTTGGGCAGGGGAACATCATTTGCCTGGGCGAGTGGAGTCTTTCCATTTAGGGCAAGGATGAGGTTGCGGGCTGCTTTCTCTGCCTGCCTACCGACGGATTCATAGGTACGGGAACCAATATGTGGCGTGATCACACAACGGGGGGCACCAAGTAGAGGGTGGTCGGCAGGTGGGGGTTCCTGGTCGAGCACATCTGCCCCGTAGCCACCGAGGTGGCCCGATTCGAGAGCATCGACAACTGCCTGAGTATTTACCAGTTCACCACGGCCTGTATTAATAACATAGGCACCCTGGGGTAGTAGGGCGAGGCGATCGGAGTTGATCAGGTTGTGGGTGTCCTCGGTAAAGGGGAGGTGCAGGCTGACGATATCGGCATGGGGGAGGCCAGGTTCAATATCGGTAATCCGTGAGATATTGTGTGCCTGAGCGAATGAATCGTCCCAACTGCGGTTATATCCAGTTACCTCCATTCCAAAAGCTCGGGCCCGGATGGCCACTTCTTTGCCGATTCTACCCATACCAAGGATGAGGATGCGCTTGCCAAAGATTTCATGCCCCGTTCTTCGGTTCCACTGTCCATCGGCACAGTCATTTGCCTGCGGTAGTAAATTTTTACAGAGGGATAAGAGCAGGGTAAAGGTATGTTCAGCCACGGTGGTATGATTAACCCCTGGGCAGAAGGTTAAAGGGATGCCTTTGTTAGTCACATAATCGACATCGATTTTGTCCAAACCGATTCCATATTTCGAAATTACCTGTAGGCGGGGCAATGCTTGGTCGATGACCGCAGGGGTGATGGCATCGTCCCCACAGATTATCCCGTCGACCTCGCCAACTAAGTCGAGCATTGCTTTTTCGCTCAGGGGGCCACGTTTGCGGATTAGTTGATATTTTTCCTGATCAAGTAAATCATGATGAATACCGGGAACATCCTGAAAAGAGGTAGTAGTGATGAGGATAGACTTATTCGCTGGCATGAATGAACTGTAACATGAATCAATGCTTTACACGAGTCAATCCCTGTGTTCTAAAGGTTGAAAATGGTCCAATTAAGTAAAGTGAAAAAACCTGCCTTTATGGGTAAAGATTTTCTATTATCCGGAGACAATGCCCGCAAGTTATTTCATGAAGTTGCCAGGGACTTGCCCATTATTGATTACCATAGCCATCTTCCCCCATCCGATATCCGTCAGAACCGGAAATTTTCCAACCTGTATGAACTGTGGTTGGAGGGAGATCATTACAAGTGGCGGGCAATGCGGGCCAATGGAGTGGAAGAAAAGTTCTGCACCGGCGATGCCGATCCCTACGATAAATTTTTAGCTTACTGCCGATCGATGCCCAGGTTTTTGCGCAATCCATTATATCACTGGTCGCATTTGGAAATGCAAAGACTGTTTGGTATATCAGACCTGATTAATGAGGAAAGTGCTCCGGGTATTTGGGAGAAAGCAAATGAGAAATTGGCAGGAGAAGATTTTCGGGCCCTTGGCATTCTCAAGCATTTTCAGGTGGAAGTCGCATGCACCACAGATGATCCGGTGGATTCATTGGAGGATCATATCGAAGTAAATAAATCTGCCGGCGGGATTAAGATGTTACCCACTTTTCGACCCGACAAGGCATTGGCTGTGGAAACACCCGAAGCCTTTCAGGAATGGGTTAAGCGACTCGGAAATATAACCGGCAAAGAAATTATCAATTTGGACGATTTTTTACAGTCCCTCGATCAAAGACATGAGGACTTTCACCAGGCGGGTGGCAGGCTGTCCGATCATGGATTGGAACATGCCTACGGGGGAGTGCCTGACAGGGCGGTTGCCGAGAGGGTATTTAGTAAGGTGTTGGCAGGGGGTGTGGTATCCAGTGAGGATGCACATGCATACAAGAGTTTTCTTATGGTTCATTTTGGGAAGTTGGACGCATCCAAAGGTTGGACCAAACAGATGCACCTCGGGGCCTACCGAAATGTAAACTCTGTAAAATATGATAACCTGGGCCCGGACAAAGGTTTTGATTCGATTGGGGATTTTAAACAGGGCAGGGAATTGGGCTCTTACTTTGATCAACTCGAAAGGATTGGAGCGATGCCCAAAGCAGTAATTTATAATCATAACCCGGTTGATAATTACCTCTTTGCAACCTTGGCAGGAAATTTTCAGGACGGCAAAATACCCGGGAAGGTACAATTTGGATCGGGGTGGTGGTTTCTTGACCAAAAAGAAGGCATGGAGGCGCAGATAAATGCCTTGTCCAGCCTTGGGTTACTCTCCCGGTTCGTGGGGATGCTCACCGATAGTCGGTCTTTTCTCTCTTTTCCACGTCACGAATATTTCCGCCGGATTCTTTGCAATCTTATAGGTAAGGATATGGACGAAGGATTGATTCCCCATGATTTTGAACTCGCCGGCGGTCTGGTTGCTGATGTCTGCTATAACAATGCCCGCTCATACTTTGGATTTTATGAAAATTAAAAATTGGATACCTGTACTTGGTCTTATTACTTTTGCCTCCTGTTTACCTGGGGAAAAGCAATGGGTGGATTTATTTAACGGAAAAGACCTAACCGGTTGGGAGAATCCCTATGGTTGGGGAGAAACCAAGGTGAAAAATGGAATTATCGAACTGGTGGGAAATAAGAAGTTTTTCCTTTCGACCAAGAAACAGTATTCCGATTTTGAATTTTCTGCAGAAGTGAAACTGCCTGAGGGGAAAGCAAATTCAGGATTTTTGTTTCGTTCCCAACGCAAGCCAAATGGTCAAATGTTTGGCTACCAGGCAGAAGTGGATGGGGCGGAAAGAAGATGGTCAGGCGGTTTGTACGACGAGGGCAGGCGGGGATGGATACAGCCAATCAAACCGGAAGATGATCCCCAAAATACAAAAACTTGGACCGAAGAAAAAAGAAACGCATTAAAAAGAAATGACTGGAATAAATACCGAATTAAATGTGTGGGGGAAAAACTTCAGGTCTGGGTGAATGGTATCAATACTTTAGATATTACAGATGATCTTGATTCCAGGGGATATTTCGGGTTGCAACACCATGGAGAAAAGGGACAGGTCTATCGTTTTCGAAATATTAAGATTAAAGAATTGAAATAAGTATGAAGATTGACCGGGAAGAACTCGTGCGTGCCACCGAGGTAGGTGGTTTTGAAAAGTATAAAACCTATGCCCGCTTATCTGGCCCAGGATGGTTACAGAGTGCAATAACTTTGGGAGGAGGATCGCTTGCAGGTGCATTGTTCCTTGGGGTGATTGGTGGATATTCTATCTTATGGGTCCAGTTATTTGCGATGATTCTCGGGGTGGTCATGCTCTGTGCGATTAGTTATGTGACCCTGTCCACCGGGCGTTCCCCTTTTGAGGCGATGCGCACGGAAATTAACCCGGTGCTCGCATGGGGTTGGTTGATTGCCACTTTGCTTGCCAATCTGGTATGGGCATTACCCCAGTACTCCCTTGCTTATGGAGCAGTAAGTCAAAACCTATTCCCCGAAGCTTTTGCCGACGGGGGGGCAGTTTCAGAATTTATGGTAGTTATTCAAAATCTGTTCCCTGATGCTTTTGCTGATGAGGGGACAGGTTCTAAGTTTCTGGTCTCTGGTATCATTTTTCTCGCGGTCACAGCGATTACTCTTTGCTACGGAAATGAGGGAGTGGGCATCAAGATATATGAGTGGGTATTGAAGGGAATTGTAGCTGGTATTGTTCTGTGCTTCATGGGAGTGGTCCTGAAAATTTCCACATCTTCAGAGGATTTTAATCTCCTTTCTGCACTTAGTGGATTTATTCCCGATCTGAGTATTTTATGGAAGCCTGCAGAAGTATTTCTTCCGATGCTCGAAAAAATCGACCAGGCAGGAGTGAGGAGTTTTTGGACGGAGGAAATCGTAAACACCCAACGTATGCGCATGGTGGCTGCTGCCGCCACTGCGGTTGGTATTAATATGACCTTTCTGCTTCCATATTCAATGCTGTCAAAAAAATGGGGCCGTGAACATCGTGGCCTTGCAATGTTTGATTTATCAACCGGGATGGTCATTCCCTATGTATTGGCCGTTTCCTGCGTGGTGATTGCATCTGCGTATATGTTCCACGGAAAACCTTACGATGGATTGCTTGAGGATAAAAATGGACAGGTTGTCTTGGTTGAGTCTTCTGCCGGAGCAAAAGATTTTAACAAATTACTTGAGCGTAGAAAAAATTCTTCACCCGAACTTGCCAGTCTGGAAATAAGCCAACCGGAAACCCGACTTGCTGCGATGCTCGTACCCAGAAATACCGCGAACTTTGCGAAATCTTTAAGTGCATTGAGTGGAGACTCCTCTTTTTCAAATATCATCTTTGGACTGGGGGTATTAGCAATGGCTCTTTCAACCATATCCATTCTTTGTTTAATTTCCGGTTTTGTATTTTGTGAAGCTCTTGGAGCACCTCACGGGGGAGGTGTGCACAAAGCTGGTATTCTTACCGGATTATTTGGAGCATTTTGGCCTATTTTTTGGGATGGTGGATCGAAAGCTTACCTGGCAGTGGTTACCTCAACTTTTGGATACATTCTATTTCCTATCGCCTGCCTGGGATTTTTCCTGATGATGAATTCTTCGCGCCTATTAAAGGAAGATCTACCCAAGGGCGGTCAACGGGTGGTATGGAATTTGTTACTTGGCACATCGCTCTTAATCACAGGACTGGCTGCTGGTCATACCGCAACCACCAAGACTCTTCCCAATAGTGACTTTCCTATCGGTACGGTTGGACTGTGCGTCTTTCTTGCCCTGGTGGTTTGGGGACATTTTCGGATGAAAGCTAAAAATGTTCCTTCGTAAGCTAACCATCTATCCAACCATTAAGTATTTATTCTCATGATTGCACCTATGCCTAAAAAAGTTGGAATTATTGGAGCTGGTGTGATCGGCGATTTTCATGCCGAAGCCTTAAAGGCAATGCACGGGGCAGAACTGGTTGCTGCCTATGCCCGCCGAGATGAACGGGCTCAGGCTTTTGCCAAGGTACATGGTTGCAGCCCTTACAGTGACCTCGGTCAATTTCTTGCTCATGAGGGTATGGATGTGGTCACGGTGGCCTCGGTAAGTGGTGCCCATCTCGACCATGTACAAGCAGCCGCTCAGGCAGGGAAACATATTATTTGCGAAAAGCCACTGGAGGTGACTACCGATCGGATTGATCAAATGATCCGAATTTGTGACGAGGCAGGAGTGATGCTGGCTGGGATTTTTCCCAGACGCTTCAATCCATCGACTGAAATATTTAAGAAAGCGATCGAGAACGGAAGGCTTGGGAAAGTGGTCTTGGTTGATGTGGCAATCAAGTGGTGGCGCACCCAGGAATATTACGACAGTGGTGCCTGGCGTGGAACCTGGGACCTGGACGGTGGGGGTGCCCTGATGAACCAGTCCATCCACACCATTGATCTGATGCTTCATCTGGTCGGCCCTGTGAAAAGTGTGCGGGCAACCTGCGGGCTCGAAGCTCACCAGGGAATTGAGGTGGAAGACGTTGCGGTGGCGATGGTCGAATTTGTAAGCGGTGCAAGGGGAGTGATTCAGGCATCGACTGCATGCTATTCAAACACCGGACTACCGGCATCGATTCATGTATGTGGGGACAAGGGATCCATTCGGATGTGCGATGATAAATTTGATCTTTGGGACCTCAGAACGACTTTGCCCAGAGATAAAGAAATTCTTGAAAAGTTTGGAGTTGGTGCGGTGCAAACAGGTGCAGGAGCTGCCGATCCCAAGGCGATTGATTTTCAATGGCACCAAAGAAATTTTGAGGATGCACTTGGTGCTATATGTACAGGAGTGTCTCCGCAGGTCGATGGCAGGGAGGCGAGAAAAGCGGTCGAGTTGATTGAGGCGGTCTACCAATCGGCCAAGGCGGACGGAGAAAAAATCGTCCTACCCAACTAATTTAAAAATACACC
>JAQXCL010000035.1 GCA_029251885.1 Opitutales bacterium | reverse complement strand
GGCAAAATTTACGAGCCTGGACATTTGGTAAAAGAAAAAAGTTGCTCAGCCAAAAAGGCTTGGCGGTTTGGGGAATTTCTTTGGGCAATGATTTTGCAATGTCCGAAAATGCATTCAGGGTAATGGACATTGGAAATGAGGGGGGTAAGCTTTTCTTTGCAAAGGGGGATGTAGCTTACAAGACTACTCAACAAAGAGAGTTCCTTGTTAAGCATTTGCGTCCGAGCACTCGAAGGGTGGGTGGAATTAATCACTTAGAATATCCTTTAATTATGGGCTCGAAGATTACAATAGACCAAATATTGGCCCAAAAATATGAGATTAATTCTACAAGGGTAACCTTCCAACAAGCGGTGAATGCGGCGATGGAGAAAAACGCCAGTCTTTTAAAAATTGACGATGCAAATGAGAACCAGTTAATTGCTCAACTTTTACAACAGGCCTATGAGGATGAAACTTTTTTTGAAGGCTTAGACGAAAACAATGTTTCGCAAACCTATGCCTGGATTGGTGCCACTGATAGCAACGGAACTAACGGTACTAGGTATGACACTGACCTAAATACAAGCTTTCAAGATGTCGATATAAACGCCACTGAGGGAAATTGGAAGTGGCTACAAGGTAACGGAGAATCAATAACTTATCACAACTGGAAGTGGGGCTCAAACCCTGCAAACGCTCCAAATAATGCAACTAAAGATTTTGCAGCAATGGACTGGAACGCCACTGATGCAACTTGGTTGGATATAAACGAGACTGCCCGTTTGCCCTTCATTATTGAGCGAGAGTTTGAAATCGGTACTCAGCAGGTGGATCTTATGGGGATTCGGAAAGTATTGGTTATACCGGCTAGGTTTATTGATGAAACTACAGCGTACGAGTCCGCTATGGGGGGATCAAATAACCCTCTGACCAATGAGCTGGGGGAGAGTATACTTGAAGAATTACAAACTGATTCTTATGAACCCATTACCAAAGAGAAAATTGAATCTGCAATGGCAGAGGTAAGTGAATTTTTCTCACGCAATACGGATGAACAGTTAGATATTGTACCAGTAATAAGCAGTACCGTAACGCTGGATCTACTTAGGTATTCCCAAACCTTTAATTCTTTTGGAGCAAACCCCTATGATTCCGAGGGAACTTTATCTGGCGTCATCGAAATTACTGAGGGAGCAGATCGAATGACTTTAAGCCAAGACGGCTTGGATTATCCAATTGCAATCAATCTACAGGCTTTGAGCAAGGCTGCAGCCCTTAGTGATGAATGGAATCATGAAGGAAGTGCCTTTATTGGGGTTGCCTCTGTAACAATTAAAGATTCTGGCTTTTTGAATACCAATTTTTCTGAACCTCCAAGTGTGGAAATTATTGGTGGAGAAGACCTACTTGACAATGGCAGCCCTCATCCTAGCCCTCATCCTAGGTTTCGACAGGCTAAGTTAGAGGCAGTTATCGATGAGTCTGGACATATTTTAGGGTTTAATGTGCTTGAACCAGGGGCGTTCTACGCCAACGCCCAGGATGCAAATATAACCATTAACGGAACGGACTTCACAAACCAATTAACTGTAAATATTCAGAGCCTGTTAGTATCTTATGTTATTTTAACAAATTACTCGGGTAGTGCACCCGGTGAAGGTTTTGTTGGAGGGCCTGGGGTCCATGTTAAACTGGGGGGGGGGGAAGTACCAACAAGTATGATTGCAGCCAATCTGGGATACAACTTTGGACTTCTTGAAGCGAATAGGTACTTTACTCGCAGCGAGCGACCCTTAAGTGATGACGCCGATCAAATCATAGAGGCAAACCCTTTTTCTGTTATGGGCACACAAGATGATATTGTAACAAGTGGGGATTTAACCATAGCCGCAAAAGTTGGCCTGACCAATACAATGACCAATGGTGGGTATACTGTGGGAACGAGCATCGGAGTAGATGTAGCGGAGATTGATGCGTCTCAACTAGCCGATCCAAATTTTGTACTCAAAGAGAGTAATACTGAAGTTAATAACACATTTCGTATATATCGGAGTAATTTTGGTCGTTCGCCAGCGGGTCTTAGAGTCAGTACATTTATTGTAAATCTTCCTGCTGATGAAGATGGGAATTATACTTTAGAGAAAAATGCATCTCCTTTTGCGATAAATATTGAAGGAACTGGTGAAGATGTGAACGGATCCTTAAATTATAATCCAGGATCTGACATTTGGACGCTTAATATAACAAAAGCGGGTAGGGGTTTTGTGGAAGAGCCAAGTGTTCAAATCATGGATGAGAATGGTTCGATGATCTTGATCCTTAACCCTTCTAACATTTTAGAACGAAGGGGGACGCATAACCTTACGCAAGCAACTTTATTGGACCCTACCACCAAATGGATTCGAGGAATACGGGCCCAAACGCCAACAACTGCAAGTATTAAACCACACAGTATGTTAACTGGAGATGAGCTCCTGGACTATTATTTATCTTATCGAACGGATATTTCTACAGACGGTCTGGTAATTAATGTGGCAACTCATAGTGACGATGGCCCGATCGAACCATTTTTATTAGATACCACTCCGCAAACACCCTTTAATTTCAATGATGGTGCTTTATTAGTGGGAAACACCTATTCCGATTACAATGCAGACTTGCATTTTACACCTATTCGAACAGGCGGCCATGAGCTCATGCCCTATATTGAAGTGGTGGTTAATGCTGGATCTGTGGCTCGTAGTGAGGCGGAGGTGCCCGACTTTAATCTTTCCGCTACCTCGACCTCTCCCTTGGCGGGGGAGTATGTACAGTTTTCAGTTATGGTAGATGGCAATGCATCCAACTTTGCTTATTCATGGTTTTTAAATGAACAGTCTCTTAGTGCATCCATCCAGCTCAACAGCCCTTCGATCTATTTAAATTTTAGCGAGTTGGGAAGCCAAGTCTTGCGGGTTGTAGTTTCAGATATGAAAGGAGGCATTGCCTCTAAAAACTTGATTCTAAGAGTTGGAGATGAAAATACCATCAACCAATCAATGGTTACTGGCACTGTTCGATCGCGCCAAAACCCCGTCCAAGGTGCAAGGGTTGTCTTATCTGAATCTCCGATCATTGAACACAAGCTTTCTTTGGCAGGTAATTTTTACGACAGTTTTTTTCCAACCTCAGATGGTAGTCCCGGACAGTTTATGATTAACGGGGAGGTTGCTCCGGAATTAAATTTTCATCGCGGCGAAATCCACCACTTTGTCTTTGATTCCTCTATGAAAGGCGTCGACATGTCTTTTCTTGAAGGTATTGAAAATCGACCGCCTGAAATTATTTTGAACATGCTTTTAGATGCCCGAGTTGATCTCACCAAGGGCAGTGGCTATGTACGTAATCCAGAAATTTATTACACTTTCGGGTCTACTTTTTCGAATTATCGAACCAACGATGTTGGAACCTACCTGGATATGTTGGAATATTTACAAGAGCATCAAAATATGACCAAATCTATACCCTCTATCGAATTGAACGCAACGGCAGATGGTAATTCAACGGTCCTGGATCTGCTCGAATACTTAGATGCTAATTCCAGTTTAATAAGTTTTGATGATTTCAATAACACCACTCATACAAATCTTATATCCATGCCTTACGCCAAGGCATTGGTCCAGGAAACGGGTATAAATTATGCCCGTGTTGGGCCTAGAGAAATTAATGAATTCGGAGACTTTCTAGCATACGGAGGTCGGGGCTATGATCGAAATAACACCCCAGTGGTCGAAGTCCGCCGGGCAAGTATTTGGGAAAACTACGCAAATTCGGACGCAAACATTACTGCTTATGTTGATGGCGTGGGCACAATATCTCCAGTGATCGCCACCTCTTTTTTAGGTAACACTTGGAAAAGTCGTCCTGGCGATTCTATATCTCCAAGTGTAGTGGTGTGGGGAAGTGGAGCTTTAGACACCAATGATCCTAATGCAGAAGTAAATGCGACGGTTACAAATTGGACGAGCGGGGGGGAACAGATGCGTACGGTATCGATTTATAATCAAGGAAAGGGGTTCGAACCTAATAGCACCATGGCGGTTTTACATTA
>JAQXCL010000013.1 GCA_029251885.1 Opitutales bacterium | reverse complement strand
TAACAAGTTTTATTGATACATAAAAGTTACTTTTTTGTGAATTTATACACTTTTCCCCAGGCATTCGAAAATACTTTTTCAAAATATTGATCGTTCAAGTTTTCCATAAAATAGCCTTGAACTAAAACACTCTGAAAAGCTTCATCGTCCATAAAAAACCAAGCTTGGCCAAGTTGGTAGCCAAGACCGGGAATTACAAGATCCTGTCCAGCGTCTATGGCAGTGCTTTCATCCATTTCGTTGTAGGATGAAAGAGCGGAGGGAGGTATACGATGGATCTTAGCTACTTCAGGTATATTTTTAATGTTTTCAGGCACCTTGTAATTTCGGTCTCCACTAAAATACGGCAGTGTAGTTTGGATAAGATGAAAGCGGGCATTCTTCTTTTCTATTGAGGGAACATCAATGAGTTTAGCTGTCTTGGGATCGTGAAGCTTGCGATGAAAAGAAAAAGGGATGGGGGTAGAAGAGTTGGGCAAAGTTGCAAGGTTCTGAGATAAATCTGCTTCGATTTTGTAACCACCTCTCATATTGAGAATAATTTTAGAACCCTGGCTGGTCACCCAGTCAGCCTGTGTAAAGAAGGGTTGCTTTCTAGGATCTGCGCCCTTTTCAAACAATGGATGGGAGTAAACATCTTCATTGAATCGTGAAAGAAGATAACGACGGGCAAAAGAAGAACGAAAAGTATCCGCAGACATGATAATCAATTCGTTCAGATGAGGAATATGAACCAAACGCCGGCCAACAGCAGGGTCATTTTTCAATCCAACTGTAAGACCGTCTACAGAAACAGAGTCAACCATCCGTGCCGGTCCGCCGAGAGGGTCGATTTCAAAAGCTTGTCCGTAAGAAATCATTCCATTCTGAGCCCCTTCGATTAGTAAATCTCCACGCCGGTTTAATCGATAACCGCCGTTAAAGGCATAGGATGCCCCTTCCCTTCTGCCTCCTCGAAGAATGGTCAAAGGTGGCTCACTAAGGTTGGCAGCGTTACTTCCTGCATTACCAGAAAAATAGAGGTTACGTGAACTAAAGCTGAGAATGGTAGGAAAAATCCTCAAGATTTCGTAAGGCAGAAAAAGAAAAGTTTCCTGGGTTTTTGGAGGAAGGGAAAAACCGGGTTTAGAGGCATCAGCCAAAAAACCTTGGTAGAAAAGTTGTTCGGGGGATCCATCACGAAAAATTGCCTGAACTGCGGTGGAGTAATCACTTTCCCCCTTTATTTCATGTTGTTCTTGTAGACGGATAAAGGTTTCTGTTTTCAATCTCGCCAAGTTATAAGCTTGAACGGGAGATTTAGATCGTAAGATTTCCGAACTAAGGAAATTGTCGATAGTTTGATGAGCGGGTGAAGTGAAAGTTCTAGTATTTCCATAATACCAACATCCAGACCCATAATCCCACCAAGTAACCACAAAATCATCAGGTTCTGATGCCTTGTTTAACTCATCTAAAACCTCCATGGTCTTGACCGGATAAACTACATGAGAATGATAATTGGCTGCATGTTGTA
This sequence comes from Opitutales bacterium, assembly GCA_029251885.1. Lineage (GTDB taxonomy): Bacteria > Verrucomicrobiota > Verrucomicrobiia > Opitutales > Seribacteraceae > Chordibacter. Next base: position 5,589 of record JAQXCL010000013.1, on the reverse strand, counting down.
AATTAGGTAATGCAAACCAAAAAACCAGAAGAGCAACAAGCCCCAAGCTAACCCACCCTGACCTTTTCTTGAATACATCGCTATTCATCCTTTCTTTTAGAATTAGTCTTGCGACACCCCAGGTTAAAACGATCAATAAAAAGGTTAGTCCAATGGCCGCGTAGTTGCCAACATGCACGGTAAACCTCAATCCTACCGCCCCTTTAAAACAATTGTAAGCAATGGCTAGAAAAGGCAGGGTGATGCAAAACTCCCAGTACCGTAAAATAAGCAGTCCAAGCCCGATTAAACCAAGAATCGATGCAGGTATAACAAAACTAGCATTTTTAAGCCCCCCGGGCATACATCGAGGACATGAACAAGTAGGGGTATCTGCAAGGATACGATTTCGTACCACCTCGAAAGGGATTTTACTTGCTTCCCTAATGGTCGTTTTTACATCCAGGAACTTGAGGGAATCGGAATCGACCGCCATGGTCGCACCCGTTTGCCCAACAATCGAGTAGCTTTGTAATTTACCAGTAATTTTAGACCAAGTGCCCGAAAAAGGACCAACGTTAATTAAAGGAAAAACCCCGCCCCCCACAATTAAGAGGAAAATTGTTACTAAAAAGGGCATTGCTTTGAAGACGGATGGCCAAGAATAAATTTTGAGGATTTTTGACTTCAATGAAGAAAAAGAGGCAATAAGCAAAATAACTGGTAAGGATAATCCCAAAAAAAACATTTCTGGATTTCTTTCAATGACTCCCCCATGGGACCAGTCTTCGGTCAATAAGACCCAAGACATTAGTAAAATAGTCGAAAGAGTGAAAGGGGTGGTTAATCCATCGAATATTTTCTTCAGCCCCCCCTCCCTGCTCTTTCGATCAAGCCAAGTATCAAAGATAGAAAGCCCAATGCGGTAGGACATAAACCCTATGCAAAGTGAACAGGTAACCGCTTGGATCGAACCATAAAAAAACCTGCCCAACAGCAAAGAAATAACAGCTGCCAGCAAATATCGAAATGATAAATTCCGAGATGCCGCCAAAAGGAAGTAGACGGAGAAAGCAGGAGAAGTAATTGCAAAGATATCTGTATCATAATAGCCCGCAAGAGTGCGGTTATAATAGCTATGGGTTATTCCAGCCAAGCAAGCAGCCGCAAAACCCCAAAAGGAACATCCGTACAACCTCCCAATAAGTACGATTGGTATACAAACCAGCCCAGCTACATAAACAGGTAACCACAAAAGCAGGTGCTCGATGGAAAAATCTGGAAAAAGAGAGATTAACCAATATGGAAGGGCCGTAATCATACCGTTCTGATATACGCCAGGAAGGAGACTGTTTTCTTGGTGCATGCCCAGTGCTGCTTTTTGAACAATGCTACCAAAGTAAAAACTGTCGTGGGTGTTGGGCAGAGCCACTCCTTCCTGTACCATGTTGGGACGAAGAAAAACGGCTTCACCTTGTTCGTTTGTGTAGCTTGCCTGAGCGTAATCAATCCACTCCAACCTAACCCAAAAACTAAGCAAGTAGGCTAAAAGGATGAGCACCAAAGTAACGGACCAAGGTGAATAATCCTTTGGCAAATCAATTAAACCTTTTCCAAACCCTCGATCCTTGATCGCAGATGTCAAAAAACTCATAGGTAAACCAAATTAGTGAAAAGGTATAATGACATCCGGATCAAGCTAGATGACTTGGCGGATAGGGTAAAGAAACTACGGATTCAATACTTAAACTTTTTGCTTAATCCAGAAAGTTTCTTTTTTAAATCTCGAAGTAAGGTATTTGTTTTATCAGCGTCAAAAGAATCCCCTAAAAGAGTTCTTGAACCACCTTCAATACGACCGCCCAAGTTTTTAACATGAAATGCGTAATCTCCATTTACCATAATTCCCAATAACTCAGCTTTTTGAGAAAAAACGAGATCTCCCTTACCAGGATTAAATGCACCAGTTAGAAAAGCAAAGTGCCTTTCATCGACTTCTATATAACGACCATCTTTCTCATCACGCAGACATTTAGTCTGTCCAAAACGACTATCCTTAACATCAACTACAACAGCATCGTCGAATAAGAATGGATTTTCTGGTGCTCGAAAAAGTTCAATACCTGAAGATTTTACTAAATCTTGCGGGTTGGCATATAAGGGGACAATAATCATTCGTGGATCATCCATAAAGGCGATTTCCTTTACCTCCAATGGTGTTTTCAATTTGGAACCCGTAATTTGTCCGTTTACAGAAACAAGGCGGCGAGGGTTAATTTCTACACGAAAAGGACTGTCCTTGGCATGAATAAGGGCATACACAAAATTTCCGTCCACCATAAGAATGGTATCCATAGAAAACTTATCTTCACGAATGCTTTGCGTGATGCCAAACTTGTGGGTGTAAGTTAACTCCAATGTCACCTTATTTTGCTCATACCGTGTAAAGATTTCGTTAACCGAACGGGTTTGTCTTTCGTTGAGTTTTCGAAAGTTTTCCTTTTGTGATGCAGCTGATTTTTGGACATCCTGAGAGACCGTAGAAATTCTTTCACCAACTCCGACTAAACCTTCCCCCACATTTTTAAGATCCTGCCCTACCCCATCTAATCCAACATTTAAACTATCAATTTTTTGATTAATTTTGGCAGTAGAAGCAAGTAGTTCATCCGAACGCTTCTTTTCATCTTTCAGCAAAGCCCTGGCTTCAGAGGCAGCAAGTTCTTGTGATTTAGCCCTTTCCACTGAAGCAGCCAATTCCAAACGGGCAGCTTGAGCTTCTCTTTCTTTTTCTGATTTTAATTCAGCTAATTCTTCAGACTTTTTCTTAGCTTGCTCTAGATTTTTGGCCAAAAGTTCGAGTTCTTTTTTGGATGCTGCATTGCTTTGCAAAAGTTCTTCTCTTTTGCTTTCGATTTCTTTGCGTTGAGCCTCTAATTTTTCGGCCTCATTTTTTGCAAGATCAAGCGCTTGTTCGTTTCCTTGAATGACGGCATCTTTAGATTCAATTTCCTGCTCTTTTTGCTCAAGAATCAATTGGCGTTCAGCAATTTCAGCCTCCAATTTAAGTTTTTGCTCGAATAAGTCATCTTTATCGCTGCTCAAATTTTCAAGCAACGTCTCATTTGTTGCCTCAAGCTCTGCAACAACATCATCATAATTTTCTCCATCAGATATGCGTTCTACAACTTCCTTTGAAACAACTTTTTGACCATCCTGTGCAATCACCGCACCCTTAGGCACATCAAAGCGTGCCAAAGCAAGGATGCTAAGGAGCAGGAAATCGCAAACTACGAGCAGCAGACTGCGATTCATGCTCCTGTTTCTTCAGCTTGCTTGACAAGCAGATGGTTGCGGTATGGTCGGATTATGACAATTTTCAAAGCCGCAACAAAAAGGATCCCAAACAAGGTAGATGTGTATGCACCGATGAGGGCGTCCTGCTTTACATCCAAAATAAGTAGCAAAATTAATGACAGCACGGTCCCTCCCAAACCGATATACAATCCAAGGTCGAACAAGTTTTCCTCGTTGTCGAGCAGTCCGAGTTTTAAACCCGACTTAAGCTCTTCGTTTTTGATTTGCGATACGCGAGACATGCAAATCATGAAAATCACAATTTGTATAAGCAGGAATACTCCTGCGATGATCGCGGTAACGATAGTTAGGTTTTGATCCGCCATAGATTCCTCATTGGCGTAGGCGAGCAGATTCGCAAGCGCAAAATCAAACCCAGCTACGGATACCTGCCCTCTTGGGGTCTGCAAAAGTGTAGGCTCAAGTGCCAATACACCTAGCAATGCAAACAAGGCAGAAGCACAAAACCTGCGTGTCCAACGAAGAGCATAATGACTGCTTGATCGCTGGTAGCCAGGTCTTGGCAATGTTTTAGAAACAAAAAGAAGAAAACAGAAAAAGGAGGCAACCAAAAGGATGATTTTCAAGCTAATAGAAAGATCCCGGTGTTTGTGAGATAAACTAGTCAGTAATCCTCCTCCTAAAAACGGAAACAGCGGTTCGGCCAAACGCACGGCAAATCCGTTTTGGTGAATAGGTTTGTTACGCAAAAGCAAGTGATCAAGGGCACCCTGCCCGTGCGACATCGCGAGTTTTAAGTCATCCAAGGCTCGTTCCACCGCGTCGTCATCCCCATCCTTATCGTAAACAGGGTAATTACGTACAAATTTCAAAATACCCGAAGGATTGCCAGAAAGCAGGGTCGATGTGTAAAGAATTTGTAGGTCTCTTTCGAATTTAGCCTGAATAACTTTCTTTTCCTCAATCATCTCGAGAAGTTGATTTCTTTGTTCTTCTCTTTTATCCATAGAAATAAAGCCTACTTCCCTACTCGCTTCTTTCACTTTACCGATCGAGGCAGAAAGCGGCCGGTTTAACATACGAATTAAGGCAGCAAGATCAAAAATACCCTGTAAATCAGGGCAGCTTTGTGTAAGTTCAGCCATTTGAATGAGGTTCATTTTGCGGGCTATCTGATGAGCCGACCAGTAAAATGAACGAATCCGCTCCTTGGATGAATGATCTCCTTGCAATGCCTTTTGCGAAAGCCTACCGATCTCAAACGCGGTATCGCCAGAATAATAATCCTTCTCAATCGACATCGCGGTTCCAACCATCATCGGAACAAGAATTGGATAAGGTAGCCAGCGCCCGTGGCTTTCCATTTTTCCTTCAGAATTAACAATTCCTCCAATAATTACAGCATATCCACCATCCTTGGTTCGACCTAGCTTGAGCATGACTGAGCGATCAGCCAAGTCTCCAAAATTCAAGGAATTGGGAAGGCTCAAGTTTCCATCCACACTTCGTATGTTTGTTTCTTTTCCTTCTTTGCGGACATCAAACCACTCCGCATCTCCAGTAAATTCTGCCAAACCCGCTCGGGCTTCAGACAAACAAAGGTCGCGAACTTGAGCCTCTGTTACATTTCCTTCGAAAACCTCTGGTCCGCGCAAACCAACCGAAAGAAGTACTTTGCGACCTGAAAAATATGGATAATCCGTAAGCTTGGCTACTTTTACACCTGGAAATGCAAAAACGAGAGGCTCATTGATCAACTTATTCCAGAAAAAACCAGGACGTCCATCCACAGGAATCGAACGAAGTAAAGCCTGAACATTATCATTAGAACTCTTATCACGCAATCGATCCCAAAGATCTCCTCTTGAAGTAGCTCGATTATAAACAAAGAAAGCCTGAAACCTTCCTTTATCCAAGTTGTATTTATCTAAACCCCCGAAGTATTCGTTAAAGGTAAGCATATCAAAAATACTACCTCCTCCGGATATAGATAGTTCCGGATGAGCTTTTTGCTTACTTTCAATAGCATCAGCAAAATCTTGACGCTTGCTTACCGAAGCCAATGGCAAAAGCATTTCAGCCGGACCAATATTGTTCTGACGGAGTTGGCGGACCATTTCCTCGTCGACAGTCTTGGTGTTAAGTCCAACATCGGATAAAGAACGCTCTGAAACGGTTGCAAAATACACCGGCGAACCCAAACCAAGGATTCCTAAAATCAACGCTAAAGGAAGAAAAATAATTCCGCCCAACTTTATCTTGTTTGCCATATCCAAATTGGGATACCTTTAT
>JAQXCL010000012.1 GCA_029251885.1 Opitutales bacterium | reverse complement strand
ACAGGTTTTCCGTTTAGGGTTGTCCATTGAGAAAAATTATTTTTGGCAAAGAGATCGATTCGTTCTGGTTGTTTGCCCCGGTCAAATTGATTGAGTGCGTCCTGGAGCATTGCCCTGGTTTGCTTCTCTTCGGGCGATAATTTTTGAAGGGGATTTTTTTCCAGCCTGTCTTGTGAAATATCGTAGAATCTGCCGGTGTTGTAGAGTTTATACCGCTGGGTTCTCGCCCATTGCTGAAATTTGCCGTCTTCTCCTTTTACCCTGTAAAAACAGTGCACCCATTTTCTTGGGTTCGCTTGCTTGCCAGTGATTGGGGGAAGGAAACTCTGTCCATCCAAAGTGAGGTTAGTTGGTAGGGGAGATCGGGCCGCATCCAGCAGGGTGGGAAGAAAATCACTGAAGTCCACCAATTCATCTATGACCTGTTTTTCAGCTATGGTATTGGGCCAGTTGGCGATCAGGGGAACATGGGTGCCTGCATCGGTCATCTGTCTCTTGCCTCCTTGTACCATCTTCCCATTGAGTTCGGATTTGATCGCTCCAGAGGTGCCATTGTCGCAGGTAAAAAGGACAAGAGTGTTTTCCCTTAAGCCCAGTTCATCAAGCTTGCTCACGATCTTGCCCACCATTTTATCAACATAGGTGACCATGTCCCGATAGTTACGTGTACCATCCCTGGACTTTGGATTCTCGCTGTCCGGAGTGGGGCGGAAGGGGTCATGGGGTAGAATCATCGGATAGTAACCGAGGAAGGGGCGGTCCTGGTTGCGTTCCATGAAATCGCAGAGGTAATCCGTAACTACATCGGGCCCATATTCTCCATTGTTGTAGTCTTTGGCCTGCCCGTTAATTTCGAGGTGGGGGTTAGGGTAACGGGTATCCTTATTGTCTGGTGTTCTTGCTGGTCGGGTGTGTTGCCAGAGGCAGGATTCATCAAACCCGAAGTGTTGCGGGGAATTGATCTCCTTGCCCAGTTGCCACTTCCCTACGATACAGGTGGCATATCCCTCCGTTTTAAGCAGGTGGGCAAAAGTGGTCTGCTTGCGGTCGAGTACGCCAAATTGTACATAGTTTCTTAGGTTGGACATCCCGGTCATAATTTTAACGCGTGATGGGGTGCACAGGGGTTGCGAGTAGCAATGGGTAAAGCGTGCACCGGTCTTGGCAAGTTCATCGAGATGGGGCGTTTGGAAGGAAGTGCCTCCATTCGCCCGAACGCACTCATAGCCCATGTCATCGGACATAATTAGGATGAGGTTGGTCTTCTTCTCTGTACCGAATGAATAAAGAGAAAAAAGAAGGAATAAAAAGCTAACGAAGGCTGATATTTTCATGAGATTGAATAGGCTAAGGCTGGGTTTTAGAAATGTAAAGATACGGGGCACCTATCTTTTTTCCGCTTTTCAAAATGAGCTTGGCGGTCAGATCAAGGGATCCCTCTTTTACTGATACTTCAAATTTTATAGATTCTGTATCTGCGGCAATTTCCTTTCTTAAGGTGAGCTCATTTTTAATCGAAAACTCAACCGCTCTTATGTCCAAAGCCATTCCCTGAGTATTACTTCCTTTATTTCCCACATATTCAATCTTTGGGTCACTGACCGGGGGGAGGGGGGCACGCATCGCAACCTTGCCCGCCTCGCGTGGCCACCTCCGTAGCTCGAAGAGATAAGTCCCTGGTTCTTCAACGGTAACTGGCCAACTTCCACTCCCCGTATTGCCCTCGCGGATCGATCTCTGCCAACCATTGGTCAACCAGGTGGTGGTTTGTGAGGAGAGTCGGGGGCGTTCGAGGGGGCGGTCCTGTCCAAGTTTCCCCCAAAATTCTTCATACTCTTTTTTGAGCCGGTTTACCACCTCCGTCCTTTGAGTGGATAGGTCATGGAACTGGGAGGGGTCGTTGTGAATTTGAAAAAGTTTGTAATCATCAGGGGTGTAATAAACCAGTCGCCATTTTTCGGTCATGACCAGAGCTTCCTCAAATTTTTGTGGGCCCTTAACTCCATTTTGGGTGTGGAGAAAAAGGGTACGATCTGCCCAATTATCAGAACCTTGTAAAATGGAGGCCAAGCTCCGGCCATCGATTGGTAGGCTTGCCCGCTTGGGTTCCCCTAGACCACACAAGTCGATGAAGGTGGGTAGTAAATCCACATGGGCACTAAAGATCGAAAGTTCCCTTGGCTTTCCGATTAGATGTTCTGGCCCACGGATCAAGAGGGGCACACGGTGGCCCCCTTCGTAGAGTTTTCCTTTCATTCCCCTTCGCCCGGAGACTGAGTCGATGTCGGTACCTTTTTTCCTGATGGGGTGGATGGATCCATTGTCGGTCAGAAAAAGGAGAAGGGTGTTTTCCGATAATTTTTCGTTATCCAAAAATTTCATCAACCTGCCCATATTCCAATCCACCCGGGTGATCCCTGCATAGAAAGATGCCTGGTCTTGGTTGCACCTCTGGTCGAGGTATGGCTGCATCCACTCTTTGGGCACATTGTTTGCTCGGTGGGGCACATTGGTCGGAAGGTAAATAAAGAAAGGCTTTTTGTTTCTTTTATTTTGGCGGGCAAACTCCATCGCCTCTTCGAAATAGACATCGGTGCAGAACCCATCTTTACCAACAATTTGTCCGTTATGCCAGTAACGGTCATCCATACGGTCGTTATCCCATAGATCATCTGCCAATCCCACTCCGCCATTGCCGAGCCCCAGCCATTCATCAAACCCCCGGTCAATCGGGCGGTAGGGGTAATTCCCACCAAGATGCCACTTGCCGAAGATCCCTGTTTTATAGCCAGCAGTTTTAAAATACTCTGGGAGGATCGTTTCATCGGTTCGGAGCAGGTTGCGTAAGCCATAGGTCGAGGTGACCCCTGTCCGTTGAGACATCCTTCCAGTAAGCAAAGCTGCCCGGGTGGGGGAGCAAAAGGCGTCCACATGAAAGTTGGTCAGACGGACACTTTGCTGGTGCATCCTGTCGAGGTTGGGTGTGCTAACAATGGGGTGCCCGTGGCAACCAAGGTCTGACCATCCCTGGTCATCGGTCATCACCACCACGATGTTGGGTTTATTTGGAGCTTCTTCAGCAAGAGTAGTTGTGAGACATTCTCCGGCGAAGAGAAGGGCAAGGAAAAGAACAGGTAGGCGATGAGGCATTGCCACCTAGTTAAGCAGAAGTTCGAGTACTGGGTCTTTTATAGAAACTGGTTTTCCTTTTTCGTCTTTTCCTCCCAGATTGAGGTACACCTTGTTGTGCCCCACTTTTTCTGACTTTTTCTTCAGTTCTACCCCAAATCGGCCATGGTGTATTCCATGACCAATGTTTTTGGCCGGGGTGCTCATATTTCCCCCATAGCCCAAGTAAATGGGAGGATCGTCTTTGGTTAGATGGTAGTAGCCGGAAAACTCTTTGTAGAGGGGTTCGTGCTTAGAATAGTTTTTAAGTGCATCCCCTATGCTTTGCTCCCCAACGGAGAGATAAATCATGCTATGGAAAACATTTTTCCCAATCCATGGTTCTATCAGTTTCGGATCAATTGCGGTCTGGGCACCCCGCACACTGATTCCCTGAACCCGGGTGGATTCTCTTTCGATGGGGTCCTTTGCATTTGGGTTCGCCAGATCATCATGGCAGGCAAGCCATACAGAGGTGCATCCGCCTGCACTGCCTCCGGTAAGCACAATTTTGTTTTTGTTGATCTTCCACTCCTTAGCTTTGAATCGTAAAAACTGAACTGCCCGGGCAGCATCATGTACGGGAGCGGGCAGAATGGCTTCGCCAGTTAACCGGTAACCTACGCTGGCAACCGATATTCCATTTGCGAGGCATTTTTCAATATTCTTCCCGGAAGTTTTGTCTTTGCTTCCCTGACTCCATCCACCCCCGTGAATAAAGACCATTAGCGGGCGTGGGCCTTTACCTTCGGCCTGCCAGAAATCAACCTTAGTTCGTTCATACTGATCGTAGGCTACATTTGCATGGGTGGGGTCTGGAGCTTTGGTTTGTTTGGCATAGATGCCAATCCATGTAAATGAAAGCAACAGGATGAGAGCGGTTTTATAATTCATAAAATTTGGGCTTGGATTAGAAATACAAGTCTTTGTAAAACAAAAATCGGAGCAACTTTCTTTTGGGCAAAAGACCAAATAATTAAGTCAGCTTAGTTCCAAATCTCTCCCTTTTTCAGCAATCCGTCTTTGTTGTTATCATGCCCGCTGAAATGAGTAGCGATGGGGGCGAGGTATTCCTCCAAGCAGATGGAGTTGCTCTTATTTTTATCCAATTGTTCAAACAGAGGGTTGGCCAGCAGTTCTTTTTTACTTAATTTCCCATTTTTGTCGTAATCGGATTCATCGAACTTTGACTTCCAAAAAGCGTCAAATTCATCCCGGTTCACTTCCCGGTTTTTATCTTTGTCCATCATCCGGCAAAGGTAGTCGAAACAGGGCTCACTTTTATTTTTTTGGGGAGAGCCGGGCTTGAGACCCAAAGCCTGAATTATTACTTGAGTGCTTACCTCCAATCCACCGTCACGCAGGGGGTGTACGGTGTCTGGTATACAAAAAAGAAAGCGCTTTGGGTCATTTTTAAGCAAGGCATTCCATGCAATTCCGTGATCAATCAGTTGGAATCCTCGTTCCTTAGCAACTTGCCGGTAGTTTTGGTCGAAGGCAGCAAGGTTGGGTCTCTTTGCTTTACCGTATCCAAAGACCGGGTTCATCACCATAGGTATAATTTCACAGGCTGGATTTTTTTGGAGAATCCGGTCGATGATTTGGTTTAGGTTGTTACGGGCATGCTCGACAGTAGTCCGGCGGACGGCGACCGCGTCGTTGATTGAAAACTCGATCAACACACAATCCGGGCGATGACGCAGAACTTTTTCCTGCAGGTTTTCCACTCCCCAATCGGAATTGGCGCCCCCCTGTGCACCATTGATTAAGGTGACCTGTCCGGGGAACTGCTGATTGAAAACTTCCCGTAACTGGTCTACCCAAGCACCCACCTTGGTGAGGCTCGTTCCATAAGCCA
>JAQXCL010000009.1 GCA_029251885.1 Opitutales bacterium | reverse complement strand
CTTCACTTATTGCTGATTTTATCATGGATTCTTGGGCCCGTGAGGATGCGGATTCTGCAATTACTTGGGCGAAGGAAAACTTTGAGGGCGAAGAAAACCCTTATTTCGTGGGAATTATTAATGGCCTAGCAGAATCAAGTTTACCCCGAGCCACCGATTTAATGACTGAGTTGCCTTACGGACGTGTTCGGGGAAGATCTGCCCATATCTTATTTGAAAAGGTTTGGAACCAGGGAGAAGAGGTTGCCCTGCACTGGGCAGCACATTTACCCGAAGGTTCATTGCAGGAATTTGCTTATGGAGAACTGGGGGAAAAAGTGGCAAGGTCTAATATCTCCCGAGCAGTCGAATGGGTGGATTCAATGGAGGACTCCTCGATAAAATCAGCAATAAGTGAAGATGTTTCCCGCGAGATGGCCAGGCAGAACCCAACAGATGCTGGAGAATGGGTCCTTCAGATGTCTGCAGGAAAATCCAGGAACGTGGCTATGCAAGAGGTTGCAAAAGTTTGGGCGCGTAAAGACCCTACTGCCACCGCCGAATGGATTAATCAATTTCCTGAAGGAACGGATGCGGATCCGGCGATTGAGGCTTTGGTCCGCCAAATTAGAAAGTCGGATCCCCAGGAGGCATTGGACTGGGCGGCAAGTCTATCCAATTTGGAACAAAGAAAGAAATTGCTCGCCGAAACTGAGGCAGTGATCAAGGCCCAAAAATTTCCGACTGGTCGCAGTTCCAGGTAAATTTTTTATCACATTTACTTTAGTTAGGATAGTGGTCCGCAAACCTGGGTGCTACTATTTTTTGCTGGGTCATGTGCAAGTTGACCTTTCGCATGCCTGAGTGGGATTTGAGGCATTAAACGATTATGGGTAGGAAAGTAGGAGGCTTAACCAATTAGAGAGCAAAAAAGGCTTGGGGAATTAATTTTGGCAGCCAAAGAGACATCTGAGAACCGCCCCGTTTGTCCATTGAAACTTGTACGGTAAATACCTTCTGCCTTTTTTCATCCTGTGCCGTTATAAAGGGTAAGTTCTTCTCCATGACTATATCGAGAAATCATGCCTCTTAGTAAGGTAAAGAAAAAGATGATTTCAGAATGTCTCATATTTCTTGGGGTATTTTCCATTTTTAGATGTAAAAAAAGGGTGGCAACTTGCTACAGAGATTTTGATAAATTAAATCTTTGAAAAGAGAATATATTTTTTGGATTGCTGAAAAGAAGGCTATGTAAATGCTGTTTGGAAGTGATTTGTAAAAATTTTAAGGAAAAAGAGCGCATGCGCAAAGTGGGTCGTTCTGCAGCCGAGGTTCTGGATCGATTATGCGAACTGGTCAAGCCCGGTATGAGCACTTGGGAAATTGATGAAGCTGGTGGTGAAATCATGGAGGAACTTGGAGTGAAGAGTGCCTGCAAGGGATATCGCTCAGGTCATCGCATCTTTCCATCACACACTTGCTTATCCGTAAATGAAGAGGTTGTGCATGGCATCGGTATTAAAGAATGTATTCTTCAGGAGGGAGACGTTCTATCAGTTGATGTTTGTGTGAAACAGGATGGATTTATTGGCGATAATTGCCGGACAGTTCCCGTGGGTGAAGTCACTCCTGAAGTGGCTCGTTTGCTTCGGGTAACTGAGCAGTCCTTATACCTTGGTTTAATCAATGCACTGCATAAAAACCGGGTGGGAGATATTTCCGCCGGTGTACAGCAGCATGTGCGTGACCAAGGCTTTGCCATCATTACCAACTTTGTCGGTCACGGGGTTGGACGTACCCTCCATGAAGATCCCCAAATTCCGAATTTTGGAAAGGCGGGAACTGGACCGCAACTGCGCAAGGGAATGGCCATTTGTGTCGAACCTATGGTAAACACAAAAAATCCAGGTATTCGTATGGCCAAGGATGGATGGACTGCATTGGCGGAAGATAAATTGCCTTCAGCTCATTTTGAACATACTCTTCTTGTCGATGTGGATACCCCGGAGATCGTAACTTTGCCACCCGGTTATCACCACGCGACCAAGTTTCTCAAAGAAAAATTGAAACAACTCGATCTCGAGGTCGAGTTGGATTTTTAAAGTCTTAATTTACAATGCTCAAAAAAATATCGGACAGTGTATTTTCTTTTGATGTCGAATGGATTCCCGATCCCAAGTCAGCAGAAATTTTACACAATTCCAACCCTGTTGAAGAACCGGGACCACAAGCTGCAGAATCCTTTGAAGCGTTGTGGGCGAGTGCACGAAAAGAGGGAGATGCCGCAGACTTTCAACCTTATCTGAAAACCATTTTATGTCGGGTGGTTTCTTTGGCGGGTATTCTTCGGGAACGGGCACCCGGAGGTCGTCCTTCGTTAAAACTTATTTCTTTACCTGTTGATCCCACAGATCCCGGGAAATCAGACGAAAAAACCATCCTCACAAGTTTTCTCAAATCGGTCGGTCGTAGAAAACCCCAGTTGGTCGGTTATAATTCCGCACAGGCTGATGTCCCTATGCTGGTACAGCGATCAATCGTTCACGGGCTCCCTGGCTTTGGTTTTTCTGATCGCCCCAATAAGCCCTGGGATGGGGTTGATTATTTTGATGCCCGCAATTCTGATTATAACATCGATCTGGCAGATGCCATGGGTCAATTCAGGGATCGTCCGACTTTACATCAGGCAGCAACTCTAAGCGGGATACCAGGAAAGATGGAAGTCAGCGGAGACTCCGTTGCTCAAATATGGTTGGAAGGCAAACTGGATGAGATTGTGGCCTACAATGAATTTGATGCTTTTACCACCCATTTACTTTGGGCAAGAGTTGCTCACTTTTCTGGTTTACTCACACCGGAAGAGTACACTGAGGAGCAAAACCTGGTTCGTGAATTGCTCGAGTCTGAAAGTGCGCAAAATCGTCCGCATCTGCGCCGCTTTATAGAGGAATGGGAAAGATTGCTCACGATCACCGGTCAGAACTGACCGAAAATATCCTCCTCTTTTGAGGACTTTTAGGTTGTGAGGATGGACAAGAGGTGGTGGAACGATAAATTGCCCATAACTAACAATTGTAATAGATAAAAATACATGACCACAGACACAGCGGCTCAGGAAGCCTTGGACAAACTATCGGAAACGCGCGAACGCTTGTTGGCGGAGATTCGCAAAGCGGTTGTTGGCCAAGACGAGGTAATCGAGCAGTTGCTCATATCTTTGTTGGCACGCGGACATTGCTTGCTCACAGGTATTCCTGGATTGGGCAAAACCTTATTGGTCAAAACTGTGGCCAACTGCCTGACACTTGGATTTAAACGAATTCAATTTACTCCCGACCTCATGCCAGCTGATGTGGTTGGCTCGGAAGTGGTTGATGAAGATGCAAGTAGCGGCAAACTATCCTTTCGTTTCGTTCCAGGTCCGATCTTTTCTCAAGTTGTATTAGCAGATGAAATCAACCGTACTCCCCCAAAGACTCAAGCTGCTCTGCTCGAGGCAATGGAAGAGAAACAGGTTACGGTCGCGGGAGAAACTCGTTCTTTAGAAAGCCCTTTTTTCGTACTCGCCACTCAAAACCCTATCGAATTGGAAGGCACTTATCCTTTGCCGGAGGCTCAGCTTGATCGCTTTTTGTTGAACCCAGTTATTCAATACCTACCGGAAGCAGACGAAATACGAATGGTTGGAGATACCACCGGATCGGAACGTCCATTGCCCGAAGCAGTACTTTCCGGTGCTGAAATTGAAACTTTGCAATATCTTACTAGACAAGTGCCCGCTCCAGAAAGCGTGGTTTCTTACGCCGTGCGACTGGTGTCCGCTTCCCGTCCGGGAGAAGCTGGTTGCGATCCTTGGATTGCTGAAAGAATCAAATGGGGTGCGGGTTCCCGTGGTTCTCAGGCTTTGGTCCTTTCGGCTAAGGCGCGTGCCTTACTTAATGGTCGTCCCAATGCTTCTCGTGAAGATATCCGGGCCATGGCCAAGTCGGCTCTGCGCCATCGTATTCTTCCGAGTTTTTTGGCTGAGTCTGAAGGTTTTAGCTCAGATGATCTGATCGATCGTTTACTCGATCAGGTATCCGAATAAATAAACCAGCCCTCAATCTTAACAACTCTTTCTCCACGTGATTAAATCTCCGGAGAATCCGCTGCTTGACCCGGTTCATCTTTCGAGAATTGATGATTTATTCCTGCTTGCAAAAGTAGTGGTAGAGGGAAACTTTTTTGGTTTACACCGAAGTAGGCGACAGGGCCAGGGGAATGAGTTTTTTCAATATCGTTCCTACGAGGCCGGTGAGGATCTAAAGAATGTGGACTGGAAGGTTTATGGTAAGCTTGGTGAACTGGTCTCCAAATCTTACCAGGAAAGTGCCAACGCCAACCTCTTTATCGTTTTAGATGGCAGTGCATCCATGAGTTATCAAGGCGAGGGATCTCCCTGTTCCAAGTTCCGATATGCTCAAATGCTTGCCGCATGCATGGCATATTTAGCCCAGCGTCAGGGTGACCGGATCGGACTGTTTGGTGGGTCTGAGGATTCGATGAAATGGATGTTCCCATCCGGGGGGAAAGAAAGTTTTAAAAGCCTACTTGCATGTATTGGAGGGATGAGTCCGAGTGGGGTGGATGTGGGGGATCCAGCCTGGGAAAAATTCAAAAGCAAACTTCCTATGCACGCCACCGTGGTGGTGATCTCAGATTTTTTAGAAAACGAGGCCAAGCTGCGTGACCGTTTGAGTTTTGCCCGTTCTCCCCGTTACGAGTGTATCTGTTTACAGGTTCTTGACCCGCTTGAGGAAAAACTTCCCGATGCTGAGGCCGTTCGTTTTGTTGAACTTGAAGGGAAGGGAGAAGTTTCCGTATCTCCTGATCGCATCCGTGGAGATTATCAATTGAGTATGAGCAATCATTTGGAAAAGCTCAGTGGGATTTTCGCTGGAACGGGTTCTGAATTTTCTACCTTACGTACCCACGACGATCTAGGTCATGGCATCCGCAAATTTCTTGGTATGCGGGGGATGAATAAATGATGGAATTTGGACAGCCTCTTGCTTTGTGGACTGGCCTCGCCATAGGACTGCCAATTATTGCCCATTTAGCCTACCAGAGGATTGCTCATAAAGTATCCTTTTCAAGTCTCCGTTTTCTTCGTTCTTCAAGTATTCCCAGGACAGGTCGTCGTAAACCCAGTGACTGGTTACTCCTTATTCTACGCATTCTACTCTTTATCCTGTTGACCCTGCTGCTTGCGGATCCGTACTGGCAGGAGCCTGACTTGGAAAACCCGTTATCTTCGGGATCCAGTCAGTCAATCTTTGTTATCGATTGTAGCCCGAGTATGTCTGGTTGGGGAGCATGGGATGAAATGATTAAAGAAGTCGGCGTGCGTTTACAAAATTCATCGGATGAGACATTTGGTTTATTAGCTATTCAAAAGGGTGCTTTAACCGAGTGGGCTGTGGGAACAAAAAAGGAGGCGCTTCTCAAGGCCATTGAGGAATTAACCCCCCAGTCATCAGCCATTGGGATTCAAA
>JAQXCL010000008.1 GCA_029251885.1 Opitutales bacterium | reverse complement strand
TTCACTTCCTCTTCCGTTCGACTTTTGATGATATTGTGCGGGGTGGATTGACCTTGGTTCACCACCGTGAAGGGGGAAGGAGTGCAAAGGTGGAAAATTTACACGCGTATGATTCACCCAGTTCCTTGGGTCCGTGTGATTGGATAATTGTGGCGGTCAAGGCCACGGCAAATTCGGCGCTTAAAGAGATGATGCGTCCAATGATTGGACCATCCACCCGCTTGCTCACTTTGCAAAACGGAATGAGCAATGTGGAAAACCTTCATCGTCTTTTCGGAGAAGATCGCCAGGTAATGGCTGGCCTTTGTTTTACCTGTATTAATCGCACATCACCCAATGTGATTGAAAGCCTCCTTCCTGGGTATGTACAATTTGGACAATTAGATGGGCAGTTGTCCAAGGATGCAGAAACCATGGTCCAATCTTTTGAAGCTTCTGGAATTAAGGTTCGGCGAGCAGATTCTTTGGACGATGCCCTTTGGAGAAAACTTTGCTGGAATATCCCCTTTAATGGACTTGCCATTGCTGCCGGTGGAATAACTACAGATTTGATTCTTGCTGATTCCAAACTCAAAAAAAGAGCCCATAATCTAATGCTTGAGGTACAGTCGGCTGCCTATGCTCATGGGGTTGAGATAGAGGACTCTTTTTTGAATCGTCAATTTGAATTAACCGAGCCGATGGGGCCATACAGACCATCCAGTTTGATTGACTTTCTGGACGGTAAACCTGTTGAGGTAGATGCGATTTGGGGGGAGCCCTTGCGGCGAGGAATAGCTAGAAATGTACTAATGCCAGAGACTGAAAAGTTATGGAATGAATTAATCGAAGCAACCGGAGATGTAAAAAAGACTTAGTTAACGGAGACAGGTTTGTCTATTGGCGGTCGACGATCAACCTGGAAGCCAAGGAAGCGAATAAACCATCGGCCTCCCTTTTTTAAATCTTCAAGTACTAAGTAGAGGCAGGGTACCATCAATAGAGTGATAAAGGTGGCAAACATTACACCAAATCCAATGGCAATGGCCATAGGTTTAAGAAACTGTGCCTGCAAACTTTTTTCAAAAAGGATGGGCATCAAGCCGACAAAGGTAGTCAGCGAAGTAAGGAGGATGGGTCGAAATCTGGCCATCCCTGCGGTCTTTACTGCATCCAAAAGAAAGGTTTCCTTAGTTCGTTCGTTTACATAATGAACCAAGACCAAGCTATCATTAATGACCACGCCAGTCAGAGCAACTAAACCAAAGTGGGATAGCTGACTGAGAGGAAGTCCGAAAAGGTAATGTCCTAGAGTTGCCCCGATCAATCCGAATGGAATAACAGACATAATCAAAAAGGGTTGGAGGTAGGAGCGGAAGGGAATGGCGAGCAAAGCGTAGATTAGAAAGAGGCAAATTCCTCCTACCCGGGCAAGACCGGAGTCACTTTCTTCCTGTTCCTTTTTTTCTCCCACAAAGGAAAACTTTAATCCGGGGTATTCCTGGCGCAGTTGAGGAAGAAAGTTTTTTGCCAAGTCTCGCTCAATACCTGGCACATCGGCCACCACCTTATCCGCAGAAGAACCCACATTGATGATTCGTGAACGGTCTGTTCTGGTAATCGTGGAAAACCCTAACCCAATTTTAATATCCGCCACTTCTTCTAATGGAGCTTCCACTCCATTGGGTGTACGCACTCTTAAATTGGATAGGGATGTCAGGCTTTTACGGTCATTAAGAGGATAACGCAGCATCACCTTGACCTCATCTCTGTTTCTTTGCAGGCGCTGAATTTCTTCACCATAATAAGCCTGTCTGACTTGTTGGCCTAGATCAGCCTGAGTAAGTCCGATTGATCGGCCAGCTGAATTCAAACGAAGTTGCACTTCGCGTTTGCCAGCAGAAAAGGTATCCCGTTGATCAAATAAACCTTCATATGTCTCCAACTGTTTGACAAGCTTTCGACTGGCGAGGCTCATATTATCGAGATCAAGCCCTGAGATTTCCACCTCCAATGCGGTGCGACTACCTCCGGCAGCCACATCCCCAAAAAATAATTCCTTTAGCCCGGGGATCGGTCCGATTTGCTCACGCCATAGGGCAGAAATTTGCGGGGCCGTACGCGTGCGCATCTCCGACTTGATCAATTCCACGCTCACTTCTCCCATGTTTGAACCAGATACAATATTTGATGAACTCTTTGGTCCGCCTGAAAAAGGCTGGGCACCCATGGTACGCATAACATAGCGAAAGGGATTAGGCTCTCCCATCTTGTCTAATTCTTCAATGACTTGTAGCCGTGCCTGTTCGATCGTATCAATTGCCTGTTCAGTAGACCGAGCGGGCACACCTTCCTGCATGTTGATCTTAACCGATATGTAATCGGACGGAACCGGGGGAACTCCTCGGATCGAAGGAACATGTCCACCCGCAATCATACCAATAGTCACAGCAAATAGACCACTGAAAAAAGCGAGGGTTAAGTAGCGATACCTAAGGCAGGTTTCTAAAAATGGCTGATAGACCTTTTCAATGAACCGTTCAAGTCCTTTTGCAATCTTGTCTTGCAAGCGGGATAGGAAATTGCTCGGAGCCTGATTGAATCGGCAAAGGCTCAAATGATAGGGGAGAATAAACTTTGACTCGATGAGTGAGAAAAACAGTGCTGGTATGACGACCAAAGGGATATCTTTGAGCAGCTTTCCTAACCACCCCGGAAGAAAGAGTAGGGGAACAAAAGCAACCATACTGGTAATGATTGCAAAGGTAACAGGCATGGCCACACGGTGCGTACCATCAATGGATGCGGCTAACGGACTTTTCCCACGCCTGCCCTGTGTATATACTGATTCTCCAACCACAATTGCATCGTCGACTAAAATTCCCAGAACCACGATAAAGGCAAATAGAGATACCAAATTGATCGAAGCTCCGATCACACCCATAGCAGCAAAGGCTCCCATGAACGAAATTGGCAGACCAAGTGCCACCCAAAAAGCAAGGGATGGACGCAGGAACAGAGACAGGACTAGGAAGACCAATAAAAGTCCCTGCGATGCATTATCAATCATCATTTGTAAACGTCCGCGCAGGTAATAAGAACTATCCTGCCAGATCGTCATTTTGACGCCCTCAGGAAGATTGGGACGGATGGCCTCGACATAATCGCTTACTTTGTCAGAGATTTCCAACGGGCTTTGATTACCTACGCGAAACACCCGAAGGGTAACTGCGGGTTGTTCGTCAAAAATGGTGTAGAGTGCTTTGTCTTCGAACGCGTCTTTTACTTTCGCGACTTCTCCCAAAGTTACACTCGACCCATTTTCTGAGGGTAATAATTCAATGGCATCAAATTCCTGGCCATCACGGGCTTTACCCATTGATCTAAGTAGGGTTTCACCCGCGGCAGTTCGGGCAACTCCACCAGGAATATCGAGCGAGGTTTGACGGAGGGTGCGAGCAACTTCGTCAAAGCTAAGTCCATGTTCGCGCAGAGCGGATTCTGAAACTTCGATTCCAATTTGAGGTTTACGAATTCCGGCAATTTCTACCTGGGTGATGCCTGGAAGGTTAGTCAAGTCATCTAGAGTTTGATCAGCTAATTTGCGTAGAGACTTTTCATCACAGTTTCCATGGATGGCAACCGCAAGGACGCGTCTTTTGATGGTAGTCACTTCAACCATGGGTTTTTCGGCTTCTTCTGGCAGAGTGAGGATGGAATCAACCCGAACTTTTATTTCATCGGCAAGCAGTTTGGCATCCCTTCCACGCTCTACCTGAACTGAGACCACTCCAAAGTTTTCGCGTGAGTACGAAGTCATTTCCTTGATGCCAGTAAGGTCCCAAATTTTTTCTTCAATTTGTTTGCATATGCCATCCTCCACCTCAAGAGGTGCGGCTCCGGGGTAGGCTACAGATATGGTAACGAGATCTAGATCGAAGTCAGGGAAAAGCTCCATTTTTAACCCACGAACGGAAAAAATCCCCGCAATGAGGATGACCCCCATGAGGAGGTTGGCGGCTACTCCGTTTTTGGCAAACCAAGCAATCATTTATTTACTCCCGTTGGCATCGGTAACCGTAACCTTTTTGCTAACTTGGACTGGTTTGTTTTCTCCGACTATCCGAACCATCATCCCCTCCGAAATCACTTCAATAGGAGTGGTGCAAACACGCTCACCATTTTTAATTCCGCTACCAACCCAGACTTTTTGGTCTGCACGGTGGAGAACTTCAACTTGGCGCGATCTTAGACCGTTTTTTTTGTCCACTATTAAAATGGTGGTTAGATCCCGAAAGGCAGATTCCGGCAATAGGTAAACAGGTACTTTTTTACCAATAAGTTTTAAATTCGAAAAGGTTCCAAGGCTCATTGGATTCTTGATTGCTTTCTTGGAAAAGGGATTGGCAAAGCATTGATCAATTCGAGCGATGAAATTAGTCAACCTGGTCTTGGGATCAACAATTCCTTGGGACCGATCGATAAATCCAAAATGGGTTGGCTTTCCTTCACGATTTAAGGTTTCAACTTTTATTTTTGAGAGCTCGGAGTTCGAGCCGTCCACAAAACCGAGAAAATCAATTTCCCTTTGGCTGAGGGAAAGGTCGATCTCTGCAGAATCGAGTGAGTAGACCTCGGCTAGGGCGGCAGAAGTTCCTCCCCCCACTCGTTGTCCCCGATCGACCATCGTACGAATAATCCGACCATCAAAAGGGGCAAGTACTTTGGCGCGGGATAAATTTTTCTTGGCCTGAGTAACAAAGGCTCTTGCCGCATGAGTTTCTGCCTCTGCCTTGCGAATTTGAGGTATTCGTCGGACTAACTCAGAGGCTTGTGTCCAATCACGGTCTCCCCATTCGCTCTTTGCTTGTTCGGCAAGCTCTTGCTCTTGGATCAATTGAAGCTGAGAACGACGAAGGTTCGCCTCTGCTTCAGCGACAGTGCTAAGGAGATCAACTTCTTCGATTTTAACCAGTAAATCATTTTTACGGAAAAAACCACCTGCCCGAAATGAGGGAGCCAGATCCTGTTCGGTGAAAGGAGCCACCCCTTCGATGATTCCAGGAACTTCGGCAATCAATGTAGTTAATGTTCGCGGACGGACCACGCCATGGGTGCGAAGGTTTGCAGGCAGGTATTTCTTTTCGGCCACGATGACTTCGACATAGGGAGATTCCCTTTTAATTTCCCGGGGTTGAGGTTGTGGGCGCATCTGGATCAAGTACCAGGCAAACCAGACAAGCGTGGCAAGGACCAGTGGAGGAAGAATATATTTTCTCATGATTTTTCGGCCAAGGGGGATAGACCCAAGGCTAAGTAAAGATCAATTCGGTTGTGCAAGCGTTGCTTGCGTATAGTAAAGGCTCTGCTCCTTGCATCAAAGGCGCGTCTTTGATTTTCCAAAGCGTTAAAAATTGCTTCAACTCCTCGCTGGTATCTTTCCCAACTCAACTCGGCGGCTTGTTCGGAGGATTGAGCGGCCAGCTCGATTAATTTTTCTTGATCAGCTAATCGAGTTTCCGCAGCAAGGAGGTTTTCAACCTCAACAAAAGCACGCAGGGCGGTGGAACGATATTGTCCCCAAGCTGCTGCTTGTATTGCTTTGGCTTGTCGGTGAGCTGCCCGCAATCGACCACCATTGAAGATGGGTTGTGTAAAGGAACCATTTATCCCCCATGTTTGGAAGTTTTGGTCCAACAAATTTTCAAACTCATCGCTACGACTTCCCGGACCACCGGTTAGGGCGAGCGAAGGGAAAAAGTTTTTTCGGGCGACCCTTAGATCAAGGCCCGCACTAAGAGCTTTTTTCTCAACAGCGAGCAAATCAGGACGTTTGGTTAAAGTTTGGCTGGGGGTGGATATGAAAATCTGAGGATCAGGAAATTCTCCAATCTCTTTACTCAAATTTTGATCAAGGTTACTACTGGGGTATTTCCCTAATAAAAAATTCAGTCTTCTTGTGTCAGATTCAAGCTGCCCGGCAAGGGCGAGGCTTTGAGCCTGGGAGGATGCAGAAATTGCCAGGGCAAGGTTTTTATCGAGGCCATTGGCAAGGCCTTTTTCGTATCTTTCTTCAACGAAGGTTTGATTTTGGATGAACGACTGTGCACTTTTGCGAGCAAGGTTGAGTTGTTGAGTTCCTTCAATCAAGTCGTACCACGCTTTGGCCGTTTGACCAGCTAGGGATAGACGCGAACTCTTG
>JAQXCL010000001.1 GCA_029251885.1 Opitutales bacterium | reverse complement strand
CATACCCAGGAAGGAGGCTTTCAATCACATTGGGTGATGTGCGATTAATACAGGTAAAACAAAGGCCAGCCATTACTTGGCGATCTTCTCCGAAAAGACGATAAAGGTTTTCCACATTGCCCATTCCGTTTTGCAAAGTGAGCAAACAGGTGGATGGTCCAATCATTGGACGAATCATCTCTTCAAGCGCCGAATTTGCCGTGGCCTTGACCGCAACAATTATCCAATCACACGGCCCCAGGGAACTCGGTGAATCATACGCGTGTAAATTTTCCACCTTTGCACTCCTTCCCCCTTCACGGTGGTGAACCAAGGTCAATCCACCCCGCACAATATCATCAAAAGTCGAACGGAAGAGGAAGTGAACATCCTCTCCACTTTGTGCAAGCATTCCCCCATAAAACCCACCAATGGCACCTGGTCCGACGACCCCAATTCTGCCCAAACTTTTCCCCACTTAGTTGGCTAGGAACGAGGGGAAACTCGTATATTCTTGGGTTTGGCCGACTGGTCGGGATAATCGATGGTAAAGTGTAAGCCTCTACTTTCTTTTCGCTTAAGGGCAGAAAGTACGATCAATTCAGCTACGCAGACTAAATTGCGCAATTCAAGCAAGGGAACATCCACTTTGGCATTCCAATAATATTCATTAATTTCACGCCGTAAATTGCGCAAGCGGGCATGAGCCCTTTCCAAACGCTTGGTCGAACGGACAATCCCTACATAGTCCCACATTGCACGCTTCAACTCTTCAAGATTGTGGGAGAGAACAACCCGTTCGTCGGAAGCTGGCACATCTCCATCGGCCCACTCGGGCAGGCACACTGGTCTTTTTTTCTGCCCAGCCAAATACTTGCAAACAGACTCTGCACCACGATGGGCCATGACCACCGCCTCAAGCAGAGAATTACTGGCCAAACGGTTGGCCCCGTGTAAACCGGTGCAAGCCACTTCACCACAAGCATAAAGACCGGCAAGCTTGGTCGAACAATCAATACTGGTGGGTACTCCCCCGCAGGAATAATGAGCTGCTGGTACTACCGGTATGGGGGTCTTCGTCGGATCGATCCCTCGCTTCATACAATTCTCGTATACATTTGGAAAACGATCCTTAAAATCCACCTTCATATTGGGAGTATCCAAGCGAACACAGGAGGCACCCGATCTTTTCATTTCCCGATCAATCGCTCTAGCAACCACATCCCTGGGTGCTAAGTCAGCAAGGGGATGGTATTTTTTAAGAAAGGGTTTTCCATGGGCATCAATTAATTTCGCTCCTTCCCCACGCACTGCTTCGGTAATGAGAAAACGATCGCCCTGTAAGGAATGCAAAGTGGTCGGGTGAAACTGGATAAACTCCAAGTTCATGACCGACAATCCAGCCCGTGAAGCCATAGCAATTCCGTCGGCCGTAGCAATGGAAGGGTTGGTGGTGTACAAATAAGTCTGACCCGCCCCCCCGGTTGCAAGAAGCACCGCTGAGGCGGTTACGGTAATGACTTCGTTTGCTTCAGCATCAAAAAAATACAGGCCCTCCACCCGGTCGCTCTTGGATGCCCCCATGCCCAGCTTGTTTAACTTCTTGGCCGTTATCAGGTCGATGGCGAAGAAATGTTCAAATAAATCAACCCCTTGGGCGGCAATATTGGCAAGCAGCGCATCCTCAATGGCTTTGCCAGTAATATCTTTAACATGCAAAACCCGACGTTTACTATGCCCCCCTTCCTTACCTAGGGATATTCTACCGTCTTCCAGGCTGGAAAATTCTACCCCCATGCGAATCAAGTCCTGAACTCGTTCCGGACCATCCTGCAATATTTCCCTGACGACCTTGGCGTCGCACAGTCCATCTCCTGCTTCCAAAGTATCCTGGACATGTTTATCCAAGTCATCTTCTGCAGAGGTAACCACGGCTATACCACCCTGAGCATAATTTGTATTCGACTCGGCCTTGGTTTTTTTAGTGAAGATCGCGACCCGGTACCCAGCCTCAGCAACCTTCAAAGCAAAACTCAAACCGGCAATTCCACTACCTACGATGACAAGATCGTACTCTTTTTGGGGCCTATTTTGAATAGTCATAAAAAAGGAACTAAAAACAAAAGTTATCAATCAAACGAACCTGATCCACCCAAACGGCAACCGCTAAAAGGGAACGACCCTTAACCATCTCTTTTTCCGGACGCATGGTTTCCCGATCGACTATGTCGACATAATTAACCCGTAGTAAACGACCTTGCTTCAAAACATTCAAGACCTCCGCTTTTACCCGATCCACATTAGAAGAACCTTTTTCTTCGACCATTTTTTTAGCCGCCTGTATAGATTGATAAACAAGCAAAGCTTCCTCTCGTTGCTTAGATTGCAAATACTTATTACGTGAACTCATAGCGAGGCCGTCCGGTTCGCGCAAAATTGGGCCAACCACCACTTCGATAGGAAAGTGAAGATCACGAATCATTCGTTTGAGTACGACTACTTGCTGGGCGTCTTTTTGACCAAGAACCACATAGTTTGGCTGACAAAGATTAAATAGTTTGGAACACACAGTAGCAACCCCTCGGAAATGATTGGGACGGGCAGTTCCGCACATCCCCATACCCACTTCTCCCTCTACCACATAAGTCGATGCATTTCCCGCATAAATTTCTGACGATCCGGGAATAAACACTAGGTCAACCCCACGGCTGCGACATAGCTCTAAATCCCGTTCAGTATCGCGTGGATATTTATCGAAATCTTCTCCCACTCCGAACTGAGTAGGGTTAACATAAATAGAAAGAAGGAGGATGTCGCAATCTTTGCGAATCAAATCAACCAAAGAAAGATGGCCCTCATGCAGGGAGCCCATGGTTGGAACGAAACCAATAGTCTTTCCCTCCTTTCGTAAGTCCAAGGAGCGAGTCTTCATTTCTTTAACCGAACGAATGACTTGCATGCCTTTTACCGGTTTTTAGCCTTAATTGGTTAAGTACTTTGAAGCCTGTACTTTAGTAAGATTTTGCAACCACTACCCTACCCGGACTGGGTTGTCCGCTGAATAGACAAGTCCCGGGATCAGAAACTCCCTCAGGGATACACCTTATGGTAACTTTCAAATCATTCTTCAATTGTTCTTCCCACTTTGGATTCCTGTCCCAATGAATAAGGGCAAAACCTCCATGAATTTCAGGTTTGGAAGAATTTTTTGCAGTAAAGTATTCGTAAAGCTCCTCGCGCTCATCAATCTCGCGCGTGTTATCCCTTTGAAAATCTTGGGCCTTAGCAAAAAGATTCTCTTGGATGGCAATGAGTGTGTCTTTCAAGGAAGAGATAAATTCTTCGCGTTTCATTCCTTCACGCTTTCCTCCCAAATCACGACGGCCTACATACACGGTGCCATTCTCCAAGTCCCGTGGTCCAATCTCTACGGTTAGCGGCACTCCTTTTTTAACCCACTGCCAATATTTTTCTCCACCACGCAAGTCCCGATCATCAATTTCCCCCCGTACAGTCTCATCAAAAGCGGTGCATTTATTAATCTCATTGGATAATGCCTCACAGGCTTCGAGCACTTGTGAGCGGGAGTCTTCTTTCGGGGTGACCGGTAGTATGGCCACCTGAGT
>JAQXCL010000161.1 GCA_029251885.1 Opitutales bacterium | reverse complement strand
CGTACTTCATCGCCTGGTTGATATTCTCTAATCTCCTCAAAGTCGATTCCCTGTCCCTTAAATGCACTGTGATAAGAACCGGCAAATACTTCCGATACTAATCGATTTGATCGAATTTCAATTTGTCTTACTTTACGGAGAATTTCCCGCGTAAATTCTGGGTCATTTTCGTTCATTAATATAGTGCCTGAATTTCCGGCCGAATTGGCTAAAAGAAAGGAATTTTAAATCAGGGAACCGGTACGGTATCGAGAATTCTTTGAATTATTTGGTCGCTATTTACATTTTCGGCCTCTGCTTCATAACTTACAATGACACGGTGACGAAGAACATCAGGGGCAATGTCCTTGAGATCCTGAGGGGTTACAAAACTACGACCTTGAGTAAACGCAATCGCTTTTGCGGCTAATGCTAGACTAATGGTGGCCCGGGGAGATGCTCCAAAGCGGATAAAAGGTTCTAAATCACTGAGTCCATGCTCGGCAGGTTTCCGGGTAGCTAGGACCAAGTCAACCAAGTAGCCCTTTAACTTTTTATCCAAATAGATTTGATCAATCAATTTCCTGGACCGAAAAATAGTCTCCGCATCAACCACTGGATTGACTTTTCTTTGTACCGATACATTGGCATTTGCATCAAGGATTTTCAATTCCTCAGAACGATCTGGATAGTCGACCACAAGTTTTAGCATAAACCGATCCATCTGTGCTTCGGGCAAAGGGTAGGTACCTTCTTGGTCAATAGGATTTTCTGTTGCTAAGACCAGGAAAGGAGAGGGTAGGGGAAAAGTCTCGTCACCAATAGTAACTTGTCTTTCCTGCATGCCCTCGAGTAGGGCACTTTGCACTTTTGCTGGAGCCCTGTTTATTTCGTCTGCAAGAAGAAGGTTAGTAAAAATAGGGCCTTTCTTAGTGGTAAACTCGCCTTGGCTTGGACTGTAGATTAAGGTTCCCACAACATCAGCCGGCAGGAGGTCGGGAGTAAACTGTATGCGTTTAAACTCTCCTTGGATGCAATCAGATAGGGTTTTGACAGCCAAGGTCTTGGCTAAGCCTGGTACGCCTTCCAGTAAGACATGTCCATTAGCAAGCAATCCAATTACCAAACGATCGATAAGGTATTTTTGCCCTACGATAACTTGACCAATTTCTTGTTTGAGTAATGAAACCCAAGACGCCTCGTTTTTGATTCTCTCCTGCTCTTCAGGTGCTGGTGGAGTGGATGGTGATAAAGAAGAAGTCATAATTTAAAAAGAACATAGCGTATCCAAACGTTACTTTTGTCCAAGGGAAAAGAATGCAACCGAGGAAACCGGTTTTTTCGGCTTGGCTAAAACTTAGGTCTTTAAGATGGTAGTGTTACTCAATCTTATGAGATAGTTATTTATATGTCCTAATCATGTTTAATTTAAGCAAAGAATCTAAACTTACCTTTTTCGCCCTTCTCTTTGTCCCATTTATTTGGATTGCCCTGAATCATTTCGGAACTCTCGATTACTTAAAAATCAAATCGGTCGATTTGAGAAAACAATACCGCGG
>JAQXCL010000156.1 GCA_029251885.1 Opitutales bacterium | reverse complement strand
ACAACGATCAAGACAGCAGCATTCATCGCCAAGGAGATCTCATTGACGAACTCTTGTTTACTTACAAAAGAAATCGTAAAGCCTGCTAAGATACAGCCCAAAGTACCAGCTGCCCCAATCAATCCCATCCACCTTTTGGACTCGGTAGGATTGAGTACCCCCATTGCCATACCCCAGAATAAAACCATCGGCAAAATTACAATTGTCTCACAAAGCATGTAGGCAAATACATAGATTGGTTTCGTTTCACCTTTTCCTCCCAGAAGATATACAATGGGTACAAGAATACAAAGGGTTATGATGATACCCGCAGTTGCTATGCGCATAGCACCATAGGCTTGGAACCGCTCGCAAAGATAAGTTGAAAGTAGGGCTAGAATGATCGATAAACTAGCAGCCGACATAATCATAAGCGGAATGCTTTCGGCCTCAAAGTATTTAAGAAGGAACGAGTCAGATGTGGCTCTTGCCATCATCGAACTTTGTGCGACCATGAAATAGATAACCGACAAGATTTTAATCTTGGGATCGATTTGCGATAATTTCATAGGGCCCAGGTACTTTCTAGCGTGATATCATAACAGTAAGGTAATCGAAAAAACAATAAACCTCTAAATGTAATGAAATCCTACAATTTACTCAATTGGTTCCAAGTTCGTGAGTTATTATTGTATAAAGTTGCAATATTATTAATCGTGAAGATTCAGTAATAACTGAGCATTTGGTGAGTTTAACTCTATTCAGAAAACGCTTGCCTTAGGTCTCAATTAGTGCGGACTTAACTAACAAACTTGTTCAAAACCCTAACCCCAAAATATATGAATTATCTCAAAATAGTAGCATTCCTAGCTACGGCAACTTTTACATACGGTGATTGTGGCAAGTGTGATGCCGATCATCCCGGACAGCCTCAAGACCATGACGAAATCGTTGGTACTATTGTCGGTGTAAACGAAGAAACACAAACTATAGAACTTATGACTCCTGATGGTCCTAAGTCCTTGAAAATTAACGAGCACTCCGATCTTTTAGTCCCAGGAGAATTTGAAGGTGCTGTTTTTGACATGGACATCGAAAAATTTAAACGCGAATCCCGTGGAAAAGAAGTTCGTATCGCAAGTCGTAACGGAGTAATTGATCATATTGAGCCAGCTGACTACGAAGGTGGCGAACATGGCGAACCCGGACACCCCGGTCCGCATGGTGACTCAGCTGCTCCCCACCACCCAGGCCAACCCGGTCCACATGGTGGTCCAGTACCTCCCCATCACCCCGGTCAACCTGGTCCACATGGTGACCCAGCTGCTCCCCATCACCCCGGTCAACCCGGTCCACAAGGCGGTCCAGTTCCTCCTCATCACCCCGGTCAACCTGGTCCACATGGTGACCCAGCTGCTCCCCACCACCCAGGCCAACCCGGTCCAGGTGCTCATCAACAAGGTGAAGAAGATGGAGACGCTATTGTTGGAAAGATCATCGGAATTGATCAAGAAAACGATATGATTGAAATTCTTACCGAGCAAGGTCCTGTGAAACTGAAAGTTAATGAACACTCTGATCTTTTAGTTCCAGGTGAGTATGAAGGCCCTTTGTTTGATTCTGATATCGAAGAATTTAAACGCAAGGCATCCCAGCATGAAGTACGAATTGAATTTCGCAACGGAGTGATTGATCACATTGAGCCTGCTGATTACGATGAGGCAGAACACGGTGATCATCAAGGAGGTCCTCCACATGGTGGCCCAGTTCCCCATACCGGCCCACAAGGTGGTCCTCCTCCGCACACAGGTCCTCAAGGTGGCCCACAAGGTGGCCCTCCTCCTTTCCCAGGTCAGCAAGGACCTAGATAATAGTTTATTTTATTTTCTAAAGTTTTCTAATTTAGCCCCTCGTCTCGGCGAGGGGCTTTTTTGTGCCTGATTAAGCTTACTTTTATCTAATTTTCTAATTTTAAACTCTTAACAATTTCCTGTAAATAATAGTAGTGTATTCGAGATGATATTTGGGATACAAATTTGGTTAAGGCACTGCTTGATATTCAATTCTTTGCTAACGGTTATAATTTGCGGTGGTTCTGAAATTAATAAATCTATTCATCATACGGACGACGGATATATGAATAATTATTTGCCTAAGGAAAAGATGAGTAAAGGTCTGGCTACCGTCTTCAAGTGGCGTTTCACTCGAAATTCTCAAACGATTGTAGATTTCGAACAACTTGAGCCAGATTTACCCTTCCTTCAATCAAATCGAAGTGAGGAAACCCTCACATGGATTGGTCACTCGACCTT
>JAQXCL010000152.1 GCA_029251885.1 Opitutales bacterium | reverse complement strand
CCTATGAAACAAGCTGCCCAATTTCTTTTCTTCCTGATTACGCCCGCACTGCTCTTTGCCGGAAAGTGGTACAAGGGAAACACCCATGTGCATACCGTCCTTTGCGGGCATGCTGACTCTACACCCGAGGTGGTCGCCCAATGGTACCATGACCGTGGCTACAACTTCCTGGTCCTTAGCGAGCACAACAAGTTCATTGATCCATCTACCGTGAAATTATCGGGGAAAATTAGGGATGATTTTCTGCTCGTTCCTGGAGAGGAAATTACTGGTCCTATTCACTTTACTGCCATGAATATTTCCCGGTTGGTTCCTTGGCAATTTAAGGACAAGAACAGATCAAAGATCATGCAAAACTATGTCGACGAGACTGAGAAGGCGGGTGGTACCAACATTCTCAATCATCCTCTTTGGTCAAGAGCCGTTCAGGTGCATGAAGTCGTTCCGGTTAAAAGACTCTACATGTTCGAACTCTACAATGCACACCCTGGAGTCAAAAACTTTCGTGGTGCCCACCATCCTTCCACCGAGCAGATATGGGATAGCCTACTTGAAAAAGGAATGACTATTTACGGGGTATCCTCGGATGATGCTCACAAATTACAAAAGTGGGGAGAGAAGGAAAATAACCCTGGGCGTGGCTGGGTCATGGTGAACTCCGAGGAACTCACTTCCGATGCTATAACCAAGGCGATGTTGCAGGGGGACTTTTATTCCTCCTCTGGGGTGATACTTGAGGAACTTGTACGTGGTAAGAATACGATCGAACTCTCGGTCGATGAAGATGAAACCGCCTGCGAACTGGCTTCTGAATTCCTTTTTGGACGCCCCGTCCGCAAGGGTGAGCCAGGCACCACGATCGAATTTATCGGTGCGGAGGGAGAAGTCGTTAAAACAGTCCAGGGGCTTTCTGCGAAATGTGAAGCCAAGAGTTCTTATCTTCGGGCCAAAGTCACCCACCGGGTGAAAAATGAGGATGGCTCCCTTCGTGAATACTATGCATGGACTCAGCCTGTTTTTACCGACGGTCGCTAACCTTCTTTTTTATTCTCCGTATATTTACTCACAAATTCTTGTGAGCAGTCGGTCAATAAGTTGTCAATAACATCGCCATCTTGTCTATTTTTAATAGATTGAAGTTATGTCTTTTGAAACCCTTGGACTCGGGCCAAATCTTTTACGTTCCATCGGAGAAGTTGGTTACTCCGATCCCACACCTATTCAGGAAGCTGCCATTCCTTTAATCATTGAGGGTAACGACCTGATTGGTATTGCCCAGACGGGTACCGGAAAAACGGCGGCCTTTACTTTGCCCATGCTCGAGACTCTTGAGCGTTTGACCAGCGATCCTTCCCGCCGTGGCAAGACCCGTGCCCTTGTACTTTCTCCCACCCGCGAACTTGTGGTACAGATTCACGATAATGTATCTGCCTACGCACGCCATCTCTCATTAAAAGTCGCCACTGTTTATGGCGGTGTAAATGAAGCTCCTCAAAAAAAAGCTCTTCGGGCAGGAGTTGATTTAGTTATCGCTACTCCTGGTCGCTTAATGGATTTGATGGGGCAGGGGTGTGCTGATTTTTCCGGTATCGAATTCTTCGTGCTCGATGAGGCCGACCGTATGCTCGATATGGGCTTTCTTCCCAATATCCGCAAGATCGTTAAGGATTTACCTAAGAAGGGTAAACAGACTCTGCTTTTTTCCGCCACTCTTTCCCGTGATATTGAAAAGCTAACTAAGGAATTTCTCTACCGTCCCAAAACTGTGGAGATCGGTAAGCGGAGCAATCCGGCCGACACTGTCCGTCAGTGCATTCACGAAGTGCCCAATTCTTCCAAGGTCTCACTGCTGAAACATTTACTTGAAGATAACGATCTTTACTCCGTCCTCGTCTTTACCCGAACCAAACACGGGGCAGACCGCGTGGCTGGACAGTTGGCCAAGTCCAAAATTCCCACTGCTGCTATTCATTCAAACCGTAGCCAAAACCAGCGTGCCCGGGCCCTGCAGGATTTTAAAGATGGCAAAACCCGGGTGCTCGTAGCTACCGATATTGCGGCTCGTGGGATCGATGTCGAAGGGATTACGCATGTAATCAATTTTGATTTTCCGCCCAATGCAGAGGACTACATTCACCGGATCGGCCGTACGGGTCGTGCCAATAGTGCTGGTGAAGCCATCAGCTTTATCACTTCAGAGGATCAAGGTACCTTACGTATTGTGGAGCGTAAAATGCGCAAATCCATATACCGCAAAAGAGTAACTGGTTTCAATATCTCTCGTTCATCTAACTCGTCAAGGTCATCCAACTCGTCAAGGTCATCCAATTCACGCCACAAAAAAGGCGGTGGAGGAGGAGGCTCATCTTTTCGCCCAAACCAATCGGCGAAGGGCGGAAAATCCGGGGGGGGCAAGC
The DNA here is from genome assembly GCA_029251885.1 of Opitutales bacterium. Classification (GTDB taxonomy): domain Bacteria; phylum Verrucomicrobiota; class Verrucomicrobiia; order Opitutales; family Seribacteraceae; genus Chordibacter. Next base: position 3,588 of record JAQXCL010000152.1, on the reverse strand, counting down.
AACGTCGGAACTTTGGCCAACGTCGGAGTTCAGGCAAATAATACCTCTAGATACTTTGGGAAAAGATTACTTCTTTATTTGCCCGGTTGATTCCCACTAGTCCGCCCGTTTTGGGATCTGTGGCAAATCCCTGTCCGGTAAAAGGAATCTGTATTTTTCCTACGTAAACCAATTCAGTACCTTCCTTTGGGAGACCCAGGCGAAACAGAACCGGGTCATCATGTCCGCTTACCCACAGTTCATCCCCTTGCCAGGTACCACCCGATACACTGCCTCTACCTAGTTGCTTGATTAGAGTAGGTGGGTAGGTAAAGCGTCTGGTCTCTTTCCATTCGTTGTTATATTGGGCAAGAAAAGTCCGTCCATTATCCTTTCCATACTTCGCAAAGTTGCACCACCAGTGCCCGTCTTTTTTGATTACCCAGGTCAGAGAACCACCCGGGTTTCCCAAATTCCTGAAATGGGTGAGTTTCATGGTTTTAGGATTGAGAGTTAGAACTTCACTTTGCTCGGGAAGGGTGGGGAAATTGGAGTGGGCACAGAGCAGTTTGCCCTGGTGGAAATATCCGCTGTTTAAATGCTTTGCTTTGCCTGAAGATTTTGCCAGTTCTTTGCCCGTGTTTCGATCATGCTTGGTTATTACCCTGCTTCCGATCGCATAAAAGAAATCCAGATCCGCTGCTGCAGCCTGGTTGGCCTGTGGTGCATGAAACCTTTGCACGCTTTTCAATTCTGGATTGCTCGCAAAAAGGGTAACCTGTCCGATTAGGAAAAGGCAGGAAATCAATGAAAGACTTACTACCATCAATTTCTTAACTAGTTACATTTTCTGCAACAAACACCTTAATCAGCTTGGGGAAGGGCGTGCGGTCGTAGCAGGAATCGTAGTTGTGCAAAACCTGTAAAAAGTGCTTGGTGATATCCGTTCCCTTGGGTGCCACCAACATGGCTGTTTCCAAGCTTAAGTCTTCGGCCAGGCGCATTCCCACTCGCAATTCCTCAAAGGGTACTTCGTTCACAAGGTAGCGTGTCTTGGACTTGTGCAATAACTTGGACATGGCTTCGATCACATCCTTATCGAATTGCTTCTCTCCACCTTTAAGGGTTCCAAGGATGACCTCTGAGTCATGCCCATCCACCTCGAGGTAATCATATTCGAGGGCGGCGTCGATGATTCGGTATGCTTGGTGCACTTCCTCCGTTGCCTTGTTTTGGTAAGGCAGTGGGTTGCCCATTAAACAATCAATAATTTTACGAACCTCTTCGAGGCGTGGAATATGGCCAAGTAAATGATCAATCACTTCGGGGAACTTCTTTACCAATTCCACAATCTGTGGACGCAGCCTCTTGCGTAGAAAAACATTTTCTGCCTCTTCCTCGGGTAGGGTTATGGATGCCATCTGCGAAAATACCGCTGCAGTTTCTACCTGCCAGACATGAGAAAAATTTAAGTACCGTGCAATTTCTCCAGCCAATCTTTTTACCCGTTGTGCCCGCCCAAAAAATAGTGGTTTAACTGTGGCCAGGGTATCAGTCAGGGCGTTGACCGCACCTACAAGTGTTTCCTGCAGTAGTACCTGTTCTGACTCAAGTAACTGTCGCTGCCTGGCCCCTGCCTGTATCGCATCCAGTAGGTCCCGCTCTGCATAGGGTTTGTCCAACAGGCGGAAGACATGACCATCGTTCACCGCCCGCATCGCATCGTGGTAATTGGCATGTCCGGTCACCAGCATCGTCGAGCAGTACGGGTCCCTCCGGCTAACCTTTGCAAGAAATTCAGCACCCTTCATTCCCGGTAGAATTTGGTCGGATGCTACAATGGTAAACGGTCCATTGTTCTCAAAAATCTTCAACCCCTCCTCAGCATTGGTAGCGGTGTAAGGTTGGCATACTTCGGCAACAATCACCTTGAGGTCATCGAGTACCTCGGCTTGGTCATCCACAAACAATACTTTGGGCAGATCCTTAGTCATTCTGCATTTATTCTAAAGCCAACATCTCCAAACAGCAATCTGCTGGAGAGAAAACCTAGCGATTTTAAAATCAGTTGCTCATCGCCTGGAGGGGCGGAGCAAACTTAGTTAGAGGAATTCCCTTCACCGCTTTTTGATATTCTTCCATCGTTGGAATACGACCAAGGATTGCTGAGAGTACAACCACTGGTGTGGAGGCGAGTAAAGACTCTCCTTTTTTACGCTCGGAATCTTCCACCACACGTCCCTGAAAAAGTCGGGTGGATGTGGCCATTACGGTATCTCCCCGTGCCGCTTTTTCCTGATTGCCCATGCAGAGGTTACAACCGGGGCGTTCCAAATACATCATATTCTCATATTCTTCACGAGCAGTGTTCTTGGGGGCATCGTCGTTAAATACAAAGCCGGAATATTTTTGGAGCATTTCCCAGTCTCCCTCTTCCTTCAATTCATCAATAATGTTGTAGGTTGGAGCGGCCACTACCAAGGGGGCATGAAACTCCACCTTACCGGCTTCTTCTTCTAAATTTTTGAGCATCTGGGAAACAATTTTTAAATCTCCCTTGTGTACCATGCAGGAACCGACAAATCCGAGGTCCACCTTTTTGTCTCCACCATAGTAGGATACTGGCCGGATGGTATCGTGGGTATAACGCTTGGAAATATCGTCGTTGTTTACATCCGGATCCGCAATCATCGGCTCGTTGATCACATCCAAGTCCACCACGAACTCTCGGTAATACTTCGCACTTGTATCCGGTGCGAGGGCAGGCTTTTCACCCGAACCAATCTCGTTAATTCTACGGTTTGCAATATCGATCAATCCTTGGAGTACGCGGGTCGCGTTGTCCATTCCCTTGTCGATCATTACCTGGATGCGACTTTTAGCAGTCTCCAAAGATTCTATAAGCGTATCATTCTGCGATATACAGATCGATGCCTTGGCCTTCATTTCTGCTGTCCAATCCGTAAAGGTAAAGGCTTGGTCAGCGGGCAGTGTGCCTAGGTGCACCTCAATGATTCTTCCCTGAAATACATTGTCCCCAAACTCCTTGAGCATTTGGGACTGGGTGGCATGGACCACATCCCGAAAATCCATATGTTCTTTTAAATCCCCTTTAAAGGTAACCTTGACCGACTCGGGAATTGGCATGGTTGCCTCTCCGGTAGCCAGGGCCAAGGCCACGGTCCCGGAGTCCGCTCCAAAGGCCACACCCTTGGACATTCTGGTGTGGGAATCTCCCCCAATAATGATCGACCAGTCATCCACCGTTAAATCGTTTAATACTTTGTGGATCACATCAGTCATCGCATGGTATTCGCCCTTCGGATCCCGCGCAGTAATTAGGCCGAAATTGTGCATGAAGTTCATCAGCTTAGGGATGTTGGCCTGGGCCTTTTTATCCCATACTGATGCAGTGTGACAGCCCGATTGATAGGCACCATCAACAGTTGGGGAAATGATGGTGGCAGCCATGGCTTCCAGTTCCTGAGAGGTCATCAAGCCGGTGGTGTCCTGCGAACCCACAATGTTTACCTTTATCCGGACATCGGAACCTGCGTGCAGGATGGTACCTTCCTTCACCCCGACCATGTTTTTGTTAAATATTTTCTC
>JAQXCL010000145.1 GCA_029251885.1 Opitutales bacterium | reverse complement strand
AGGCCTTTTTTAAAGGCCTTGGGATCAAGGATTAACATCTCCCCACGCTTAAGAAGACCCAGTTTATCAATCTTAATAACCCTATTCTGAGAACTCGACGAAATCTGGACAGGCGGTTTGCTACCCATGCGGATAAAACCTCCTTGCTTACCAGTTTCACCAATATCAAGGCTTAGAGAATCAACCTGTACATCCTGTTGGAAACGGATGGCCAAAGCCTCTCCAGAATCCACCCGGTTGGAACCGTTCCCAACCACTCCAAACCCGTCGGGATCCTGAGCAGGGTCTCCTCCTTTTACAGACACGCTCAAAGTAAGAGGAGATGGAATGGGTATGGGCTTGGTCCAGTCAAACTTGATTGATTCGCCCAACTCTTGAACAACCGCTTTACTCGTTTTCTCTGCAAATGAAAGATAACCTCCTGAAAGGAGGGTAATGGAGAACAAATAAAAAATCCGCATAAGATTACCTTCCACTACACAAAGCCAGCTTATTAAAAAGAGCAAGCCCTGGTAAACTTTACCGACCTACAAAAAGGAAAGTTCAAGTCCTTCAAGAACTGGGGAAGAAGAGTTGTTGGTTTTGTCGGTCATTCGGAGTTCCACTTGAAAAGAATGACCGGCAGGAAGTGTGGAAATGTCAAGTTGGGCAGGTTCGCGGCGAACCTGTTTAGAAAAACCGGGTATATAATCATAACTCTCCTTAACTTCGCTCCACTTAGTCCATTGATCAATCGAACCGTCTCCAGTTTTGTCCACTCCTACCCGGGTTTCCACTTTTTCCACCCATGGACCGGGGCTTACATAATCTTCATTGGTTTGAGTGATTAAATAAAATATGCCATTGGCAAAGCCAATATCCGGATCAGGATGACCATTGCCAATTTCTCCACAAAACTCGAAAGGCTTGTTGATATCCGAAGAAGTGAACCAAGCCGTGCGTATTTTTTTATGAGCGGGATGATAATCTCCAAACAAATAGTATTGGCCACCTATGCAAATAGCAGCCCAGTCACCATAAGCATTTTGTTCAGGTTCGTGAATTTCATACTCGGCCACATTTGAGGGAAATCTCTTGGGATCCTCCTTTGTCCAATGGGGATGTTGATAAGTTCCAATCTTTCCAGTTGGCTTGGTCCGGTGATCAACAGCAGGTTGTAAAATCTTAAAAGGATACATGCCGTTGGGGCTTACCGAATGCCCGGCCAACGGAGAGTCCCAAGAATGCTTACCCGCATTGATTGGGCTATAATCTTCATAGATAATATGAAACTTTCCATTCAAATCACGAATGACAGCACAGTCGGAACCATGGGAGGGATCGGCAAAGGCCATACCCATATTTTTACCGGGCAGACCATCTGTTAGATCCTCATCAATGAATAGATGAGGATCTTGATCATTGGGGAAGTCATAATAAATGTATGTCTTCCCACCCACTTGTTCAGCAGTGGTCGTCCATCTAGCAAATGCAGGAGTGACTGAACCATGGTGTACCCAATTGATCATGTCCCGACTTTGCCAGGCATTATATCCGCCGAGGCTTCCTTTTAACCCACCGGGAGCATTAAATTGATTAGGATGCGGGGTGGTTTTTAAAGGAATATCAAACCCCGGAAGGGTTGCATCCTGAGCAATAAATTTCTTTCCTTGTTTATTGATTTTTCCATAACGCCCGAATAACCAGTAATCCTGAGGTCCCTTTACCAAGAATACCGGCGCATCCTGAAGATTACTTGGACCAACCTGGGGAACCGCATCCCAGTTTTGCCAACTTGTGGATTGCCGAAGCAATAGGGAACTAACCGATCTTTTCTTTTTGAAACTAGGAGTCCTCACCGTTGCCTGACCAGATTTGCTTTGGAGCCTAATCTCTCCTTCATCTAGGGAAACCCCCTTTTGTTTAATCAGGGCAGAATCCCATTGCTTATTTGTCTCTAAAATCCAGGGCTTTTGACCGTAACTAAAAAAGCAGGCAGTCAGGAAAGAAATACTTAGTAAAATCGATATTTTCATTTCCCTATTTAAACTCCGCAAAACGGACAGGTAAATTCATTTCTCAACCTTAGTGAGAAAAAGATCTCGCAGGTGTAGAGCAGATCCAATCCCATCAAAATCATATTGGAAGTTACCGGTTTCAATCGCATCGCCTCCCCCATGCCCGGTAAGTTCAAATAGATAGTAAGGTTCATCATGGTCTACTTCAATCAAACAGGTGTAGATCAAAGAGGGTTGCCCCAATAATTCATCAGGAAAGCTTGGGTTGGAATCAAAAGGTGCATTAATTTCCACACAGAGTACAAACTCCTTCCCCTGGCCCTTCACTAAGTAAGGATCCAGTGCGTATTGGTGAGACTGGGTGGCGCCGGAGGTGGAGTCCACATCCCCCGATGGAGCGATTCCAGAAACCAAGGTATAGCGGTGACGCCACAGGGGCAGAATGTGGTGCCTCTCAGTCCGGTAATCTTCCCACAAAGGAGTAGGAGAATAGGCGAGGGATTGCTCTAAATAGAGGGTCTCGATCATCGACCCAGTGGTGCTCTCCGCCCAAACCGCAACCGATGGCATGGTCTTAAGGTTTTCTGGGAAATGAAGTAGAACAGATAAGCCCGAAGAGTTTTTCTCCCGGCAATCACGAATAATCAATTTTCGATGAGGTGCTGGTTTAGAAAAAGCGGTCAGGCTCGAAGATCGAACGATCTCCGCTCGGTTCCGAGACTCATAACTCCCATCAATCAACCAGGATACGGGAGGAATATTTTCAACCGCTGCATAGAGCAGTCCTCCAAATAGAATAAGTAAAATAAGCAGTTGTTTGCGAAACCCATCCCTACCCTGCCCTTTATTTGTTCGGTTACGAAAGTAAGGAAGGCGGGCGGATAAGTGCAAAACCACTAGAGCCAGAGTGATAAAGCCTGCAAGCAAATGAACCTGTGTGGCTGTAAGGGAAAAAGGGCGAAAGTAAGCCCACCCGCCCGTGATAGCCAGGGCAAGAAAGCTAAAGAGCAGGCCAAAGTTTACTAGATGCCTCATTCAACCGTCAGTGGCCGGGCTTACTTGGATTACCAAGAGGTTTGGATCCATCAAATCCAATTAAATTTCTTAATTCCGATATATGAGACTTTCCTATTTCTCGGGGGTTGGCATTATGTTTTTTACACAAGGCTGCAGCAAAACCTGTAGCGATCCCCATTTGCCCACAGGTATTCATCACCCGAGGGCCGCAAAGACCGACATGAGTGCAACTAAAACAACGACCCGCCATCATTAGGTTGGAGAGATTCCTAGAATAAAAACTACGAAAAGGGATGTAATAGTGACCACCGGTATGTCGAAACATAGCAGCAGATAGAAAATCCTGCTTTGAGCCCTTTAGTTTTCGCTGGAAATGACCATCCACCTCTCTTTTCTCAACGACCACAGCATCCGAAAATTCTCTGCGTTCGACCGCATCATGCATGTCATAAATATGATCACCCATGATCCTCCGGGATTCACGCTTCCCTCCAACATAAGCCACCCATGCCAAACGATTAGGCGCATATTTGGGGTTTTTCTTGGCATTGGAAAAACTTCCGAAAATAGCCCGCAACATGTGATCCCGAATCGCCTCTGCATCATCAATTTGATTTAACTTATTCTCTGAATATTCCCAGTACCACTCCCCATTGATAGCAGCATGATTTCCTGCAACGGGTAAAGCCCATGGAACCTTGGGGAAATCCTGTTTGGTATTAGTACGCACACTGTTCCAAAGCACGCTTGTCCCCATTACCCGATTGTCTGGTTTTTCAGGACTCCAAAGGTCTCCATACTTATCCCACCCCTCATCGTGCTCAGAGGCAGCCTCCCGGCCGTAGCGATAATCCGCACCCGCCCAATAGCCTAGCCAGCCATCACCAGTGGCATCAATAAAGGAAGGGGCACTAAATCGTTTAATCAGGCCCGAATTAACTTCCCTAGCTTCAACACTTACAATCTGGTTCCCCTCCTTTTCCAGACCACAGGCAACGTGATGAGCAAAAAGATCAACGCCAGATTGAGCCATGGCCTGTTCCCGCTTTTCCTGATCATTTTTTGCCTTAGCATGGCCATTGGGATAATGAGCGGTATCTATCTTTTTTAAGATTTTGGTACCGTATCCATGGATACCCAAAGAATGTACTCGTACCTCTTCACTCGCATTTCCCCCAAATAAGGGACGGTCCTGGATTAGGGCTACTTTTAGCCCCTGCGACCGAGCAGCCAAAGCGGCACCACAACCGGACATGCCTCCCCCAACGATCACGACATCAAAAGAGAATTCCTCGATTTTCTCCTTGGCTCGCCCCGTGACCTCATCCTTCCAATCAGATAACTCCTTAAGGTCTTTACTGGGTAACACAGGATTGGGTTCCTGAGTGAAATAAAGAGCGTCACAGCGGCCATCAAAACCAGTCAAGTCTCTCAGAGCCACTTTGATATCCCCTGCCTTTTTAATTTCAATGGATCCACCCTTTTGCCAATGCCAGGACTCATCCGTCTGACCAAAAGTTTCCTTTACCGGTTTGCCATCCACCCATACTTGAAAACGGCCTGGCGATTCCCAATCTCCCTTACACCAGTCACGATTGCGCACCCACAAATGCCAGGTGCCAGCTGAAGGCAGGCTTACCGTGGTATTGGCATCCTGTACCGGTTGACCCATTCCATGAGCAAGAAGGTAATTCCCTCCCATCTGTAGATAGTGCTGGGTATCCAACTTCCAACCTCCCAATTCAGTAAAGCCGGAAGCTTCCACCAATACCCCCGACCGGCTCAAGGCCGAACTGGGACGGGCACCCATTACATAACTGGGTGCGAGCATGGAGGTAATGCCTACCCCACCGATCACCCGGAGAAACTCACGTCGTTTTGAATGCTGATTCATAATTTTTATTTTTATGGATTTTTAAGAAAGTATGTTTTTGACCACATGTCCATGAACATCGGTCAGCCGGTAATCCCTGCCCTGAAACTTGTAAGTTAGCTTTTTGTGATCCACGCCCATCAAGTGAAGGATCGTGGCGTTGAGATCATGCACATGGACAGGGTCCTTGGTAATATTGTAGGAAAAATCATCGGTTTCTCCGTGGGAAAATCCCTTCTTCACTCCAGCTCCTGCTAACATCATGGTGAAACACCTTGGATGATGATCACGACCGTAGTTTTTTTCGGTTAATGCCCCCTGTGAATATATCGTACGGCCAAATTCACCGCCCCAGACGATCAATGTATCATCTAGTAGGCCACGTTGTTTAAGGTCGGAAATCAAAGCAGCTGTCGGTTGATCCACATCACGGCATTGACCACGAATCTGTGTGGGCAGGTTACCATGTTGATCCCAGCCCATATGAAACAATTGGATACAGCGAACATCCCGTTCAGCCATTCTGCGGGCTAGCAAACAATTCGCAGCGTAGGAGCCAGGCTTACGGACATCGGACCCATATTGATTGATCACACTTTCAGGCTCCTTAGATAAATCCAGTAGGTCTGGTACACTGGCCTGCATACGAAAGGCCATTTCGTACTGGGAAATACGGGCATCAATATCCGGGTCACCCACCGCTTTGTGATCCATTCGGTTGAGCTTGGCCAAATCATCGAGCATGCCCCTTCTCATTGCACGGTCTATCCCAGGTGGATCAGACAGATACAACACCGCATCTCCACTGTTGCGAAACTTAACCCCCTGGTAACGGGTGGGTAAAAACCCGGCACCCCAAAGGCGGTCATAAAGAGGCTGGCAACTGGGTCGACCGCTACCGAATGAAGTTAAAACTACATAGGAGGGTAAATCCTTATTGGATGCACCCAGCCCGTAGCTCACCCATGAACCAAAACTTGGCCGACCCGCAAGCTGATGTCCTGTCTGGAAAAAGGTCATTGCCGGGTCATGATTAATCGCTTCCGTGTGCATCGACTTAATGAAACAAAGCTCATCTGCTTTCTTGGATAAATGAGGCAGTAGCTCACTCATCCACTGGCCGGACTGGCCATGCTGTGCAAACTTGAAAATACTTGGTGCAATCGGGAAACTTTTTTGACCCGAGCTCATCGTTGTCAATCTTTGACCTTTGCGTATAGATCCAGGAAGATCATTACCCCGCTCCTTTTCCATCATCGGCTTAGGATCAAACAAATCCATCTGGGAAGGTGCACCCGACTGAAAAAGGTAAATCACCCGCTTCGCCTTGGGGGCAAAATTGGGAAAGGAACCTACTGATGAAAGGGGTGAAGCCTGTGCTGCCCTAGGAAGTAAGCCGGTAAGGGCGGCCGCACTTAGGGTAGCCGCTCCATTGCGTAAAAAGATTCTGCGATTTAAAAAGTCCTGAGCCGCTAAGCTACCTGGTTTTTGTGCAAGTAATTGTGAAAATGTATTCATATTTGTTCTCAGTTTTTCATGATTACACGATCAAGGTTCAGCAAAATATTTGCCGTGCTGGTATAGGCTGCTAATTCGGCTTCATTCAGATCCGACGGAGGGGTCGAAGATCCTTGGTTGATCAAACTCTTTGCGGCATCTGGGTTTTCCGAAAAACGCTTCCGTCTTTTATTAAGCCCATCTATTAAGATGGATAAAGTCCCGGTATTCGGGGAACTACCTGTGACCAACCTATAACCTAAAATCAGTCTGTCTTCGGTATTTTTGGCTGATTCAATACTCAACATTTTCTCTGCAAGTGCACGGGCAGCTTCCACATAGGTAACTTCATTCATTAAGGCCAAAGCCTGCAGGGGTGTATTGGTGCGGGAGCGCTTAGGGATACAGATTTCGCGATTGGGTGCATCAAAAAGAAGCATGGATGGCGGAGCTGCGGTGCGTTTCCAAATTGTGTAAATACTGCGACGATACAGTCCGTCCCCTTGATCTGCCTTATAATTGAGCATATTTCCAAAGGTACTGGTTTCATCCCATACTTTCTCGGGCATGTAGGGCCGGGCACTGTGGCCACCAATCTTCGGCACAAGCAGTCCACTGGAAGCGAGTGCCTGGTCCCGAATAATTTCTGCGGGCAACCTCAAACGTGGACCACGGGCGAGTAGACGGTTATCAGGATCCATCTGGTAAAGACTTTCCTTGGCAAAAGAACTCTGCTGGTAGGTCTTACTAAGCATAATGAATTTGATAATCGCTTTCATATCCCATGACTGAGCAGAAATCCCGTTTAGATTTGGTAGAGTAGTGGGTTGAACAAATTCAACGGCCAACCAATCGAGAAGGTCTGGATGGGACGGCCATTCAACCTGCGAACCAAAGTCTTCTGAAGTCTTTACGATACCCACACCAAACAGTCTCTCCCATAAACGATTAACCCATACGCGAGCCGTCATTGGATGTTCACCGCTCACCAACCACTGAGCAAAACCCAAACGGTTCATAGGTGCACCCTTGGGTAATGGAGGTAAGGCCGTTGGTAAAGCCCTACCCACTTTTTCCCTTTTTTGATCGTATTCTCCCCGGTGCAAAATATGAGCGTGCCGAGGCGTTTTTCTTTCCTGCATTACCAAGGTGGAAGGAACCTTATCCATAAATTGATTTAACTTTTCTGTGGCCCTCTTAACCTTCATTTCGGTGACTTTTAATGGAGTCTGGGTATTTTCCCGAAAGTACTTCTTGAGAACTTTTTGATCTGCGGATGAATTCTCGCCCGATGATTTAATTAAAGAAATCAAATGGGATGGCAGTCTAAATTCCTGATTCAGGTCCGCATGATTTTGCGAGGCAAATGAAATCCTGAATTTCCCAATGTTATGATCCGGGTATTTGGACTTGTGATAGAGGGAAACTTGTAAGTTACCTCCCTTGGGCACAGTCACCGGTTTATTCGCTAAAAAGATTGCTTCTCTGGGTACACGGTTTTTCTTTTCAAACGCTCCAATCGCCCACCCAGATGCATTTCCCCTGTTTAAGTGCTTGGCATTTTTAAGGACATTTTCAACCGGCCATTTGGGTTGGGAATAATCTGCTTTGGCACGATTCCATTCAATAAAAACGGGCTTTTTTTCCTGATCCTCGAATATGAATTTTGTCTCAATTCCGGTGAGTACAAAATTTCCATTGCCGGCTCGGCCCGGCCCCCCGGAAGGAAGAGACTCATCCCGCAATACTTCCAACCGCAATGCTCCAACATGAGAAAGGTCAAGATCTCCAGTCAGGTGGTAGACATCACCTTGCGGGGTTTTACCTCCTACTAGAAAGGAACCATCCGCTTGTTTACAAAGTTTACTGCCAAGTTTGGACATGGCAGATGCATCTTCAAATGGGGACCATAAGTTTTCCATTTTTGCTTCCAAAACTTTCTTTCGCTCTGTTTTTGCCCATTCATCAAAAGCAGAATCTATATTTTCCTCAGCTTTCTTGACGGCAACTTCGGCTTGCTCGATTGATTTCTGTAAATTCACTTTCCTCTGCTTTTGCTCCTCATTGAGTACTTTCAAAATCGGTGGAGTGTTGACTCCAAATTTGCCTCTTGGGTGAAGAACACCCGTTTCTTCCACTGAATTAAAAAAGGCAAAGAGTTCATAGAACTCCTGCTGGGAAATGGGGTCGTACTTGTGATCATGACAACGGGCACAGGTCAAAGTTAGTGCCATCCAGGTTGACCCAGTTGTTTCCACTCTGTCGATCACAGTCTCCACAAACCACTCTTCCTCAATCCTTCCCCCTTCCCCATTAAGCCGATGGTTACGATTGAAGCCAGTAGCGATAACTTGGTCTTCCGATGGATTAGGCAAGAGATCCCCGGCTAATTGCTCGATGGTAAATTGATCAAAAGGAAGGTTGCGGTTAAATGCACCAATCAACCACTCCCGCCACATCCAGATATCCCGGCTTCCATCACTCTGGAATCCATTGCTGTCTGCGTATCGGGCTAAGTCTAGCCATTCCAGGGCCATCCGCTCACCAAAATGTTTCGATTCGAGTAGACGGTCGAGTTGTTGCTCGTATGCAAACTCAGAATCATCCGCTAAAAATGAATCGATTTCCTTAATCGTTGGCGGTAGGCCAATAAGGTCCAGACTGGCACGGCGCAATAAAGTCTCCTTATCTGATGGTTGATTCAGGTTCATTCCCACGCTCTGTAGCTTTTTCAAAATAAATGAGTCCACCGGATGCTCAGCAATATCGACTGGCACGCTTGGTCTTTTCGGTTTTTCAAAAGACCAATGCTTTTCATAATTGGCACCCTCCTCGATCCATCTTTCCAAAATTTTCTTTTGTTCGGGGGTAATTGATTTCCCACTATCCAATGGGGGCATATGTTCCTCATCGTCCTCGGGCAAATGGATACGAAAGATCATTTCACTTTCCTCCAAGTCTCCGGGCACGATAGCCGAAAGACCAGACTTGCCTTGTTTTTGAGAAAATCCCTCAAGATCTAAACGTAAACCTCCCTGCCGGTCCGCCTTATCCGGCCCGTGGCAATGAAAACAAGCATCAGAAAGAATGGGCCGGATATCCCGGTTAAACTTTAATTTCTGCTCATCCCCAAACATACGGGGAATTGAAACAAACCAGATAACAAGAACCCATTGGAAAAATCTCATCGTAACCTTGGTCTTTTAATAAAACTCCAATAGAGGTGGCGCGTATTGTGGGTGATTATGATTGGCAAAGGCATGAATCATTCCTGAACCACGAGTTTCAAAAGTTTCACGAACAATCATTAATTTACTATGTCCGGATTGAACAAATTGCTTTAACGAATCATTCTCAATTCCATAATTTCCGAACTGCTTACTCCGGGGGATGGAAAAGGTTCCTAGTTTTTCTGCCTCTTGAATTTGAGGAGCTTTCGACCAAGTCAGGTCTGCTTCCCAGGATTCCTTTATTCCATATACCGCGAAGATATTTTCTTCGGGCAAATGGGAGCGTAATCCAGTGGCTGGAACTAAGTTCAGACTTAGGCGAATCTTTTCGTATTGGGTAGGATCAACCGCACTTATGTCGAACTCCAATAATGCCCGACGGTCAAAAGAAGGGAGAAGGTCCGAACTTTTAACCAATAAAACATCATCGGCGAGATAAAGATCCCTCTGATCGTTACGAATAATACTTGTTGAATTATTACCGGCAAAAAATCTTTTTGTCACACCACTTGAGGAAAATTTTTTTTCCCCTTCTCCTTTTTGTAAGGAGGAAACAATTCCCTTTTCAATCGATATAGTTTGGTTATCAACCAATCGGACTTCTGACCCGCTTCCTTGATGATGCACCCCAATTTCACCATCAATAACCTCAAACGAGGAAACATTTTTTATCGGATCTACAGAAACAGCAAAACGAGTACCATAATCGATTGCATAGCCATCTGGTGTTTCCAGCACAAAGCCAATGGCACTTTCCGAAACCTCTACAATAGCCATGCCTGAAACCAAGCGGATTTTCATTGGAGAAATTAGGCTCACTTCTGCCGGGCCTTCCAAAATAAGATTAGCTCCAGATCGAAGTACAATCGAAGCTAAACCTGTACGAAGTTTTAGGGAACCAGAAGTAAGCTCAGACCCTGGAGTAGTTGGTAAATCACTCTCCCAGGATGCATCTTCGCAGGATTGTATCGTGGCAATTTTAGGTTCTGAAAAAAAGAAGTACCCTGAAGTGCACAAAAAAAGGACAAGCAAACAAGCAACAAAAGGCCAGGCATATTCACGCCAAGAAAAAGGAATGGTCTGTGAATCACTAGTCTCTTGATCAACAGATAAACTAAAATCATCCAGTTTCGTATCAATCGTGCTCAAATCTAAAAGAAAAGAACGCGCACCCTCATTCTCTCTCAACAAGGCTTGTAGGGAATCAAATTGAGAGGCTGTAAGACGATTATCCAGATACCCGAGTATTAACTCTTTTTCTTCTTCAGTCATTCTGAGACTCCTGTATTCATGGCGATCATTTTATGGTTCATACAATCACGAAGTTTCATACGAATACGGGCTAGTTTTTGATAAAAAGCCGCTTCAGTCTGACCAAACTCTTCTGCCAATTTCTTCTTCCTGACTTTGGGAGTGTAAGCTTGCCTAACCAATTGTTTCTCCTGTGGCCTTAACTTTTTCAGGCATTTATCTAAGACAGACAATTGCAACTCTCTACGGGACACCTGCTCTTCGGCATCGATGCCAATTTTTGCAATAATATCCTCGTCCAAGACCAATCGATCCCGAGCCTTCTTTCTTCTGAATTTCAAAACCTCAAACCGTGCGATCAAGCAGGTCCACGCTCCAAACTTTTCCGGTTGCTCAAGCGTCTCGAATTTCCTCCATGCCACCAAGCTTACTTCCTGCATGATTTCGTCCACTTCTTCCGGTCGGATAACACAGGAACGAATGTATGCTTTCAAGCCACTCTCGTGCTTAAGGAAAAGCTTTAGGAAAGCCTCATTATTTTGGGCATTTTGATCTGGGGAAGTCATCGTTAATTATAACGCTCCCGAAAAGTACAAAAATCAACGATTTAACTGCCAGTTTTTTATAAAAATCATGTGGATTCTCTATTTGACCTTTTTAGAATGATGCGTGAAAAGATCGACTTATGAAACATAAAATCCTTTTATTAGTTCTTAGTCATTTGAGCATACTCCCCCTATTTGTTGGCTGTGGACAGCAGGGAGAAGCTAAACCCTACCCCTTAGATTATTGCCTCGTTGGTGGAAGTGATTTGGGTGAAATGGGTGAAGCTGTTTCCTACATACATGAAGGGCAGGAATTTAAATTTTGCTGCAAACCCTGCATTCCAAAATTCAAAAAAAATCCGCAAAAATACATTCAGGAACTTAAAGAGGAAACCACAACTGAGTAGAGACTTTTGAGCACATTCTTACTGAACTCGCTTTTCTTTATACAGCTTTCCTGGTTGGCAATATTTGCAGGAGTTCTGCGTGCATACTCTCCAAATGAAATTAAAAATAAGTTTTTTTACCTATTACCAATTGTACTGACTCTTGTTCAAGTAATCTTATCAGGGATACTTATTTCGAACATGATTTGCGGACATCTAGAAAATGCATGTACACAGGCAATTGGATACATTTTAATTTTTCTGCTTAGTCAAAAAATAGCTAAATACAGAATTTTTCGATCCTATTCCCTGAAAAGCATACTTAAGACAATCGTAGCGGCTCTGGTATTTCTTTGCATTTGGCAAATTGTACTCCTAAGTAGTTATCCAAGTATGGAATTGATAGCACTTTTTTTTGGGGGCCATCTTTTAATCTTTTCTGCTTCATTAATTTATCGAATCGTACTGAAATTTAAAAATGCAAGCTTGGACAGAATCAAAAAAGCTAACTTATTAGTAACCATCAGCTGTTATTTTATTTACTGTATAGTCGCGAGTTTTTTAAGTGCTGTAGCCTTTGATTGCGGCTTTTAATTAATCACCAAATTACAGTAACTGGATATTTCTTTATATTTTCATCTTCGCTAATTAAAGCCATCTCCTCAGATAATGCGGTGGCTACAAGAATTCGATCGATCGCATCATCGTGATGATAAGGAAGCTCAGACAGGCGAAATGTGTGCTCTCTGGTAATCGCTAAGGAACGAACTTGCCAAATATCGCACTGTTTTTTGATCCATGAACGGGGAGTTTCTGGCATCTCCAAGGTTCCATCATTATATTTTAAGCAAATTTCCAGAACCGATGCGTCACTTAGAAAAAAGCGATTGGATGGATCGTCCAAGACCGTGCGAGCAGATCCGCCTAATTTATATGGATCAGAAACGAGATATACAAAGGTAAAGGTGTCCAGGAGTAGTCTCATTTAAAAATAAACCACAGTATCTCCAATTCGCCCTGCAACTTCGCGTTGCTCTTTAATTTTTAAGGCTTTGGAAGTAGTTTCTCCGACTTTTGGTCGGTTCAATCCAATTGCCTCACTGCATGAGACCAATCGGGCAACTGGTTTTTTTCCCCTGGCTAAAATAATCTCTTTTCCGTCCTCCACCTGTTCTAACAACTTGGACAAATGGGTCTTCGCATAATGAACAGTATGCATATTAATTAGCTAATTGAGTATATTAGCTAAGTCAATTTATTTGGCGTTTTAATAAAATCTTTCTAAACTCGAGGTTAGGCAGATATTAGATTTTTTCCTTAGACTGAACAAATCTTCCGTTGACGAAAAATGCCAATCAAGCAGTTTCAATTTGCAATGAAAACTCTCTCATTTATCGCTACCTACCTAACGCTTACTCTGACAGGAATCCTAAGTGCTCAGTCCTGGAATGTAGAACCAGGCTGGTTAAAGCTGCCCAAAGGCCAGCCCAAGCTTGGTTCTATGCATGGTGACATAGCCGTAAGTTCGGCAAATGAAATATATGTAAGCCTGAGTATACCCAAGGCGGGTTTGCAGGTTTATAATGACTCGGGAAATTGGTTAAGGAATATTGAAAATGCCCCTACGGATCTGCACGGTTTCGTTATTCGTAAACAAGGTAATGAAGAATTCATTTACGGGGCGCGTCTTGGTGCAAACCAAGTTGTAAAACTTGATCTTAATGGAAAGGAGATCTTGTCCATCCCCAACACTGCCATACCCGAGCAATTTAAAAGAAAAGATAAGAATGGGAAGCTCTACACCAGACTAACAGGAGTTGATGTGGATAAAAGCGGGGATATTTATGTCACAGATGGGTATTCATCCGATTATATACACAAATTTGACAGCAAAGGAAAATACAAGACGACCTTCGGCGGAAAATCAGCACCCTACAAATTCCGAACCCTTCATAAATTAATCATTGATTCAAGATTTAATCCGGCAAGGGTACTTGGGCTCGACCGGGCGAATAATAGAATCGTCCATCTCTCTTTAGCTGGTAATTTTATTGGGGTTGTTGCAGAGGGGCTTAAATTACCCGCTGGTGCCCACATCCACAAGGATTGGCTCCTCGTTGGAGAATTGAAAGGGAGTGTATCTGTGTTGAACAAAAAAGGGGAAATAGTAGCCACCGTCGGGGTTAATTCAAACCCCGCCCAAGCTGGAAAAAACGGAGTACATCCATCTGATTGGAAAAATGGTGTCGTCACCGCCCCCCATGGAATCAGCAGTAACCAAAACGGAGATATTTTTGTGGCTGAATGGAATGCACACGGAAGGGTTCATCGCTTCAACCTTAAGAATTGATGTGTAAGAAAACCTACATTGGTCTGCTATTCTTCTTTCTATCCAGCCTCGCTTATGGCAAGGCATCCTTACCCAATCTTATCACCGATGACTTAACCTATTGGAATGTACCCAAAGGAAACGACCGATATGGCTGGTACGAAGTTAAAGATGGAGTGTTGATGTTAAGAAGCAGCCCGGACAAGAAGCATTCCGTTCTCAAAACAAAAAAGTCTTTTCGTGACTTCACTTGCAGTTTTGAGTTTCGTTTTGTCGAAGGCAATATCGACTCAGGCATCGAACTTCGAAACAATGATCAGATACAGATCGGAATATCAGGGTCATTAAAACGGGACATGACAGGTTCCCCTTTTATTCCCGGGAAAGGGTATCCGAAACCTGCCAAAAGCGTTGAGAAACTTCTTAAACTTGAGGGTTGGAACCAAATGAGCATTCGCTGTGTAGGACCCTTATATGGCGTCTCCCTTCAAGGTAAAGAAGTGGTGGAATATAAATCACCAAGAGCCATCGAAAAAGGACCGATTGGGATCCAATTGCATGGTAACCGTGATATGAAAATTGATTTTCGTAATTTTTCGATAAAATCGCTCTAAATTTCATCCCTAAATATTTCACCCTCAAAAGAGACTAAGCTTTATTCTACGACAAAGATGTAGCTTGCATCTTCCCGCAGACGCGATGAAATTTCTCGCATGGTCAAGCACAGTCCCCTGAGTAAAATTCTATGCGATCTTGTATCCATACCAAGTATTAATCCCTCGCTGGATCAGGATAATATAGGTTGCGCCGAAGAACCAGTAACTGCTTACCTAGAAGACCTGTCCCAAAAAGCCGGTTTAAAAACAAATAGACAAAAGGTCATTCCAGGGAGAGACAATTTAATGGTTTCTCTCTCCCCCATGAAAAAACCGAAGCAACGTATCTTGCTGGCACCGCATTTGGATGTTGTACCTGCTCCCTTGGAGGCATTCTCCCCAAAAATTTCAAAGGGTAGGCTCTACGGACGGGGAGCTTGTGATACTAAAGCATCAGTAGCTTGTTTTTTTCAAGCGATCCTTGATCTATCCCTATCAACCAACCGACCGACTCAAACTGAGATAATCTTTGTAGGTCTAGTAGATGAGGAATTCACTCAGTCTGGCTCACGGGCTTTCGCGAGGAAGGGACCAAAGGGCAACCTCGCAATAGTTGGTGAACCCACCGCTCTACAAGTAGTAACGGCTCACAAAGGCAGTCTTTGGTTACAATTGGAAACCCATGGGAAAGCAGCTCATGGTTCCACTCCGGAAAAGGGAGAAAATGCGATTTTAGAAATGCACCGTGCATTAGAAATTTTATTCAATGAGTATTCTGTACTCCTAAGTTCCAAAAGCCATCCATTACTGGGCTCACCCACCTTAAGCGTCGGGAAAATTCTCGGAGGCAGCCAACCGAACATTGTGCCCAATCGGTGCACAGTTGATTTGGACCGAAGAACAATTCCGGGAGAAAGTATTGA
>JAQXCL010000006.1 GCA_029251885.1 Opitutales bacterium | reverse complement strand
CAGGTAGTCACGATAGTTTGGCTTCGGCAACTGATTTTGTAAAAGTGATCGAAAGAAGGCAGGGCTTGAAAATTGCCTGCTTGGAGGAGATTGGTCTGTATAAAGGTTGGTTAACCCTTGAGAAATTAGAGCAAGCAGCTAAGGAACACGGCTCCTCAACCTACGGAAAATACCTGACTGATCTGTATATTCGTAGGAGTAAAAAATAAAAAACGCATCAACGCATCATGATGCGTTGATGAATAAACTTGCATGAGAAGTGCGTTTTTGTTGAGATGTTATGATGTCAAAATCATTTATTTTTTCCTCCGAATCGGTTGGTGAAGGCCATCCTGACAAAGTTTCTGATTCTATTTCAGACAGCATTCTCGATGCTTGCCTAGAACAAGATCCGCAAAGTCGCGTAGCTTGCGAGACTCTAGTTAAAAGCAATTGCGTGACAATTGCTGGAGAAATTACTACCGATGCGAAATTCGATTATGAAAATGTCGTTCGCGAAGCGATTCGTAAGATTGGCTATGTAAACGACGATGATATCTTTCATGCTGATCAAGTTTTTATTACCAACCAATTAACCGCTCAATCCCGCGACATCGGGCAAGGCGTTGATGCCACCGCAGCTGATGGTAAGGCTACTGCCGAGCAAGGAGCTGGGGATCAAGGCATCATGTTTGGTTATGCGTGCAACGAGACAGATGAGCTCATGCCAGCCCCGGTTATGTTTGCTCATCGTATTTTACGCCGCATGGCTGACCTTCGGCATGCCGGAGAAAAAGCACCTTGGTTGCGACCAGATTGTAAATCTCAAGTGGCATTGCAGTATGAAGGCGGAAAAATGGTAGGCATTAGGAATGTGGTCGTATCCACCCAACACGCTGCTGATGTTACAAATGAAACCATTCGTGATTTTATAAGCGAAGAAGTTATTAAACCTTCCCTACCACAAGAATTACTTTCATCAGATACAGAGTTTTTAATTAACCCAACGGGTCGTTTTGTGATCGGGGGTCCACAAGGAGATTCCGGACTTACTGGCCGAAAAATCATTGTCGATACTTATGGCGGATGGGGACGGCACGGAGGAGGAGCTTTTTCTGGGAAAGATCCCAGTAAGGTCGATCGCTCAGCTGCTTACATGTGTCGATGGGTGGCTAAGAATGTAGTTGCCGCCGGTCTTGCCGAGCGTTTGGAGATCCAGCTAGCTTATGCAATTGGACATCCTGAGCCCACGAGTATAACCTTGGACTGTTTTGGTACTGAGAAAGTAGAGGAAGGGAAAATTGAACAAGCTGTTCGGGAAATATTTTCTTTCAAGCCTGCAGAAATTGTATCTCAGTTAAATCTACTTCGACCTATCTACCGCGAAACAACTCACTACGGCCATTTTGGTAAGACTGATCTACCCTGGGAAGAAACAACTCGGGCGGATGCGCTTCGAAATGTAATTAGCTAATTTTAAAAACAAATCTCAGTCATCCAAATAACAACTTCATTCGATATATAATTATGACAACAACCACAGATACCCTCGCCCCTGCATCTCTTGACTATAAAGTTGCCGATATGACCTTAGCTGAATTTGGTCGTAAGGAAATCTCTATTGCCGAGCACGAAATGCCTGGTCTCATGGCCACTCGTGCGAAATATGGCCCTTCAAAACCTCTTGCCGGTGTAAAGATCATGGGTTCTTTACACATGACTATTCAAACGGCCGTTTTGATTGAAACATTAATCGAATTGGGAGCTGATGTGCGTTGGTGTTCATGCAACATTTTCTCTACCCAAGATCATGCCGCCGCCGCTATCGCAGCAGCAGGAGTCCCTGTTTTTGCATGGAAGGGTGAAACCTTGGACGAATATTGGGATTGCACATGGAATGCTTTAACATGGCCTGACGGTTCTGGTCCCGATCAAATTGTTGACGATGGTGGAGATGCCACCTTGCTCATCCACAAAGGGCTCGAGTTGGAAAATGGCTCGGATTGGGTAAACACAGCCGCTGACAGTGAAGAGGAAGCAGTTATTAAAAAACTTCTCATTAAAACACTTGCCGATAAACCCGGCCATTGGGCACAAGTTGCTGAAGGTGTGGTTGGTGTATCCGAAGAGACCACTACCGGTGTTCATCGTTTGATCGAAATGGAAGAGCAAGGAAAGCTTCTCTTTCAAGCAATCAATGTTAACGATTCTGTAACCAAGTCAAAATTTGACAACAACTACGGATGCAGGCACTCCTTGGTAGACGGTATTAAGCGCGCTATGGATGTTATGATCTCTGGTAAAGTCGCCATGATTTGCGGTTTTGGCGATGTAGGTAAAGGTTCTGCTGACTCGCTCTTTAATGAAAAAGCCCGCGTCATGGTTTCTGAGGTTGATCCAATTTGTGCTCTTCAGGCATGCATGGCTGGTTTTCAGGTAACCACCATTGAGGATGCCCTCGAGTCTGCTGATATTTTTGTGACCACAACTGGAAATAAAGATATCATCACTGCCGAGCATATGAGCAAAATGAAAGACCAAGCAATCGTTTGTAATATTGGCCATTTTGACAATGAGATACAAGTTGCCGAGTTGGAAAAAATGCCTGGCGTTAAGAAGGAAATTATTAAAGAAGATCACATTCCAGGTGGCCCTGTTAGTCGCTTTACTTTTCCTGATGGCCGCAGCATCTACCTTTTAGCTGAAGGTCGCTTGATTAACCTTGGTTGCGCTACCGGTCATCCAAGTTTTGTTATGTCGAATAGTTTTACTAATCAAACAATCGCTCAGATTGACATTCGTAACAATCCTGACCGTGACATTGGAGTAACACGCTTGAGTAAGGAACTTGATGAGGAAGTTGCTCGTTTGCATTTAGACAAACTTGGAGCAAAACTTACCCAATTATCCACAGATCAGGCAGATTACATTGGTGTTCCAGTTGAAGGTCCCTACAAACCTGAACATTACAGGTACTAATTCATAGCGTACGAAATCCCTATCATTGTAGGGAATATAAATTTAGAAAGCCCGCATTTATTTGCGGGCTTTCTTGTTTTTGTACGATTGTCTATTTCAGAAGCTTTGGTTAAAGGTTAAAGCTTTCCCTTTTCCTCTACCCATAAATATATGTTCTTCGACGAAACTAAAGTTATTCTAAAAGCCGGTAATGGAGGGGATGGTTGCATGTCCTTCTTGAGGCAGAAATATATCCCCAAGGGTGGTCCGAACGGAGGCAACGGGGGCAAAGGTGGAGAAGTGATATTGCAAGCTGATGAAAATGTTTCAGATTTAAGAACCTTTCATTTCAAAAAGCAATGGAAGGCAAAAAATGGAGAACCCGGTCGTGGGAGCGATCAAAATGGTAGGGGAGGAGTACCCTGTATCCTGAAAGTTCCTCTGGGCACCGAAGTGCGCGATCTGGAAACGAGTGAGATAATTTGTGAATTAATGAACCATGAGCAGGAAATCCTCCTTCTCGAAGGTGGAAAAGGAGGGCGGGGAAATGCGACTTTTAAATCATCCGTTAATCAGACACCACGTCAGTTTACAGAGGGTAAACCGGGTATGGAGGGTGAGTTTGTTTTTACACTCAAAACCATTGCTGATGTCGGTTTGGTAGGTTTTCCCAATGCAGGGAAGTCCACACTGCTCAACATAATGTCAAATGCCTCTCCCAAAGTGGATGCGTATCCTTTTACCACCCTTGTGCCAACAGTTGGGGTAATTGATTATGCTGAGGAATTTAAAACAATTACCATGGCCGATGTTCCTGGACTGATTGAAGGTGCGGCTGAAAATCGTGGTCTTGGCCACCGTTTTTTAAGGCATGTCGAAAGATGTCATTTGATTCTTTTCCTCCTCGACTTAGCAGCTACGGATGGTCGCTCTCCCATTGATGACTTTGCTCATTTGCAAAAAGAACTCGGTGAGTACGATCCCCGTCTTTTAGAAAAGAAATTTTTGGTTGTGGGAAATAAGATTGATGAGGAAGAGGCTCAAAACAATCTAACCCTTTTTAAGAAACATTTTCCCAAAATCGATATTTTGCCAATTTCCGCAATATTAGAAGATGGATTAGATGAGTTGAAAAATCGTCTTCTGATTAAATTTTATTAAAAAAATAAAAAAAAATCGTGAATAACTTTTTTATTTTTACTCTTGTTTTGCACAAGCGTTTGTGCAAAACAAGGAACGCATGGGTGTAAATATTGAAAATTGGCAAAATCAAGCAGGAATCATGGATATCAATAATCGAAACGCCCCTGAAATTAGAGATACACGAGGTTTGTTTATTCCAGTGATTGAAAATGAAACCAATCAGGAACGAGCAAGCCGTATCCTTGCTATGATGGAAGAATCAAACGATCGATTAAACCGAATGTTGGAAATCTTCAACCGTATGGATCGCTAAGAATGGGAGACCAACCTAAAGAACCACTTAACCAGGCAGCTGCCCAAATGGGAAGTAGGGGAGGAAAGTCTGGTAAAGGGCTTAGTAAACGGCGAGGCAATGTTTCCTACTACAGAGATATGCAAAGGAAATCGGTTATTTCTCGATTAAAAAATGCGACGACTACAAACGAAAAGAAAACTAAAAACTGATCTATGCAGCAGCCCGCTGCTTTTCTGATCTAGTATAAACGGGAGATTCCAGAGTGGATTCATTTTCGGAGTAAACATACCCGTTTGCCGAAAATCTTATCAGACCTTCGGGCTTTTCTATTTGATTTGAAATTAAATAGTTAGCCATAAGACCGCGGGCCCTTTTCGCATAGAAACTAATTATTTTAAACTTTCCATTTTTCTCATCTTTGAAGATGGGAGAAATGATTTGAGTATCTACCTTGTTTAATTGAGCAGCCTTTGAATATTCCAGGGACGCCAGATTAATCACCGCATTACTTCCAGACTGATGGAGGTCTTTACGAATGCTATCGGCTAAACGATCGCCCCAAAAAGCGTAAAGATCTCTGCCCGCAGGGTTGGCGTAGACCGTGCCCATTTCGAGCCGATAGGGTTGTATAAGGTCGAGTGGTTTGAGGAGGCCATAAAGTCCTGAAAGTATTCGTAAGTTAGACTGGGCATACTCAAAATCTTTTTTATCAAAGTCCCATGCCTTTAATCCTTCATAAACATCTCCTTTGAAAGCCAGGAGGGCTTGCTTCGAGTTTTCCAGCTGATGCTCTTTGGTCCAACTCTGAAATCTTTCATAATTGAGCTGAGAAAGTTTTGAGCTTAATCCCATCAAAGAACTAATTTCTTCGGTTGATAATTTGGAAAGTCCGCCCATCAAAGCATTTGAAAATTTAAGAAAGTCTGGTTTCGTGCAGATTTCGGTTGCAGAAGGATTATCGAAATCCAAGGTTTTAGCCGGTGAGATGAGAATAATCATTCAAATCAATCTAATTGTACTTAAAACAGAATCAAGTAGAGAAGGCATTGATTATTTTCATTTTTTTACGATGTAGTTAAATATCGATTCATAAAATTTCGATCTATGTTGCCCCTGTTTCAAAATATCTTTTTTTAGATAGGTTTGAACTAATTAACAAATTTTTCGTGTACCCCATTGTCATCTTTTTTCTACTCCTTGCAAACTGGATAGTATTTTCCGGGAAGTTTGATGCGTTTCATTTGGGACTCGGAGTTATTAGCAGTTTATTCATTACTTGGATTTCTCAGGACTTTCTTTTTCATGACCGTTCAAAAACCTGGGAAGAACGGGTGCGAGAAACAGGTGGATTTTTACAATACATCCCTTGGTTAATTGTAGAAATAATCAAAGCCAACCTGCATGTTTTTAAATTGGCTATGAGCCGTAACGGCTATGAGGAAGTGGCTCCGCGTATTGTTACTATAAAGACTTATTTAAAAACAGATTTTGCGAAATTTGTTTTTGCCAATTCTATTACTTTGACTCCAGGAACGATTACTATGTTGATCCGAGGCGATGTGTTTCATGTTCATACAATGAGCCAATTCCTCGAGGATGATCTTTTAGAAGGTGCGATTGAACGCAAAGTAGCAGAGGTTTTCGAACCCGATGTGCTAAAAAGAATGAAAAGAAAACGATGAAGGAATGGTTTGCCATTATAATGGGAGCATCCCTGCTCGTCCTGATGATTCCTGTTCTTTACCGAATTATTGTGGGGCCAACCGGATTTGACCGTATTTTGTGTGCTAATGTAATTGGGACAAAAACCGCAGTTATTCTTGTGATCATTGGTACTTTATTTGACCGGGTGGATATGTTTGTCGATTTTGCAATCGCTTATGCCTTACTCAATTTTGTGGGGGCAATTGTGGTATCTCGCTATTTTAATCGAACCGTTCCTTTGCAGGAGATGGAAAAAACTAAAGCCAAACCAAGAAGGAGGGCAAAGGCATGATCGATGCACTCGCATCTGCAGTGCTTACAGAACCGGTAAACAGTCCGGGTTGGTTTCTTGTGCATGCGATTGGTGTGAGTATGGGAATTGTCGGACTTATCTTTTTTCTTGGTACCGCAGTCGGGGTAGTACGCTTTCCTGATTTTTACACCCGTATGCATGCAGCTGGAAAAGGGGATACTTTATCCACCATGCTGATGTTGACTGGTTTTGGCTTGGTAATGATGGAAGATTTTTCCGCGAACAGTTGGTTATTACTTTTAAAGATACTGGGTATTGTTCTTTTTATATTCATTACCACACCAACTAGCTCGCATGCATTGATGCGTGCAGCTTTTGAGGATGATGAAATGCCCCTCGGCGAAGAGGATTTAAAAAAAATGAGAATGCGCAGGGCTAAATCCAAAAGTAAATAAGAAATGGGCCTCGAATTATTCAATACATTGATTCTTTGCCTACTCGTAGTGGTTGCTGTTCTTAGTTTATGGGTTCGCGACTTGGTTGTAGCTGCCGTCGTTTTTGCTATTTACAGTTTCTTAATGTGTTTGCTATGGGCAGAAATGGGAGCGGTTGATGTCGCCTTTACCGAGGCAACCGTTGGTGCAGGTGTAAGTACAGTGGTCTTGATTGCGACGGTGTTTAATCTTAAACGCAAAGCGAAGGATTAATATGAAGAAGACTGCTTTCATTCTTGTCCTTTGTATCGGATTGCTACTCGCCTGGGCTGTTCAAGATTTTCCTGCCTGGGGTGATCCAAAATCTCCCGCATCTTCCTCTCCGGTAGCTTCCCATTTTATTGCTAATACTGGCGTGGATACAGAAGTTCCTAACATGGTCACTGCGGTATTGGCTGATTACCGGGGCTTTGACACCATGTTTGAAACTGTGGTTGTTTTCATTGCGGGCTTGGCCGTTTTTTCAATTCTGCGTGGTGGTCCCAAAAGTAGAACACGGGATCGTGAATTTGTAGTTGATTTTGAGCCCGATTTGATTGTTACCAATACCGTTCGTTTGATCGTACCAGTTATCCAAATTTTCGCCTTCTATGTCTTAGCCCACGGGCATGTCAGTCCGGGTGGCGGCTTTCAAGGTGGAGTTGCAATGGGAGCGAGTTTTATTCTTATTGCCCTGTCATGGGATTTAAAAACCGCACTTGCCCGATTCCCAATCGAACGTTGTTTTACAGTAGCTGCTCTTGGAATTGTAATTTATGCAGGCATTGGTCTGTTATCCCTGTTTCTTGGGGGAGAATTTTTGGACTACGCCCATTTAGCCAAGATCTTTCCAGTTAGTCCGGAAATGGCTCGCTATCATGCCATGCTTGGTGTCGAAATCGGGGTAGGGTTTACGGTAACTGCTATTATGTTTGCCCTCTATGCAAGTCTGTCGACCGATGGACGGATGCGGGATGGTCTTTGAACTTAATAAATAGATTTTGATGTTCGAAGACGTTTCCATATTCAATCAATTGCTGGTCGAGCGGTTAAATTATTTTATCTATGTTGTTCTATTATTGATTGGATTATGGGCGATGATCGCCAAGAATAATTTGATCAAAAAATTGATTGGGATGTCGATTTTCCAAACTGCAATTATTTTGTTTTATGTTTCAATTGGGGTAAAGGAAGGAGCAACCATACCGATCTATTTACCGGAGCATGATCCACACGGTTCGCATATTCAGCTCGATTCAAACCATACGGAGTTGCTTTCTCACGGTCCTAAGGTGTTGGAAGCTTCCGCAGTGCCGAACTATACCAATCCGTTACCCCATGTATTAATGCTCACCGCAATTGTGGTGGGGGTGGCCACACTCGGTCTTGCACTTTCCGTATGTTTACGAATTTATCGCGGATACGGTACCGTCGAGGAGGATGAATTATTGGAAAAACTTGAGCGGGAAGATTCTCGCAGAGTAGGAGGTTCGAACAAACGTAGACCCAGAAGACGTGCCTCGGCCAACAAAGGAGTAACTGCAGGGCAGTCCAAACGAGGCCCAATGTCAGAGAAAAAAAATTCTGATAAGCCTACGACCCGCCGTCGACAGGCATCGAAAAGCAGGGCAAAAACGAATGGTCCTGCTAAAGAACAGGCAAAATCCTCGAATGAGGAAAACGGTATGTCCAAACCTGTTAAGAGAAGACGGCCAGCAAGAAAGCCAAAGGAGGATAAATCCTGATGAGTGATTCTATTGTTTGGATTGTTTTATTCCCGCTTTTTGGAGCAGTTGCCTGTGCCTTGGGGGGGGCAATATCCAAGAAGATTTGTTACCCGGTATCCGTACTTTCGATGGTGGCAACGGTTTGGGTATCAGTAGATACCTTATTTCAAGCCATTGAATCTCCGATTCACGAAATTTCATACATTCTTGGCGGTTGGTCACTCGATTTGTTCCCCAGAGGGGTCGGGATTGAATTTCGGGCCGATTTACTTGGTGCTTTGATCGCCTTAGTGGTAACCGGTGTTGGCTTGATTGTGGCTCTCTATTCAAAAGTCCCTGTACAACGTGAGACACCTGGCAAAGAACCGATGTACTACGGACTTTTTCTTTTGCAGATTTCTGGACTTGCTGGAATTGCTCTTACCGGAGATGCCTTTAATCTTTATGTCCTAATTGAGGTTGCAGCCTTAACAGGTTACGGACTTATTGCCCTAGGTACAAACCGGGCAGCGGCAGCCACTTTTAATTATATCATTCTGGGAACGATCGGTGCATCATTCTATCTTCTAGGAGTCGGATACCTTTACCTGAAAACTGGTACCCTTAATATGGTGGGTATACGCGAAGTCATTGAGGCTCATGGCTTGTTCGATTCTCCGGCAATGCAGGTCGCCTTTGTTTTGGTCCTGCTGGGCATTCTTATTAAGATGGCGTTTTTTCCATTTCATGCGTGGTTACCCAATGCCTATTGCCATGCACCCACGACTACATCCTGCCTGCTTGCCCCCCTAGTTACCAAGGTAATGATCTACGTGATGATCCGCATGGTGCTTACCGTTTTCGGGGTGGAATTTTCTTTTGAATCAACCTGGTGGACGGAGTTTCTTCCCTGGTTAGTCGTGGTGGCCATCGTCTGTGCGGCAGTCATGGCACTTGCCCAGCGCGAGATCAAGCGCATGCTTGCCTACTTGATTGTAGCTGAGGTCGGATACATGGTCGGCGGTGTATGGATCTATAATTATTACGGACTGATTGGTTCGGTCTTTCATATCATTAGTGATGCCTGCATGACTCTTTGTCTCTTCTTGGGGGCGGGAATCATATTGGAAAAGTGCAAGACAACACACTTTAATGGGCTTCGTGGATTATTTTCCAAGATGCCTTTGACAATGATCGGTTTCTTTATCGGTGGATTTTCCATTATCGGACTACCTCCAACCTGTGGCTTTTTCAGTAAGTGGTATTTAATTACCGGGGGAATGGTTTCTGAACGTTGGGAATATATGATTACCCTTATGTTTTCCACCATGGTCATGGTTGTCCTCTTTTTTCGATTGATTGAACGTATACACCTCGCGGTAGACGAGAGCGGGAAAAACCTAGGCAAGGGCCATGGCGACCTCGGATTAACCAAGCAGCAAACCCGTTTTGATGAGGCCCCCCTGAGTATGTTGATTCCCCTTTTACTTGCGGCATCCGTTGTTTTGCTTGTGGGCGTGTACAATCAGGAAGTGGTCGATCAAATCGAAGTTTTCCTTCAACCCTTTAATCTTCCAACCGGAGTGAAGTACGAATGAACGACCCCGTAATAGTCGAAGATATTCGTCCGCTCATTGCATTGCTTGCCCCATGGGCTGGTATGATCGGTATTATTTGGGCGGGAGAAAAACGAGCTAATTTACGGGAAATGTTTACCTTCATCGCGGCATCTGTCCAGGCAGCAGTCGTCCTTTCCCTCGTGCCGATTATTTTGAGCGGAGCGGTCGTGGAGTTTCATATCTGGCAGATCTTTTCCCAGGTTCCCATGCTTTTACGGGTCGATGGTCCTGGTCTACTCTTTGCCTGTGTTGCTTCTGTACTTTGGATTGCTACAACCCTTTATGCTGTGGGCTATATGCGAGGTTTGCATGAACATGCCCAAACCCGATTTTATTCGTTCTTTGCCCTCTCTTTATCTGCCACCATGGGGGTTGCTTTTTCGGCCAACCTTTTGACCATTTATTTCTTTTACGAAATGCTCTCGGTATCGACCTTTCCCTTGGTTACCCATATGCAGGATAAGCAGGCACGGACAGGTGGACGAACTTACCTAGGATATCTTCTTTTTACCTCTCTTTGCCTTCTTCTTCCTGCCCTAAGTTGGTGCTATGTTTGGTTGGATGGGGGGAACATGACCATGGATTTTATGGCTGATGTTGGCAAAGTTGGCCACTTTGGGGAAACCACCCAGATCGTTCTTCTCTTTCTTTTCACATTTGGTTTCGCCAAAGCCGGGTTAATGCCAGCACATTCCTGGTTACCTGGTGCAATGGTTGCACCAACTCCGGTCTCTGCTTTGCTCCATGCCGTCGCCGTGGTCAAGGTCGGTGTCTTTTGTGTGTACCGTGTATATGCAGATGTTTTTGGTCCCGAAGTTCTTGCCAGGATGGGCGGGGAAGAATGGGCCATGGTTATTGCTTCTGCCACCATCATTATTTCCTCCCTGATTGCTTTATCTCAAGACAATTTAAAGCGCCGATTGGCATTTTCCACTATAGGACAACTCGGATACATTGTACTTGGGGCAGCCATAGCCACAGACCGTGGACAGGGTGGGGCAGTCTTGCACATTGCCATGCATGCTTGTGGGAAAATTACCTTGTTCTTTTGCGCGGGTGCAATCTTTGTGGCCTCCGGCAAAAAATATGTCAGTGAATTACGTGGTATCGGCCGCAAAATGCCCCTGACTATGGGTGCGTTTATGATTGGTTCACTCAGTGTGATCGGTCTACCTCCCCTTGGTGGCTTTATCAGTAAATGGTATCTTGCTCTTGGAGCACTCGACCGTGATGCCATGTGGGTGGTTATTGTTTTGTTAATCAGTTCACTCCTTAATGTTTTTTATCTGCTTCCAGTTGCGGTAACTGCTTTTTTTCGAACACCAGAAACGGAAAAAGATTCAGCTCTAAAGGAAGCGCCATGGCCTTGTGTGGTTCCTTTGCTTCTAACTGCTCTTGGTTGTTTCCTGCTCTTTTTCTGGTCCGATACCCTTTTGCAAATGGTCGGTCTGCAACCTTGAGGCAATTAATGATTTCAATTGATGAGTGCTAATTCTAAAACCAGTAAGCCCAAGGAAGATCCCCGTTGGTTGGACCAACCGGAAAATGTACGCAAAATCATTCGCTGGTTTTATGGATTATGCGGATCGGTCATTCTTATCGATGTGGTTTTTAGCTTGGGTTGGCATAAGCATGCCGCTTTCTCGGAAGAGGTCGGAATCCACTCAATCGAGACGCTTCCTGCCTTCTATGGTTTATACGGTTTCCTGGCCTGTGTAGGATTGGTTTATGTCTCCAAACTTATGCGGGATTGGAAGGGTAAGAAATTATTAATGCGGGAGGAAGACTACTGGGATAAGTAAGATGATGACACTCGCATCCACCCTTGAAATCGGCACACATCCTGCCACCGCCTTATTGATTGGAGGATTGGCAGCGGCTGTTCTTCGCGGACGTTATGCCTCCTTTGCCTTAGTCCTCGCACCATTGTTTGGACTTGCGTATGTTGCAACTTTGGAGGTCGGAGCTGCGTCCACCCTTCATTTGTTTGGTTATGAAATTCTCGGGGTGGTGGTCGATCAACAGGCTAAACTCTTTGGGTATCTCTTTCATATTGCCGCCTTGATTGCTGGGATTTACTCCTTTCATTTGCGGGATCCGTGGCAGGTTTCGATGTCTTTACTCTATGCCGCAACTGCGGTGGGCGTAGCTTTTGCAGGAGATATGCTCTCCCTGTTTTTATGGTGGGAGGGATTAGCCATAACCTCGGTCTTTCAAATCTGGGGAAAGCGAACCAAGCAGGCAGAAGAAGCTGGTTTCCGCTATTTATTCTTTCATGTATCTTCCGGACTCTTACTCTTAGCGGGAATCCTTGTACGGTACCACGGTGAGGGCCCGGAGGCTCTTAGCCTTGCTCCCTTAACGAATGCTTTGGAGGCAGGAGATACTGGTGCCTTACTTATTCTTTTAGCCATTGGCATTAAGGCGGCATTTCCCGGTTTGCACGTTTGGTTGAAGGATGGATATGCGGAGGCCACGCATACTGGTCCGGTCTGGCTCTGTGCTTTTACTACTAAATGTGCGGTTTGTATGCTTGCCCGGCTATTTCCCGGAGCCGAAGTATTGATCACCATTGGCGGAGTCATGGCCATGTTTCCTATCTTTTATGCCGTGATTGAGAACGATCTTCGACGGGTGTTGTGCTACAGTAAAATCAATCAGATTGGGTTCATGGTTGTTGGGATCGGTATTGGTACCGATCTGGCTATTGATGGAGCAATTGCCCATGCTTTCACCCATGTGATTTATAAAGGCTTATTATTCATGAGTATGGGTGCAGTCCTATTTCGAACCGGCGAAATTCGTGGGTCGCACCTTGGAGGCCTTTACAAAACGATGCCCTGGACAACTGGGTTCTGTATAGTTGGTGCAGCATCAATTTCCGCCTTTCCGTTGTTTAGCGGCTTTGTCAGTAAATCGATCATTATTACCGAAGCTGCTCGTGATGGGCACCTTTTGATCTGGATGTGTCTCCTCTTTGCATCTGCAGGAGTTTTTCATCATGCGGGTATCAAAATTCCCTTTTTTGCCTTCTTTGCTCATGATTCTGGACTCCGCCCTAAAGAAGCCCCAACGAATATGCTAATTGCGATGGGAATCTCCTCCTTTCTTTGCATCTTTTTGGGATGCAACCCCCAATGGCTTTATGATTTGTTACCCAATGGAGCGGCTGGCTATCATCCTTATGATGCCACCCATGTAATTACCCAGATAGAAATTCTTCTCTTTTCTGCCCTTGCATTTACCTTGTTGAATTTGTGGGGTAAATACCCGCCGGAATTACCCTCCGTCAATTTGGATGCCGATTGGATCTATCGAAAAGCAGGTCGTGGGTTTCTTTCCTTTGGCGAGGGTTTTTGGAATGGATTGAACAAACGGGCTCATACTTTTTTTATCGAGGGGATTACGGGTAGTGTATGTTCATTTCTTAAACGCGGACATGTACACGCGATGCAAACCCTCTACCAACCTTTTGTAAAAATCGGTCTGATCGAAGAAAATGGATCAAAAGGCAGGGATCTTTTGGGAAAGCGATCCGCTCTGGGTGTACACCCAGTTGGATGGACCGCTTTATTCTGCATGCTTTTCTTCCTTGGTTTTTTATTGCTCATGTTCAAGTAAGCATGGGAATCTTCCTTGCCCACTTGGTTCTCAGGTGCTTGTTTAGAGTCTATGAAATGGGTGGTCGGTAAGCGGAGTATTAGTTTTCTTTTGGCATTTTCATTGTGCTTGCTTGGCGGTTGCAAATATTTCGACCCTGATGCCAATTTTATCGATGAAAAAGTAGTCTGGGAGAAGATTCAAAAGGAAGCCCCCGAACTTGGATTGGACCCTGGTTTTGTCTATGCAATTTGCCATGCTGAGAGTAGCCTCAATGCGAATGCTGAAAGCTCTATCGCTAAGGGATTGATGCAATTGACCGAGCCGGCATGGTCAGATGTTACCAAATTGCATTACCGAACTGCATTTCAATGGGAGACCAATATTGAGGTGGGTATGCTTTATCTCAAACGCCTCAAGGGCATGCTGGAAAGCGTTGACCTTTTTACCTACCCCCGACTGGCCGCAAGTTATCGATATGGTTACGGTGCACTTAGGCAGGAGCAATTTATGGTCAGTCGAATGAAGACTCCGATCAATCGGATCTATCGTAAACTCTTTGCCGGTCAGTTGTCTCCGGTTACCCCTCCCGAAGAATAATTTTTTAGTGGGGGCAAAATCTGAGGTACAGGGCAGAAAGCGGGGAGATTCCCCCCTGGAACCACCCTCTGGATATGAGTCGGAAATTAGTAACTTTCTCGCCTGGGTACAGTTGGAGCGCGGTCTTTCAAAAAATACGATTGAGTCTTATGAATCCGACCTCATTCAGTGTGCAATCTTTTTAAAAGAAAAAGGGGCAGGGAATTGGCAGGCGGTTTCTTTGGATCAGGTATCTACCTGGATATCCTCCCTAACCCTAGGTGGATACGCAGTCGCCAGCCTTGCTCGAAAGTTATCCGCTTTGCGTATGCTCGCCCGCTACTTGGTCAGCGAAGGAAATTTGGAAAGTGATTTCACTGAACTGTTGAGCAATCCCAAGAAGGGACGTTTTCTTCCCCATGCCTTGAGCATCGAAGAAATGGAAAAATTTCTTAACGCCCCTGACCTAAATACCGTACAGGGAAAGAGAGATCGTGCGATTTTCGAATTGATGTACGGGAGCGGTTTGCGAGTTTCCGAGGTTTCTTCTGTTCTTGTAAATGCGATCGATTTGGACGATGGCTTCGCCCGAATCTTTGGCAAGGGGGCAAAAGAACGAATCGTGCCTGTTGGTGGACAGGCGGTCTCGGCTATACGAAATTATTTACACGGAGGACGACCACATTTGGCAAAGGAAAAATCCGGAGGTGAATTATTTCTCAGCAAGCGTGGAACCCCCATTTCACGAAAAATGATTTGGGTACTCGTCAAGGATTATGCCCGTCGTGCAGGAATTGAAAAAAACCTTACTCCACATGGATTACGTCATTCCTTTGCCACACATTTACTCATGGGGGGTGCAGATGTCCGGGCAGTCCAGGAAATGCTCGGGCATGCAGATATTGGCACAACTCAAATCTATACACATGTTGAATCTCAGCGCTTGCAGGATGAGCATGCCAATTTTCATCCGCTTGCTAAAAAGTCAGAAAATGTGAATTAATTTTCTAACGTGCGCAAATAAGGATTGTAAGAAGGTCCTATTCTCTGTGTTTAAGATAGGGCGTGAAGGTTACAGTATTTGTTTCCCCCAAGACTACAGTTTTGGATCCTCAGGGCGCGGCAGTTGAGCAAGCGATTAAAAGCTTGGGCCATCATTCCATAGAGGGAGTGCGTGTTGGTAAGACCGTGACCTTTCAGATGGAGGGTTCCGATACTCCGGAAATACGCGATGAGATCGATCGTTTATGCGATGGATTGCTCAGCAATCCGGTAATCGAGGATTATCGTTACGAAATTACCACCGAGTGAAAATTTTCCGCCATCTCGACAAAGCCGGCAATATGGGCTTCGGTCGATTCGATGAGGAGGGAAGAACCTTTTTAATCGTTCAAAAACCAGATGGAGGGTTTGAGAGTACCAATCAGGCGATTACTCCTTTTCAACTGTTAACCCCGATCGACTTTCGTTGCATTTACGGAGTGGGGCATAACTACCGAGCACATGCAGAAGAGACAGGGGCGGAACTACCCAAGCATCCGATGATTTTCATGAAGGCCCCCACCACGGTGCAAAACCCGGGAGACCCCATTGTCATTCCCCGCTTTCTGCGAAGTGATAAAGTCGACTATGAGGGAGAGCTTGGTGTGGTTATTGGACGCCCTTGCAAGAATGTATCGCCGGAGGAAGCAATGTCCTACGTGCTTGGATTTGTCTGTGCTAATGATGTGAGTGCCCGGGATTGGCAAAAGGAAAAAGGGGGTGGCCAGTTTTGCCGTGGTAAGAGTTTTGATACCTTCTGTCCGGTCGGTCCATGCTTGGTCACGATTGATGAATTGCCCGATCCGTCCAACCTTGCTTTGCGTACATATGTAAACGAGGAAAAGATGCAGGAAGCTTCCACCTCAGATATGATCTTTAATGTGCCCACCTTAATTTCCTTTCTTAGCGGAAGTACTACATTGCTCCCAGGTACTCTTATTCTAACAGGTACTCCCAGTGGAGTGGGGGAAGCTCGTGACCCTCGGAGATTTCTTGTTCCTGGGGACGAGGTTACGGTGGAGATCGAGGGAATTGGACTGCTTACCAATCCCGTGGTCGAAGAAATTTTTGAGGAAGAATCATCCAAGGAGGAAAAAATATCGTGAAGGTTGCTATTATTCAATTTCCGGGGTCCAATTGCGATTGGGATGCCGAACACTCGGTTCAAAATGTTATCGGACTGCCCGCTGGTCGCGTCTGGCACAAGGATCCCTTACCCGAGGGGGTGGAGGCAGTCATTGTCCCAGGTGGTTTTTCCTTTGGGGATTATTTGCGCTGCGGAGCGATTGCTCGGTTTTCTCCGATCATGTCCGACCTTCAGAGGTTTGCGGATCAGGGAGGACAGGTGTTGGGCATCTGTAATGGTTTTCAAATTCTTTGCGAATCTGGATTATTGCCAGGTGCCTTGGTTCGAAATGATTGCATGGAGTTTCGTTGCCTGAATCAATCGCTCAAGGTCGAAGATTCTAATGAACGCTTTAATACCGAAGCTTTAGCTGCTCAATTAACTTTACCTATTGCCCATGGTGAAGGGAATTATCGGGCGGATACAGAGGTGCTTGCTGATTTGGAAGCCAATAATCAGGTTCTCTTACGCTATTCACCCAATCCCAATGGTTCCATTAACGACATTGCCGGTATACGAAACCCAACTGGCAATGTTTATGGCATGATGCCTCACCCAGAACGGGCAGTGGAAAGTCACCATCCTTGCCTTGATGGACTGCCTGTCCTACGTGCTTTTCTGCAACCACTCCTTCAATCATCCTCCGTCAAACTTTCCGCCTGAATCATGGAAACCACAGCCGCGCCCCTTCCTCCGAATCCAGATCCTTGCTTAAATGTTGAGATCACCCCCGAGTTGGTCGCTCAACACGGTCTCCTACCCGAAGAGTACGAACGTATACTTGGGATACTTGGTCGCACGCCCAACCTTACAGAACTGGGAATTTTTTCGGTTATGTGGTCCGAGCATTGTGCCTACAAAAATACGCGCAAGTTACTCAAATTATTTCCCACTGAAAAAAAGGATAAAAACGCGATTGGGCAGGTGCTCGTCAAAGCGGGAGATGAAAATGCCGGGGTAATTGATGTCGGTGAAGGGTGGGGCGTTGCCTTTAAGATTGAATCGCATAATCATCCTAGTGCTATCGAACCTTTTGAGGGTGCTGCCACTGGTGTGGGTGGAATCGTGCGTGACATTTTTACCATGGGTGCCCGCCCAGTCCTATTGACGAATTCCTTACGATTCGGTTCATTAGAATCCAGCCAGGTAAAGCGTTTGTTCAGGGGAGTGGTAAGTGGAATTTCCCACTATGGAAATTGCCTGGGTATTCCCAATATGGGCGGAGATGTTTATTTTGATGATTGTTACGAGGGAAACCCCTTGGTCAATGCCTTGTGTGCCGGGATTCTACGGCATGAAGAAATTCAAAAGGGGGCGGCTACTGGAGTGGGTAATCCTGTTTATTATGTGGGTCCAGGAACCGGGCGTGATGGTTTGGGCGGGGCAAGTTTTGCCTCCCGGGAATTGACCGAAGAAAGTGCTGAGGATCGTCCAGCCGTGCAAAAGGGGGATCCCTTTATGGAAAAACTTCTTCTCGAAGCTTGCTTGGAAATGATGTCCATTCCAGGACTTGTAGTGGGCATCCAGGATATGGGTGCTGCAGGCTTAACTTGTTCAACTTGTGAGACTGCATCACGTGGAGATTCTGGAATCGAAATTGATTTGGATCTGGTTCCGCAAAGGGAAACGGGAATGAATTCCTACGAAATCATGCTATCTGAGAGCCAGGAGCGCATGTTGGTCATCGTGGCTAAAGGACGTGAACGCGAACTCGAAGAAGTTTTTGAGAAGTGGGACTTGTATGCAGCCCACATTGGAGAGGTTAAGGAAGGAAACCGGATGGTTGTTCGCCAAAAGGGTGTGGTGGTGGCGGACCTCCCGGCTAAATCCTTAACCGATGAGGCTCCAATCTATGATCAACCAGCGAGTGAGCCGGCTCATTTGGTCAAGGCTCGGGAATGGAAAGTGGATTCTATTCCCGAGCTCGGCCAGGACGCGGTTGAAGGTGCCCTGCTTGGGTTGCTTACGCATCCAACCATTGCTTCCAAGCGATGGATATGGAAACAATACGATCATATGGTTATGTCCGGATGCACGGTGGAACCAGGCAGCGATGCCGGAGTGGTAAAACTTAGCATTGCAGGAATTAATAAATACTTAGCCATCGCCAATGATTGTAATAACCGATTCTGCTACCTGGACCCCTACACAGGTGCTCAGATTGCCTTTGTTGAGTGCATGCGTAACCTAGCTTGCTCGGGTGCTAGGGCTTTGGCAGTGACTGATAATTTAAACTTTGGAAATCCCAACAAGCCAGAAGCCTATCATATGCTTAAAGAATGTGTGAAAGGATTGGCTGATGCTTGTGCCCACTTTGATGTTCCCGTCGTGGGTGGAAATGTTAGCTTGTACAACGAACACGGTGAGGGCGCTATCGACCCAACCCCGGTTGTTTCGATGGTCGGATTGATTGATCATCCGGACCGGGTAACTCGCAGTGGTGTAAAAGATAGCGGACTTGAACTTATTCTCTTAGGAGGATTGCCCGATGAACTGGGCGGGAGTTATTACTTACAATCTGCCTTTAACAAAAAGGAGGGAACCTGCCCGAAAGTCGATTTAGATGCGGAAATGAATTTGCAGAATTTATTGATCGGGCAAATTGAGGAAGGAAGAATCTGTGCGGCACATGATTTATCCGAGGGCGGATTGCTAGTTTGCTTGGCGGAAATGCTTTTTGATACCCACGGACTTGGAGCTTCTGTTTCGTTACCCAACCTTGGAACGTCTGGTCGGTTGGATGCTCTTTTATTTGGTGAAAGCCAGGCCAGGGCGATTATCGCAGTAAAGCCGGACAATTGTGATGCCGTCATTCAGGCAGCCAATAACCTCGGAGTACCCGCTCATACAATGGGCAAAACGGATGATTCCTCCCAGTTGAAAGTTGAGGTTGCTGGAACTTCCGTAATCAATACAGATGTTTCCGGCTTGAAGAATGCATGGGAACGCGCGATTCCTAAGCATATGGAAATTGCTTAGCCCCAACCATTTTATTTTCAAAAAATGAGTGACGAAATTGGACACCATTGTGGGATCGCCATGATCCGCCTGAAAAAGTCACTTTCTTATTTTAATGAGAAATACGGAAGTCCCCTCTGGGCGTTTAATCAATTATTTCTATTGATGGAGAAACAGCACAATCGCGGACAGGATGGAGCCGGGATTGGATCGATGAAATTAAACATGCCGGTGGGCGAGTCCTTCATGTTCCGTGAACGCAGTACAAGTTCCAAAGCCCTCGCAAAAATCTTTGGTGCTCAGCACAAAGCCCTTGGTAAAATGGTAAAGAAGGGTCGGGCGTTTTATGAATTCCCCGAAACGATCAAGCAGCACTTTGATTATGGAGGTGAGGTGCTTCTTGGACATTTGCGCTATGGTACTTCAGGTGAATACGGATCGAACACTTGTCATCCTTATTTTCGTAAGAGTAATTGGCCGAGCAAGAACCTGATGATCGCGGGAAATTTTAACCTTACCAATGTCGAGGAATTGAACCATCGATTGGTCGAGCGCGGACAACACCCAGTATTTGATACCGATACCCAGGCAATTCTTGAGGAGTCTGGATACTACCTGGACTCAGCAGTCGATGAATTGGCCAGGCAAGCTTCGGAAGAAGGTGTGGTCGGTGAGGATCATACTCGCTGGATTTCAGAAAGAATCAACCCCGTAGAGGTTTTTCAGAAAGCATCCCAAAAATGGGACGGTGGATATGCTTTGGCTGGAATTCTTGGCACTGGTGATTGCTTTGCTATGCGAGATCCCGATGGCATCCGTCCGGGTTTTTATTTTGAAGACGACGAGGTATTTGCAGTGGCTTCAGAAAGAGCCCCCCTCATGACGGTCTTTAACAAAGGAATGGATGAAATTTCGGAAATCGAGCCGGGTGGGATTCTGGTTGTTCGACCGGATGGTTCATTACTAAGTGAAAAATTTTGTGATCCTCCTGCCAAGAGTTCAGGATGCTCATTTGAACGGATCTATTTTTCCAGAGGAAATGATCCAGATATATACGCAGAAAGAAAAACCCTTGGGGCCTTACTTGTTCCCCAAGTCGTTGAGTCTGTAGGTAATGATTTTTCAAAAAGTGTATTTAGCTATGTTCCCAATACCGCAGAGAGTGCGTATTATGGATTTATGGAACAATTACGCTTGGTTCGGCGGGCTGAGGTCAAACAACGCTTGATTGATGCGAGGCAATCGGGAGAGCTTACTGATTCTTTGATCGATGATTTGGTCATGGATAATTGGCCAAAGGGAGAAAAAATTGCCAATAAGGATATAAAACTTCGCACTTTTATAAGCCAGGAATCTGGACGGGCACAATTGGTCTCTCATGTTTATGATATTACTTACGGCGTGGTTCGTGAAGGGCACGATGCATTGGTCTGCATAGACGATTCTATTGTGCGTGGAACCACCCTGAAGAAGAGCATTCTTAAGATTTTGGGGCGTTCGAAACCCCGCAAATTAGTAATTGCTTCGACCGCCCCGCAGATCCGTTTTCCAGACTGTTACGGAATAGACATGTCAGAACTTGGAAAGTTTATCGCTTTTCAGGCAGCAATTTCCTTAATACAGGACCATGGATACCGAGGGTTGTTAAAAGAGGTTGCTGAGCAATGCCAAGAAGCTCTTAAAACTCCGCAGTCCAAACCGGTCAATTACGTGAAACGGGTATACGAGAATTTTACCGTCGATCAAATTTCGC
This sequence comes from Opitutales bacterium, assembly GCA_029251885.1. Taxonomy (GTDB): domain Bacteria; phylum Verrucomicrobiota; class Verrucomicrobiia; order Opitutales; family Seribacteraceae; genus Chordibacter. The sequence goes on along the minus strand of JAQXCL010000006.1, from coordinate 2,898 downwards.
AAAAAGTTGCTGAATTGGTTGCCCCTGAAGCATTGAACGAGGTAACCAAGGTGGAAATTCTTTACCAAAGTGTTGAGAATTTACACGAAGCTTTACCTGACCATCCCGGAGACTGGTATTTCACCGGAAATTATCCGACACATGGTGGCTACAGAGTGGCTCATAAAGCATTTCTGAACTTTTATGAAAATAAAGAAGGTCGAAGTTATTGATGGTTTGCTCGATTGTTAAGCAACTCAGATATAAAAAGAGCAATAAAATCTTTGACGTACCCAGTCCCTCGCCCGTTATATTTGAGGCCGGATGGACACAGGTTATCAAACCCTTGTACTAAACCGCCTTTGGCAACCGGTTAATGTCGTTGGTATAGAACGGGCATTCAGCTTGCTATCTTTAGATCATGCCCAGGTTATTTTTGCTGAGGACGAAAGCTTTCGGGTATTCAGTTCTTCTTCATGGTTCGAATTTTGTCGGGATGTAAATTCAGTCAAAGGTGCCCGTATTATTCATACGGTGAATCAATCCGTTATCGTTCCCAGTGTTCTCCTACTTCGAGGATACGACCGAATCCTGCTTCAGGAAATGAAGTTCAATCGGCAAAACCTTTTAGAACGGGATGATTTTCGCTGCCAATATTGTGGCAAAACTTTTTCTCCCAAGGAGTTAAATATGGATCACGTATTGCCCAGAGACCGTGGGGGAGGAACAAGTTGGGAAAATGTGGTTACCTCTTGTATCCGTTGTAACAGTCGAAAAAGCAATCGATTGCCGAGAGAAGCAGGTATGCGCTTATTAAAAGAACCGAAGCGGCCAGCCCGTCGGCCTTTTGTGAGTTCTCTTTATGGAAAACCGGTTGAAAAAACCTGGGAGCATTTCCTTCAGGCTAAGCGTTAGTGTTTGTTGTCCGATCTCCCGGTTGGAGCTTTTCGTGGAGTCCAGCCTCTTTAAGGTGTTGAATATAGGAGAACTTCTTTAACTTTCCTACCTCGCATAAATTGAACAAATATTCTAATTAAAATTCGTGCAGGAAAACACTATTAGTAAACGGCAAGAGGGTGGGGCAATTGATGCTCTTTACCGAATTAGTACCCTGTCAGGAAAACAGCTGAATTCCGTCCGTGCGCTCGAGAAAATTTTGGATGAAGTCATGCAGGTATTTTCTGCAAACTCTGTTTCCATTTCCCTACTTAATGCAAGTTCTGACACTTTATTCATTGAGGTACAACGTGGATTGCCCGAGAAGACCCGTGGTTTCGAGCTCCCTGTAGGTGTGGGGATAACAGGGTGGGTGGCCGCACATGGCGAACCTCTTTTGTGTCAGGATGTCGAACAGGAAGAGAAATACTTTCAATTAGATGAACGGGTGAGAGCGGAAATGGCGGCTCCGTTGACCGAGGGTGGACGAACCGTGGGTGCTCTCAATGTAGATTCCTGCGAGGTTGGAGCTTTTGATGAGGAAGACCTGCGCCTACTCGTCCTTATCGCAAATGAAGCCAGCCGGGTGTTGGAGAATATGTGGATGATTCAACAGTTACGCAAAAAGGCAGATCAGTTACAAAGCCTGGTATTACTTAGCCAGGATATTTCCGGGACTCGTAAATTTGATGAGGTTTTGCACACCATATCTCGTGAAGGATTACTCCTCTTAAGTTGTCGGTTGTCTGCTTTCTTTCTCTACGATGAAAAGCAGGACCTTTTACATTTGCAATGTTTACAGGACGAAAATGGCCTTAGGGATTATGAGGAATCCTTAAAGCCTGGAGACAGTTTACTTGGTACTGCTCTACGGGGACATCGGCAGGTACAAACGCGCGATCTTTTACGCACCGAAGAACATCACTTTATGGATTTAATCCGTACCGAAAACCTTACCTCGATGCTAGTAACCCCGGTAATCTTTGAAGATGCTCCTATTGGCTTGTTAGTGCATTACATCGATTCTCCGCACCGGTTTCATGATGACGAACAGATGATTGCCAGAGCCTTAGCCGATTTGGGGGCGATTGCGATCGAGAATGCCCGCCTATACAGTCGAGTCTTTGATTCCGAGGAAAGTATGCGCAAGAGCGAACGCCTAACCACATTGGGCACTTTAGCCGCAGAGATTGCTCATGAAATTCGCAATCCCTTGATGGTGGTTCGTTTACTTTTTGATTCCCTGAAACTTGAGGAACAGGAAGATGAACATAAGGGAAAAGACCTTTGGGTCATTCGTGAAAAGTTGAACCATCTGGAACAAATTGCTGGGCGTATTCTCGAATTTGGAAAAAGCCGGGAATCCTTTCGAAAAAATGTCAGGGTTCGGGAAATTTTGGAAGATGCAGCAGTTTTAGTCCGTTTAAAGTTGGAACAGTCCCAAGTCTCTCTTCAGTGGGGAAATCTCCCTAATACAGAGGAGGTATTTGTGGATAAGGGACAAATACAACAGGTTCTATTAAACCTAATGCTCAATGCAATTGAGGTGATGCAAAACGGGGGAGAACTTTTTATCGCTACTGAACTAAGGGATGGCCGGGCAAATATTCATCTTCGGGATCAGGGAACGGGTATACCCGAGAATTTAAGAGAACGAATATTTGAATCTTTTCTTACTGGTAAAACCGGTGGTACTGGACTCGGCCTTACCATTTCCAAACGAATTATGCGGGCTCACGATGGCGATTTGGAATTAATTGAGTCTGGGCCCCAAGGCACGACTTTTAGAATTAGTCTGCCTTTAAACACCGGATAATCTGGGAGTCTGGCTTCAAGTAACTCTGTTAAACTTCGTGGTAGTACTTGCCTTCGTGCAGTGCCCGGCCGAGGTTTTCTCGAAGATCTAAGAATGTGCTTGGTGATGGCACGGTTCCTTTTTCGATCGGTTCAATATTAAATACATCTGTGGCAATACCTTGTTCA
>JAQXCL010000005.1 GCA_029251885.1 Opitutales bacterium | reverse complement strand
ATTGGCTCCCCCTCTTCATTTGGCCCAGCTTCACGATAGTCCCAACCTCTTAAATTGTAAGGGCCTCCCAAGAAAAACTTTTCAAAAAATGGTACATTTGCGTCGTCCCCATCAAACTTTCCAAGGGTTCCAGTTCTTCCTGACACTGACAACACTTGTTCCATAGCATCAAAAGTTTTAAAAAATTGAACACCTTGTAATTCAAAGCGACCATAGTCTGCATCTCCCCCAAAAATACCCCCGGCAAACTCCTTGCGAATCGATACTAAGCTGCCCTCGGTTGGAAAAAGAAGGGCATCTCTAGTATCTCGGCTTAAGGTAAGCCCAACTTTGGAAATTGTACGTTGAATCTCATTTCTACTAGAATTATACGCAGGGTCAGACTTTATCCAGGTAGTTCTTGAAATGTTTTCAATATCCTCAATTAAAACATCCTCAAAACTGTAAAATAACCTTCCCTCCACCAACTCGAATAATCTCTTACGAAAATAGACCTCAAAGCCTGCTCGCAGTTCATCATAGTATGAACTTTGATAATCTGATTTTTCTCGAAAAACTTCAAAGCCTGCAGCTACTCGACGGTTAAGGAACCATGGTTCCTCAAGGGCTAAACGGACTTCGTTGCTCCTGGAGCCAAGTTTCAAACGAAGTCGGAACTTTTGACCGTCACCCTGTAAGCGGTGAGGTGCCCTCCATTTCATAATATCAAAATTACCCTGACGGAACTCGGCATACATCATGGCTTTTTCCAGAGTACTAAAGCCCACTCCAAATGAGACATGACCAGTACGCCCTTCCTCAACATCTACAATCATATTACGACGGGAGTTTCTCAATTCCGGGTCACCAGATGCAATTGGTTCGTCGCTTATCGAAACTCTTTCAAAAAGCTTGGTATTTTTAAGTCTAGCTTCGCTCGTTTCCATCCGAGTTAAATCAAAAGTCTCACCGGGTGCCAATGCAAGTTCCCGAATAAGAACAACCGTTTTAGTTTTCTCATTCCCTCTAACTTCAATGGAATTTACTGAAAACTTATTATTTTCCGTTATCTCGAATACTAAATCTATTTGGTTTTTGATGAGGTTTGGTTTTCTTTGTATCCGGATTTTGGTGTCCAAATAACCTCTATCTCCATATATTTTTATTAAGCGACTCCTTTCTCTAGACAATAAAGTTGGGGAGTAAGGCTTACCAGTAGTGATTAAAGAATCCTTTAATAAATCATTGCTATCAATAATTGCTTGTCCAAATACATTTTGAGTACCGAAATAGGACCTAGATCCTTCATTAATCGGGATTTGAAGATCAATTCTATTCGAGCCATATGGAGTTATAATGATTTTTGATTGGTTTATCTTAACATCTAAAAAGCCCTCATTCCGATAGATCTGTAATATTTTATCGATATCGTCATCTAAAACGCGTGGTAAATATTTTGACCTTTTGGACCAAAACCTCCAAAAGCGCCACGGGGCCGTTTCCATAGCATCAAGCAGTTCTCCATGATCAAATGCAATGTTACCCGAAAAAAGAATTCGGCGAATTTTTCGTAATTCATTTTCTTCTATGAAAAAACTTAGTATCTTTTTTTCGGGTTCTTCTACACCTCGGAGAACTTGATAAGAAACATCAGAGTTCCAAAAACCCTTTTCTAGGTAGAGGCTCTCTAAAATTAATATGTCCGATTTAACTTTTGCCTCATCATATAATTCTCCAACTTTTGCAGAAATCGATTTTAAAAGTTGTTTATCTGATAGCTCGTCATTTCCATTAAAACGAATTTCTTCAATCCTTGGCTTAGTAACTACTTTGAAAACGAGGGCGACAGAATCGTTTTTGGAAGAAACAGGATCTTTAAAAACCTTAACATCTCTAATGGAACCAGTTTCCATGAGGTTTCGAATCGATTTATCTATGGATGATGTTTTATAACGATCGCCTTCTTGAACTTGCAAATTTTGTTTTACATATGACTCCCCTACGGTGGGGGGACCTGAAATTTCAATTTTTATAGTCGAAATCGTCTTCCCACCCGAATAAGAATCGGCAATAAGGGTAGCAACGCAGACCGAGAAGCATAATAGGGATGTAAATAGTCTCATATCCAATCTAATTCAAACGGTGGTCTTGTTGCATACTTTCGAATCGAGTGAATTTACGCCTAAATGCAAGATTGATTTTTCCTGTGGGACCATTTCTTTGCTTTGCTAATATCAATACAATAGGTTCAAAATCTTCTTCCTCACTTGATTCAGCCTCCCCATCATAGTCCATTTCTCTAATATCCTCACCCTTCCGTTGTTTACCAAGAAGCATAACTACATCAGCATCCTGCTCGATAGCTCCTGACTCGCGTAAATCTGAGAGCCTTGGATCTCTGCGTTCTTTTTCGGAGTCACGGTTCAATTGACTTAAAACCAATACAGGCACCTCCAGTTCCTTAGCCATTGCTTTGAGTCCACGAGATATTTCAGATATCTGGTTCTCTCGAGAAAAAACTCTCGATTCTGTTGAGATCAACTGGAGATAATCAACCACTATAAAATCTAGCTTATTACGCATTTTTAACCTTCTTGCCTTTGCCCTAATTTGGTTAATGCTAAGCCCGCTAGTATCATCAACCCAGAGAGAAGCCTGTTGAAATTCTTTGCTTGTTTGATGTAGGTTTTCAGCCTGACTGCGAGGGACAAAACCTTTTCGCAGATCATTCATATTCACACGAGCTCTTCCACAAATCAATCTCATCGCAAGAGATGTGGCACTCATTTCCAAACTAAAAACAAGGGCATGCCTCGGCTGATCTTGGTATTGCGCATTAAAAGCAATATTTTCCACGATATTCATGGCAAGACTGGTCTTCCCGACCGATGGGCGAGCAGCCAAAACGATCATTTCTCCAGGTTTGAAACCATTAGTTAAACCGTCTAAGTCAGAGTATCCGGTAAAAACACCATCTGTTTCCTCACGAGAAAGCATGCGCTGGATTTGTTCCATCGCGTGTTGAATAGGTTCTCTGAAGGGAATAGAAGCACGAAGGTTTTGATCATCGCCCAATGAACAAACTCTTTGTTCAAAATTTGCGAGGAAATCTTCTACATTACTAGGTTGACGGTTTGCTCCGTCAATCATTTCAAAAGCCATGTAAATACATTTTCGAAGCAAAGATTTTTGCTTCACTATATCTAACCAAAAAGACGCATGAGCCGTAGTATCAATTCGTCCAGCCAAACTAGTGATTCCCTCTTGCCCACCAGCTAATTCTAAATTGCCATTACTTTTGAGTTTTTCCGCTAAGACAATCTCATCAGGTTCAATCGTTTCCTGATGAAGATCGAGCAGGGCATCAAAAATCATTTGATGCTTGGTAAAATAAAAATCTTCCGGTCTGATTGCTTGCTCAATACAATTGCTCATCACTTCACCTGAAGCGTCAACAATACAAGCTGCTAAAATTCCTTGTTCCGCATCAAGGTTACTAGGAAGTGCCTGCCCTTCAATCTTTTCAAGTGAACGATTGCTCACCTTTCTATCAGAAGATGAATCCGAATAATCCTTCGCGTTTGTAGACAGGGACGAAACAGTCGACATTAGTTTCCTTCCTTCTACGCTGATTGAAGGTAAATTATTCCTCTTCCTCGATGGGGTTTTCCGAAACGACTTCGACTTTCAATTCCGCAGTGACTTCCTTCGACAGAGACAAAGGAACAATTGTTTGGCCGAGACTTTTTATGGGAGCAAAATTATTAAAGTGCTTTTTATCAAGTGAGAACCCTTTCTCACTGACCTTCTCTATAATTTGAGAAGCAGTAACAGAACCGAACAGTTTACCTCCAGATCCTGTTTTAACAGCAATCGCAATAGAAAGACCTTCAATTTTAGAAGCAACATCTTGAGCGTTTTGCAATTCTTCTGCCTCCCTTGCTGCACGAGCAATCTTGAGGGAATCTAAGCGTTTCTTGTTAGCTTGATTAAGAGGAACCGCAATACCTTTAGGAAGTAAAAAGTTTCGAGCGTAGCCGGGGCGAACCTTAACCACATCACCTTCAGTTCCGAGGTTGTCGACTTTTTCTAAAAGTAAAATTTCTGTTTGAGCCATTGTTATAATTTTTGGAGGGTTAAAAGGGTACGTCTTCGTCCAAGTCAGGTTCTGACGGAGGTAAAGTTTGTTTTGGGGAGGCAGGGGGTTGCGTTTGTCGATCGGGTTGAACACTTCTAGAAGGGATACTCGAGCCCGAATCTGATTTCCCGGCATCTACAAATTCGAAGTTATCCAGTACAACTCGGATAGCACTACGCTTTTCACCTTCTTTAGATTCCCATTGATCAAGCTTGAGTCGACCTTCAACAAAAATCGACCTACCTTTGGTGAAAAACCTCCCCACTGCTTCGGCCCTGGGCCCAAAACATTCAACCTCGATAAAAGTTACTTCTTCACGCTTGTTTCCTTCGGAGTCTTTGAAGTTTCTATTAAGAGCAAGCCCGAAGTTACAAACAGGCCTACCAGAAGACAGCATCTTTACCTCTGGGTCGCGGGTAAGATTGCCAATTAAAAGGACTTTATTAAGAGAAGCCATAAAGAATCAAAGATACTAACTACTGCACTCGATCAAGATACGATCAACCTTTTTCTCAAGTCGCAGTTTTTCCTTAATTTTTTGCGGGGTTTCCGCAGTCCCTGAAAGCTCAAACTGAAGATATGTGCCCCGAGAAATCTTTTTCCTGGAAGGATAAGCAAAGTCATGTTGACCAAGCTCCTGAACTTTAGTTACTTCCCCATCTGATTGGGCAATCACTTCACTAAGCTTTGGTATCATTTCACTGGTCGATCCATCGCTTCCGCTTGGATCAACAACGATGGTGGCTGAGTAGTTTCTGGATGTCATAGTAGTGTAGGTTTGTTTAAAGGATACGAATTAGTAAAATTGAGGGCAAACGATAGTCCGCGAGTAAGGAGCAGCCTAAACGAATGAATTAAAGTGGAAGATAAAGAGTTTAAGCATAGCTGCTCTTCATTGGAGAAGCGAGAAAGAACAAATTCAGAAGATGACAGGTCGGGGTGCCTAGTTGCGCCAATCCCTATACGAAGGCGAAGGGGAGAAAAATTTAATTGCTCAAGCACACTGGTAACTCCGTTGTGTCCTGCAGCGGACTTACCATGGGATAACTTGACTCGCCCAATAGGCAGATCCAATTCATCATGAACGATGACAAACTCATCTTTCTTGCCTAAAAAAGTATTGAGTAATTTTTTAATGCCTTGTCCGTTTTGGTTCATGTAATTCACCGATTTGGCCAAAGTTAGCTTACCTTCAGCAAAAGGGAAACTACAGATTTGGTAAGATGGACTAGCATGAAAAGAAGCTTTTTGGAGTTTTACAAAGTGATTAACAAACCAGTGGCCTACATTGTGCCTCGAATGCTCGTAATCAACTCCAGGGTTGCCTAGGCCAAGAATTACTAAATTCACCGAATAGAAGAAACATGATTATTCGGAACCTTCGGCATTAGAGCCTGAGTCGGATGTAACTGAATCATCAGCTCCAGAGGAAGGTTCCTCGGATGCTCCTTCATCGGTTTCATCTTCCGCACCCGCTCGACCGCTGGCACTACTTACACAGGTAACGACATTGCCTTCCGGGTCCGCAACAAATTCTACCCCATCAATCACAGGAAGATCTTTAATCTGTAAACTATCGCCTAAATCAAGTCCGCTAATATCTAACTCAAGACCTTTGGGGAGTTGACTTGGTCGGCACCGGACTAAGATTTCGCTTTGGTGGAATTCCAGAATTCCGCCCATACTTTTAACCCCAATTGATTCACCAACTAGTTCTAAAGGAATCTTCGTTTCAAGAGTCTGACCTCTTGTAACTTGAACAAAATCCAAATGCAAAATGTTATCCTTTACGGAATCAATTTGAATATCCTTTAACAATGCAAGCTCTTTGTCGCCCGAGTCCTCTTGGAGTTCTATAAGAGAGAGAGTTCCACCGGAGGATCTCATTAGAGCACGAAACTTACTGTCATCCACAGAATAGTGCTTGAGAATATCTTTGCCATAAAATACGACAGGAATACGGCCTTGAGATCTTAATTTTTTGGAAAGACTGGTGCCATGTTTCGCACGGCTCTCAACCTTGAGGATAGTTTCGGTTATGTTGGACATAATGGAATAGACGGGGATTTAAACAAAAGAATAAAAATGAACTAAAATCAGCGAGGTGGCAAGCTTGTTGTAAGAAGTCACAACCGCCAGTTTCCCCGACTCTGGTTGTTCTGTCTATGCTTCTACAAGTCCATAATTTCTTGACCAAATTTAAGATCACAAATAAACTATAATAGTGAAATTAGTTTATATGTGGATTGCAGTCTTGTTGACACTCCCATTTGTAGAGTGCTTTTGCGTAGATTGTGAAAGTGCCTTCGCTGCTTGCGAAAATTGTTATGATTCTAGCAATGCCGATCCCAGTAACCACATTTGCCTTGATAATTTTGATTATTACTCAATTTCTGCCAATACCATCGACTTTTCGGCTTATTTCCAGTGTTTTCAACCAAAACAATATTTCGTACCTAATTCCAGAAGGAATAACTTTTCCTCTAGTGATATTATACCACAACCTTATCGAAATTCCCGAAGGCACAATACACTACCTCAGGTAATTCAAGTTTGATTTAAATTTTCTTAAAGAGTGCATCCGAATAATGGATCACTTTCGATTAAGTCAATTTATCAAACAATGAATTATTCAATTATTAAATATTGTGGTTTTCGAAACAAGACCTTCGAAAAGTCATTCCAAGCTTACATTTTAGTTATAATCTGCCTTGCTCCAATTGCCTTAGCAGGTTGTGGCTTGTGGAATGAAAACACTGTCGTAGTAACCAAAGCTGTTCTTCACCCCATTGAAGAAGCACACAGTAGAAATGTAAATGCTACCAAGGAAGCAACGGTTCTGTTCCAAGCCAGCGGGTGGATCGAGCCTGACCCTTATCCGACGCGAGTTCCTTCCTTGTATGACGGGATCGTTGATGAGGTATTTATTCTTGAGGGTGATACCGTCAAAAAGGGCCAAAAGTTAGTCTCTCTTATAAATGACGATGCTCGCTTAGCTCTTAAATTTGCTCAGGCACAATTAGATGAGGCTAATTTCAAAGAAGCTGAACTCTTAAGCGAAATTAAGGTAAGTAAATCTTCCGTAAGAGAGGCTTACAATAGACTGAACCAACATAAATCAGTTCAGGAAGAGCAAATTGATTACTTTAATCGCCTAAAGTCTTTACCCATCGGTGCAGTGCCGGCGGTCGATTTATTTAAAGCTAGAAAAAAAGCGGACAGCCTCAAATTTTCTACTCAAGGTGCAGCTGCCAATGTGGAAAAATCCGAGGGACAAATCGAGCTTTTGTCCAACCAATTAAATTCATTAAGAAGCGTAACTGAATCCAGGAAGATTCTTCGGGATAAAGCAGAGTTAGACTTTAACCGAACCCTCATTCATTCACCGATTAACGGAGTGGTTTTAAGGCTTTTAGCAAATCCCGGCAAAAGATTGATGCGCCAAATGGATGCCCCTGATTCATCCACTGCTTTGATTATTTTCGAGACAGACAAAATTCAGGCACGAATTGATGTTCCACTTGCGGACGCCTCCAAGCTCTCATTAAATCAAAGGGTTGAAATCCTTTGCTCCATTTTACCGGAGCTAAAACTTGAGGGAATATTAAGTCGAATCTCTGGTGAAGCAGACCTACAAAGAAATACGCTCCAGGTAAAAGTTCGGATTTTAAACCCAGATAACAGACTAAGACCCGAAATGCTCTGCCGAGCTAAATTTTTATTAAGCACAGACAACTCAAACAGTAAAAACCCTACAATTGGTCTCGGTGTTTTTGTGCCTCTCACACTGAAGCCTGAAAGTAATAAGTTAATAGAAAAAATCTGGATAGTTGGGGCAGATGGCAGAAGTGCAGAATTGCGAGAAGTTCGTTTTGGTAAGGAAATTACCAATGAATATATATCTGTTAGTTCTGGCTTAAATGCAGGGGATCTTATCATTCTCAACCCACCAGCTTCCTTAAAATCTGGCGACCGGATTAAGATTTCCAAAAACCAATGAAACATTCTTACATTCAAGCTCTGGGGATAACCAAAGAGTACCACAAAGGCGAGCAATGCATTACTCCGCTTGCAGGTTTAAGTATGGAAGTTTTCCCTGCTGAGTTTATTGCTTTAATGGGCCCCTCCGGCAGTGGAAAAACTACCTTGCTAAATATCATTGCAGGGGTGGATTCCCCCTCTTCTGGAAGTCTTAGAATTGGAGATTCTCACCTGGACCAAATGAATCGCGATCAGCTTACAAGATGGCGTTCCCGTAATGTTGGCTATGTTTTTCAGCTCTACCATTTACTTCCGGTTCTAAGCGCTTATGAAAATGTGGAACTGCCCTTATTGATTCACTCAATGAATAAAAGAGAGCGCCGGGATCGCGTAGAGACCGTAATGGAACAGGTTGGTCTGATTGATCGCATGAATCATAAACCTAAGGAACTTTCTGGAGGTCAAGAACAACGGGTTGCAATTGCTAGGGCTCTAGTAACAGACCCTTCATTAATTGTTGCTGATGAACCAACGGGTGATTTAGACCGGCACTCGGCGGACGAAATTCTCGATCTATTGGTTTCCTTAAGCGAAGTGCAAAAAAGAACCATTGTTATGGTTACCCACGACCCTAAAGCTGCAGCCCGAGCATCTCGACTGCTTGAGTTGGAAAAAGGCAAACTTCTGCTTGGTAAATGAAACTACTTTTTATCCTTTTGAATCTAGCCTCGTTATCCTGCAAACAGGCCTTAAGAAACCAGACACGGTCTTTTTTAACTTTACTGGGTGTGGCAACCGGAATGTTTTTATTTGCTACGGTTGAAACAATGCAGGATTCCCTTCAAACAGCAACCGTTTCAAATGCTGATGACACCACACTTGTGGTTTATCGAGAAAACAGATTTTGCCCGGCAACTAGCCGGCTGCCCGAACATTACAAAAACGAAATAGCACAAGTACCAGGAGTAAAATCGGTTATTCCTATTCAAATCGTAGTTAATAATTGTGGCACCAGTTTGGATGTGGTCGTGTTCCGAGGCGTACCTCCAAGTATTTTTAAAGACAAAAATGGTGAAATCAAACTGATGAAAGGTTCATGGGAGACCTGGCAGAAAAGAGATGATGGAGCTCTCATAGGCAAAAACCTGGCCAAAAGAAGAAAATTGGATGTGGGTGATCTCTTCGATGCCGCTGGCATAACAGTTTCGGTCAGTGGAATCGTCCAAGCTGAAGATACTTCACAGAATGATAATGTCGCCTTTGTTCATTTACCTTTTCTTCAACAAGCTTCGAAAATCGGTTTGGGTGTGGTTACACAATTCAATGTAAAGGTAAATGATTCCTCTTTGATAGAGACCGTATCTCATGCAATTGACCAAAGGTTTAAAAGCGACACTGAACCCACCTCTACCCAACCTGAAAAAGCTTTTTTTGCCAATACCGCCACGGAACTCATCGAACTTATACGCTTTTCTAGGTGGATTGGTCTAGCTTGTGTTTGTGCAGTCGTGGGACTCATAGCTAACTCCATCCTGCTCACAGTAAGAGGAAAAATATCCGAACATGCAGTCCTTAAAACCTTGGGCTATTCAAAGATTATGATCGGATGGATGGTACTCGCTGAAAGCATCTTCCTTTCTGGGTTTGGTGGATTTTTAGGTATTTTTATATCCTTTTGCTTTCTCCATTATCAAGGTGTTTCAATAGGAAATGAAGGGTTAGTTTTGGCTTTCGTTCCATCTGGTGAAGTTGTTTTTCGAGGCATCCTTGCCTCTCTTGCACTCGGAGTGATTGCTGGTCTATACCCAGCTTGGCAATCTGGCAGATCATCCATCAACGAAAGTCTCAAAATTACCTAATTTTATGATTCCTTTAATCTACTCCTGCAGAAACCTTTTGAGAAGGCCCGTCCAATCAATACAATTGATGATCGGAAGCTCTTTAGTGGTCGTGCTGGTTATGCTCGCTGCGTCTATGAATCAAGCAATGGAATGTACACTTGCACGCACGGGGGAGCCCCACAATGTCATCCTTTTAGGAGCAGGCAGTGAAGAGAGTGTTGAGCGTAGTGAAGTCACAAGTGGCTCGGAACAAATAATTGCATCTTCAATTCCCGGTATACTTCAAACTATGGGAAAGCCCACAATATCCCCTGAAATCCATTTTAACGGTATGTTGAGTGCCAATAAAATAAACTCTCAAGCACTAGTAAGAGGAGTACGACATGAAGCATTATGGGTACACAAGGAGGTACGGATTTTGAAGGGTCGCTTTCCAGAATCTGGAGAAATAATGATTGGAAGATTGGCACACCAAAAACTAGGTATCTCCAGTTCGGCTCTACAAATCGGAAAAATAGTCGAACTGAGCGGAGAGAAAATGGTTATTTCCGGGATTTTTGACGCAATTGGAACAGTAATGGAGGCGGAAGTATGGGTACCACTTCAGGATTTAATGACTTACACACAAAGGGATAAACTTTCATGTGTCGTAGTTTCACTTGTAAGTACCGACAACATTCCAGACATAGATGCATTTACAAAACAAAGATTAGATCTGGAACTAGTGGCAATCCAGGAAACAGAATATTACGCTAAACTATCGAGGTTTTACGCACCTATACGATGGATGGCATGGCTTTGTGCGATTCTCCTCTCGATAGGTGCTGTATTTGGTGGATTAAATACATTGTATGCGGCATTTTCGGCTCGGATTCGAGAATTTGGTGCCATGCAAGCTATTGGTTTTTCTAGGAAAGCAATCCTTCTAAGTTTGACCCAAGAATCATGTGTCACCGGGTTTATTGGATCTTTTTGTGCATTTTTAATTTCAACTGCATGGCTTCAAGGTCTAGCATTTCCCTTTTCTATAGGTGTATTTATTCTGGAGTTTGATTCTTCAATACTAATCATTGGATTGGTAACTGGTATAAGCCTTGGAATAATAGGAGGACTACCACCAGCATGGAATTGTTTACGCACAACTTTGCCTGAAACCCTCAACTCGTAACCATAAGACATTTTAAACATGAAAAGAATATTTAGATTAATTCATTCCTACATTGCAATATTGTTACTGTGCAGTTGTGGAGAATATAACGGAGAAAAAAAATATGAGAAGGAAAATGGCTACGATATTAAAGCAAACTTACCAAAAGGATTCATTACAAATAAAGACCTTGGAATTGCATCTTCAATTCTTGACACAAAGAAAAGTAAATTAACTAACAAGACTATATTATTAAGCGGTTATATAGGGGGTCGCCGAGAACCTTTTACAAAAGGAAGATCAAGTTTTATCGTTATCGATAATTCGATTAAAAAATGTGATGAAGAAAAGGGCGATAATTGCCCAACTCCTTGGGATGCATGTTGTGTAGATAGAAGAACAATATTACAATCGACACTTACGGTTCAAGTAATAGATAAAAATTCTAGTTTACTCAAGGGTACTCTGAACGGCGTAGATGGATTGATACCTGGCAAAAAAATAAAGGTCCTTGCAACCATTGATTCCATGTCTAACCCGAATTCTATGCTCGTAAATGCAAAGCAGATACAACTCCTGTAATATTTATTTATAATTTGTATAAAAGGCATGTTATTTTATTTATATTTTATTATCTGCTTATTATTAGGTAGTTGTGTAATTAAAGATATTGAATCTGTTAATATTCAACAGCAATTAAGTGATTCTATTGGTAGTGATTTATCCTTAAAAACAACTGATGCAGAAGTTGAAAATAATATTACATTTCAATCAATTTTTACCAACAAAGACCTTAACATTCTTATCACAAAAGGATTAAAAGAAAGTCCCTCTTGGCATGCCAAATTAGCAAAACTAGATTTAGCAATATCGAAGAACGGATATTTAACCGATAATTCGAAACCTGCATTAAATATTTCTACCGGTTGGAACCCAGGAAAGGAGAAAACAAAAGCAACCGAGCTACAAACCTCCCGAATTCCAGAATGGGGTACAACCGCAATATACAACTGGGAATTAGATCTCTGGGGTAAGTGGAAGGAA
>JAQXCL010000136.1 GCA_029251885.1 Opitutales bacterium | reverse complement strand
TGTGGATCAACCAAGTACTGGTATTCATTCCAAACATTGCCAATAATTTCGGGAATCTCCTTATCCGTTGTACAGGAACTGGAAAATCCGGGAATGGAAAAATTTTCGAAAGCGTATCTTCCCTCTGAGCGAAAACAATTCATCACCTCGCTTACCCGCTGTGAATTACCTTCTAAAAAATAAAAGAGCAGGCGTTCAAAATTGGATGCCACCTGAATATCCATAGAAGGTGCCAAACTTGGGGATACTGAGCCTAATTCATACTCCCCTGAATCAAACAATCGGTGTAAAACATCGTTCTTATTAGTTGCCACACGAAAGCCACCCATTGGCACATTCATTTGCGTTAGTAGCCAGCCGGCAAATACATTGCCAAAATTTCCAGTTGGTACGACAAAAGTTGTCTGGTTTCGGATAGCAGAATCCAATCGTAGCCAGGCGTACAAATAATATACCGACTGAGCAAGTATCCGGGCTAAATTGATTGAATTAACGGCCGATAAGCCAATCGATTCACGAAAAGCAAGATCACCAAAAAGTTCTTTCACTGTTCGTTGGGCATCATCAAAAGTTCCTTCGATCGCCAAAGGAAACACATTTCCAGCTCCCGTACAGGTCATTTGGCGCTCTTGTAACGGTGAAACCTTACCATCAGGATATAGGATAAAAACCTTTACCCCAGATTTTCCTAACAAACCAGAAATGGCGGCAGCACCAGTATCTCCAGAGGTCGCACCGAGCACGCAAAGTTTTTTCCCTGTTCTTTTAATCTGTAACTCGTAAAGGTTGCCGAGGAGCTGAAGAGCAAAGTCCTTGAATGCAAGGGTTGGTCCATGAAACAGTTCCATCACCTGCCAATTTTCATTTAAGCGAACAAGCGGAGCGATATCTGGGTCTGAAAAGTTTTTGTAGGCTGAATGGATTGCTTTTCGCAAATCTTCATCATCTAGATCGGTGGCAAATTTCCTAAAGAAAGCATGACATAAATCTGGATATGACAAGCTTGCCCAATCATTCAATTCACTCCCTAAGTTCGGAAAAGTTTCGGGCAAATACAACCCTCCATCGGGAGCAAGTCCTTGGGCCACTGCTTCACAAAAGCTAACCGGCTCGACTCCTCCACGTGTACTGAGGTAGCGCATGCTCGATCTATACTAGATTACTTGCCCAACCCGAAGGCTTGATGAGCCACTCGAGTTGCTTCATCCCCGCTTTTCGGTTCAACCGCTACAGAAATCTTAATCTCCGAGGTACTGATCATCAACATGTTGATACCTTCATTAGCAAGAGCATCAAAAAAAGTGGCAGCAACTCCAGAGTGAGAACGCATGCCTACGCCGACCACAGATACCTTAACAATATTGGTACTCTTTCCGAGCTTACCCCCATTACCATCGGCAAAATGTTCCTTAAGTGCTTTTTCTGCCCGGAACGCATCTTCTGAAGGAACAGTAAAGGAAAGGTTGGCAAGTCCCTGGCGGCCAACATTTTGAATGATCATATCCACGACCACTCCTGCTTCAGCCATTACCTTAAATACGGCAGCGGCAGCACCTGGGCGGTCAGGCAATTCGGTCACGCTAATACGCACTTGGTTTTTGTCTGTGGCTACGCCGCTTACGAGCATATCCTCTAACGATTTTACTTTCTTTTTTACCATGGTTCCGGATTTTTTTGAGAAACTTGATCGTACCTCAAATGGAATATTGTGTTTCTGGGCAAATTCCACGGCTCGTGTCTGCATCACTTTTGATCCACTGCTTGCGAGTTCGAGCATTTCTTCGTAACTAATTTCGGGAATTTTACGCGCATCAGGAACGATGCGTGGGTCCGCAGTGTATACACCCTCAACATCTGTAAAAATCTGACAACCCTTTGCCCTTAAATTACCCGCCAAAGCGATCGCACTGAGATCTGAGCCACCCCGACCAAAAGTAGTAACATCCCCTTTGTCATTCACGCCCTGAAAGCCGGCAACAACAACCACATTTCCAGCACGCAATTGCTTGCGCAAGTCTCCGCCAGTGACTTCACGTATACGCGATTTTGCGTGTAAACCTTCAGTCTGGATTCCTGCTTGCCAGCCAGTTCTCGAAATTGCAGGGACCTTGATTGTGTGTAGAGCCATGCAAAGCAGAGCGATCGTCTCCTGCTCTCCGCAAGTCATAAGCATATCAAGTTCACGCTCGGATGGATTTTTCTGAATTGCCTTAGCTCTTTCTATAAGTTGATTGGTTACTCCTGCCCGTGCCGAAACGACAACCAGTACCCCATAGCCAGAATCAACCGCTAATTTAACCCGACGAGCCACTTTTTTAATACGGTCAACATCCGCCACGGAAGTACCTCCGTATTTCTGTACCACCACATTCATCTTAAAAAATTCCGTTCGGATCAAACATTCGAAAGAGTACGGGTTTATCCATAACCCCAGGTAATTGCTCCAATTGATTCAACGCTTGGGCAATGGAATGTTCGTTGGTTTGATGGGTCGTTAATATCAAGCTTGCTGGCTGATTATTCTCGTGAGGTGTTTGAGAGACCGTAGCTAAACTGATGCCACGCTCGGCAAGGCATTCTGCAACTTTGGCCAACTGCCCTGGACGATCATCCACCGAGAGACGTAAATAAAATCTGCCCGCGATTTCCTGGAGTGATGCCAAGGAACACTCTTCAGGGGACACATGTAATAATTTGGGCATCGATGAAAGGCCTTGCATACCTTTGACCACATCGACCAAATCAGAAATCACTGAGCTAGCAGTGGGGTCCTGCCCTGCCCCACGGCCTGTTAGAACAACTGTGCCTACCACCGATCCATTCAGACATATACCGTTGTGCACTCCATCCGTACGAGCAATGGTCTCCTCAACTGGAATTAATGCCGGATGAACTGCTACGGATACATGATTGTTCTCAAAATTTCTTCGGATTACTCCGATCAATTTTATACGACAGCCGAGATTTTCAGCAGCTGCTAAGTCTTCATTAGAAATCCGCCGGACACCCTCAACCGTTACTTCATTTAAATCGACCCATATTCCATGAGCCAAGTATGCAAGAATCACAGCCTTGTGGGCAGCATCCACTCCATCTAGATCAAGAGCTTCGTCGGCCTCAACATAACCGAGTGTACGAGCATCCCCGAGGACTTCATCAAAACTTGCACCTTCTTTCTCCATCCGGGTAAGAATGTAATTAGAAGTTCCGTTCAGAATTCCATAAATAAGGGGAAAGTCATTAGCGACTAAACTTTCACGCAGTACTTTGATAATGGGAATACCTCCTGCAACACTTGCCTCAAATCCATAGCCTACACCAGCTTGTTCAGCTAAGCGAAAAAGTTCCTCACCGTGTTCGCAAATCAAAGCCTTATTTGCCGTAATCACAGATTTCCCTTGAGCAAATGCCTGCATGGTCAATTCCTTGGCTTCCTTAACCCCACCAATTAGTTCACAAATTAAATCAATTTCTGGATCGTTTACGATTGAAGCAGAATCAGTGGTCAAACATTCGGCCGGAATTGCAACGCTGCGTTCTTTATCAAGAGAGCGGACTGATGCCCGTATGGGTACCAATTGTGACCCCAATATTTTGGGCCAAAATTTGTCGTTTTCCAATAAATGTTTCCATGTCCCCTGGCCAACAGTGCCAAAACCTAATATGCCCACCTTTATCACTTTTGGGCTATCCTGTGTTTGATTATTCATCTGACAATTGGTTATCGTTTGGTTTTATCTTTGCGCTCAAATCGGTTTTCAGTTCCTTGACGCAAACGAAGGAGGTTGGCCCGATGCCTCCAGACAATCCATCCCATCACGATAAATGCCAAAAAAGTTTTGCCTCCACCTCCAGGCTCATCAGCAGATATACCTATAATCGCACATACAGGTAAACTTAAACCAAAAGCAATAGAAGCAACGGCCACATATCGAGTTAGATAAAAAGTTAGACCCCATACAAATAACCCAATAAGTAAACAGGCGGGCATAAGGGCCAATAATCCGCCCATCGCTGTAGCAACTCCCTTGCCCCCACGAAATTTTGTAAACAATGGATAGGTATGTCCGAGCACCGCTGCAGGCAAGCCCCACAAAGCTAATGAGGAGTCACCTGAGAAAGAAAATAAGGGTATTTGAAACCAACAAACTGCGAGTACGCCCTTTAGAAAATCGAGGAAAAACACCAAGTAACCCGAAGGTTTACCAAGAGTCCGTAAAACATTGGTAGCCCCAGGGTTCCCACTACCAACAGAAAAAATATCAACACCCGAACGCTTGGCCACAATCACCGCCCATGGAACCGATCCGATCAAATAACCGATAATTAAAACGGATATTGTTTCTACGCTTAACATAGCTTGAGGTACTTAAAAGAGAATTCCCTGGAAGCCTATTTCTGGCGAGATACCCGGGCTTCTTGAATATCCGCATCGGCGACCAACTGTTCAATTGCTTCAGGCGCGGGCTCCTCGTCTAATTCCAAAATAGTTAGTGCTGACTCAGAACCCTCAGACCTGCTCAGAGACATGTTGGCTATATTGACTCCAAACTGACCAAGTATCGACCCGACTTTGCCCACAATCCCAGGCTTATCCAAGTTTCTCACCACAAGCAAGGTATCCACAGGGCGAGCCTCGATGGCTTCTCCATCTACCTCGACAATTCTCGGATCAGCATTCTTTCCAATAATCGTTCCACGGACCGATTGTTCCTTCCCATTAGAATCAATAGTTCGTACCTCGATCAATTCATTGTAATCCGCAGAGGAAGATGACTTGGTGGTTTCCACCTTTATGCCCAACGCTTTTATTTTATAAGGGGCATTTACATCGTTGACACCTTCATCTCCTGCAATTCCATTAAGCCAACCTTTCTGAACGGCACGGGTTAAGGGAATGGTATCAAAATCAATCATCCCCCCCCAGTATGTAATGTGTAAGGACTGAACAGTTTCTCGAGCAGCTTGTCGGGCAAATGCACCCAGGCGCATGCAAAGCTCCAAATAGGGGCTGAGGGTTTGCAAATCCTTTGGGTCGATCGATGGCATATTAATGGCATTACGAATGCGACCGCCCTGCAACACCTCAGCAATAGCTTCCGCAATTTCTACCCCTACACTTTCTTGGGCTTCCTCGGTAGAAGCACCCAAGTGGGGAGTAAGGTTTAAATTTTCGATACTACGAAATTCATGGTCTTCGGGCAGAGGTTCCTGTTCGTAAACGTCTAGTCCGGCAGCTGCGACTTTTCCGTTTTTCAAGGCTTCAACTAAGGCAGATTCCTTGATAATTCCCCCACGGGCACAATTGAATACACGAACACCGTCCTTCATCTTGGCAAAAGCAGCTTCATCGACAATTCCTTTGGTCTGAGCCGTCATTGGCATATGTACGGTAAGATAATCTGCACGAGCAAAGGCGTCGTCCAAATCGACCTTTTCAATTTCCAATTCCTTGGCCCGTTCCTCGGTCAAGTAAGGATCATAAGCGATCACAGTCATCTCAAATGCCCGGGCACGCTTGGCCACTTCGGCACCAATTCGCCCGAGGCCTAAGATAGACAGGGTCTTATTTCTTAACTCCGCACCTTTAAGCTGTTTACGTTCCCATTTTCCATCGCGCATACCCGAAACACCGCGAACAACAGGCCGAGTACCACAAAGCATATGTGTAAAAGTAAGTTCTGCAGTGGCGATGGTATTCCCTCCAGGCGTGTTCATAACGATGACTCCCCGCTCGGTAGCAGCATCGATATCAATATTGTCGACTCCTACGCCTGCTCGACCGACTGCTTTAAGCATAGGAGCGGCTTCCATAACTTCCCGAGTTACCCGGGTATCACTTCGAACGATAATGGCATAAGCCTCGCGGGCTTGCTCAACCACCTCATCGGGTGATAAACCATAGGCTTCGACTACTTCAAAGCCATCTTGCTTTTGCAAAAACTCTACTCCGAGTGGAGAGATGCGATCCGCTACTAGAATCTTCATAGGTGCTGAAAGGTGTTTAGAAAGAAAGGTACAACCTACTTTAAATCCTCCTTTTGGCAACGAGTAAAGCCACCTGTAAGATTTATGGCTTTCCCCATCCAGCCCTCAATGACATTGTATTTTGATATGTTTCAAAACTTGTCGGATAAATTAAGCGGGGTTCTAAAAACCCTTGGTGGAAAAAGTAAACTGTCTGAGGATAATATTTCCGATGCCCTAACTGAAGTACGCAAGGCACTTCTATCAGCTGATGTTCACTTCAAAGTAGCCCGTGAATTTGTGGATGAAGTAAAAAGTGCTTGTTTAGGCCAGGAAGTTTTAAAGTCCGTCGAACCTGCTCAACAAGTTGTAAAAATTATCAACGATGAATTGGTAAGATTACTCGGCGAGGGGAATTCTGCTCTGCATACTGACCGTCCCTTGCGCGTTCTTATGGTTGGCTTGCATGGGGCAGGAAAAACTACCACCTCAGCAAAACTAGCCAAGCATCTCGTCAAGGATGGCAGGACTCCAATGTTGGTTGCTTGTGATGTTTACCGACCTGCTGCCATCGATCAATTGGAGTTTCTTGCCAAACAAGAGAATTTTTCATGTTACCTAGACAGGGAAAGTAAGGACGTTTCTGCCATCGCACGTGCGGGCTGGGAAAAATCGAAATCTAACGGTTCGGACCTCGTCATTTTTGATACTGCGGGGCGTCTGCAAATTGACGATAATTTGGTCGACGAATTAGAACGTCTGAAAAAAGAAATTGATCCGCATGAAATCCTCTTAGTTGCCGACGCAGCCCTAGGACAAGAAGCAGTAAATGTAGCCAAAACTTTTCACGAACGCTTAGGATTGAGCGGTATCATTTTGACCAAAATAGATGGAGATGCCCGTGGAGGTGCCGCCCTCTCCATGAAGAAGGTCACAGGGGCTCCAATCAAGTTCATGGGGACAGGCGAGAAAATTGATGAATTTGAAGCTTTTCATCCGGACCGCATGGCCTCCCGGATTTTAGGAATGGGAGATGTTGTGTCTTTGGTTGAAAAAGCACAGGAACATTTCGATGAAGAGGAATCTGCCCGCATGGCCGAGAAAATGCTCAAAGCCGAATTCGACTTTGAGGATTTCCTTACCCAAATGAGGCAAATGAAAAAACTCGGATCCATGGGTTCTATTGCACAGATGCTTCCAGGTATGGGTAATGTTCAAGTAGGCGACAAAGAAGAAGCAGCACTCGGACGGCACGAAGCCATTATTTTATCGATGACCAAGCAAGAACGCCGCTTCCCCCGAATCATTGGCGGATCCAGAAGAAAAAGAATCGCCGATGGAGCAGGTGTTCAAATCCGTGACGTTAATTTATTGATTAAACAATTTTCCCAAATGCAAAAAATGATGAGGAAAATGAAAGGCGGAAAGATGAAACAGTTAATGAATGCCTTTGGTGGCGGAGGTGGTGGAGGCTTGCCTGACCTTGACGGGATGGACCCAAAACAATTAGCCAAGCTCGCTAAGCAATTTAAATAAGACCTTTGTGAATTAAATTTTTTAGGAAAGCAGATTAAATACAGCCTTTATTTTATCTGCATCCTTGATTCCCGGACTGCTCTCCAAACCACTATTTAAATCAATTCCATCTGGCTCGGCTTGGCGGACCGCTTCACTCAAGGTATCCGGTCCAAGACCCCCGGCTAAAATCCACTGATATCCGGGATGGTCAACCCGTAACCTTTTAAACCTTTCCCAATCGGCTTGCTTCCCGGTTCCTCCGTAAGCATCAATTGTGTAAGCGTCCATGAGGATGGACTTGGCGAAGGTCAAATATTCCAGGCAAAATTTATCAACATTACTCAGGCGTGGAGCAAGCCATAGATTGGCACGCCCGACCAATGCGGACCACTCAGCAATCTTATCTAATGAAAACCCACTTGGAAAATGAAATTGGAATTTATCGAAACCGGCTTCGATAAATTCGCGAACTCGTGACATATTTGGGGTAACCGCCACTGCAACTTTACAAGTACTCTCAAAGTTTATTTCGGCAATCAACCGTTCGTACTGTTCGATAGAAAGGTTCCTTGGAGATGACGGGTGAAAAATAAAGCCAAGGGCGTCCGTACCGGCATCCTGACATATCCGAATATCTTCAGATCGGGTAATCCCGCAGACCTTGACTATTTTTGGCCTCATCCAGACGCAGAAAAATGCTTAACTAAAGCATCAATCAAACCATCGGTACTCGGATGAGATGCCTCCAAATCAATCTTTAAATCGTTCTCCTTCAATGTCTTGGATGTTTGCGGCCCAAAGCTGCAAAGAATAGGTTTTCGAGCACCTTCCTTAAAAATTAAATCATCCGATTGTTCTACATACGAAAGAGCTGTAGAGGAACTGGTGAAGATGATGGCGTCAGCACCATTTTTAAGAAGTGTACTAAGATCAGCAGTTTCAAGAACATCTGCAAAATCTGTCTGATATACAGGTAAGGTGTCGACAATTGCCCGACCGACTCCCTCCAGAATATCCACGAAAATTTCCCGATTCCGATTACCCGTGATCACCAATACATTGGCACTGTCTAAACTATCGGTGCCAATCAATTCTTTCGCTAATCCTTCAGCAGTAGAATCCTGAGAAATAAGTTCGATATTGAGTTGATAGGCTTGTAATACCTCGGCTGTAGACTTTCCGACACAGGCAATCCGCATGGGTCCAAAACTTCGAATATCTGAATAGGCACGAAAGAAAATTTCCATAAAGGCCTTGGCCCCATTAGCACTTGTAAAAACTATCCATTCATAAGTGGCAATACCTGCAAATACCTCGGCTACAAGTTTTCGATCTTCTGCTGGTTCGATTTTAATTAAAGGTAAATCAATCACTTCTGCTCCGAGTTCTTCCAGTCGGGAACGCATTTTGCTTTTCTGACCGCTTGCTCGAGTAAGGACTATTCGACGTCCAAATAAAGGTGCCCGGTCAAACCAAGTTGAAGAACGAGCCAGGCCGATTGAATTCCCCACAAATATAATGGCAGGTGCACTTAAGTCGCCCACCCTAGCTTGCTCAACCAATTCCCCGAGGGGAGCAAGGATTTTTCTCTGACCAGGCAAGGTGCCTTGTGAGACCACAGCGGCTGGCCGATCTTTTGATAATCCACCAACGAGCAATTTTTCTACGATCTCTTCAAGTTTGCTCATCCCCATGTAAATACAAAGTGTACCCCCGACTTCAGCAAACTTTGCAAAATCGACACGCAAGGATTCCTTAGCCACATCCTCATGACCAGTAAGAAAGGAAATGGAGGAACCAAAGTCCCGGTGAGATAAGGGAATGCCTGCATATGCAGCACAAGCTAAAGCAGCCGTAACCCCAGGAACTACCTCATAAGGCACATCGGCTTCATCCAGAGCAAGCATCTCCTCCGCACAACGACCAAACACAAAAGGATCTCCGCCCTTTAAACGCACAACCTTCAATCCATCTTGTGCCTTGGCCACAAGTATTTCCCCAATCTCAGATTGCTCCATGGTGTGACGTCCCGGACTTTTACCGACATCGATTCGTTCACATCCTACCGATGCCCAGTCGTGAAGTTTTCGATTTGCCAAGTGATCGTATACCAAGACATCACATCCTTCGATTAGAGAACGAGCCCTAAGGGTTAATAATCCGGGGTCTCCAGGACCTGCTCCCACTAGGTAAACAATGCCTTCGCTTAGTTGATTTTTGTCCATTCTATGACTTCTTTAATCCAATCCGATTCTTCCCTCCCGGCAATCGTCAAAGTTTTAATCCCACAATTCTCATGAAAAAAGGCTAGTTTATCGCTCGTTTCAGAGTAATGAGCTCCCAATGCGACTTGGCAACCACCGCCTAGAGCTACCAAGACGGCCCTTTCAATCTTGACCGCTCTTTCAGTCGATTTATCGCTAACTTGATTAAAATACCGAGCATCTTCGGAACGAGTTTGTAGAGCGATAGCTCCTTGGCCCGGAGCCGGAACCATTTCGTCTAATTTTAATTTTCGAAAGGACAAACCAGGAAATGCACGAATGCCCAAACGATTCAATCCCGCGGCTGCAAGTAGACTCGAGTCTGCTTCACTACCTTGAGAAATTTTTTGCAAACGCGTCTCTACATTTCCTCGTAATTCCATCCACTTCGCTTTGGGAAACAACAGAGTTGCCTGAGCTCTTCTTCTCGGACTTCCCGAGGCTATGGCTTTTGGCTCAGGACAATCCTCCTTAAATACCAAAACATCGCTCGGATCTTCTCGCTTAAGAAAAGCAGCCAATTCCAAACCTCTTGGCATCTCTGTTGGCATATCCTTTGCACTGTGTACCGCAAGGTCGGCTCGACCATCAAGTAAAGCAAGTTCGAGTTCCTTCGTAAACAAGCCCTTTCCACCAGACTTTTCCAAAGACCAATCAGTTTGTTTGTCTCCCGTGGTAACCATTGGTAAAAGTTCAACCTCTCGCGAGAGAAATTCGCTTAAACAAGTCGCAACCTGTTCAGCTTGGCATAACGCCAAGGGACTTCGGCGGGTTGCCAATACCAAAGGTTTACTCACCGATTACAGATAAGGAGAGCCAAAAGCAATACCGTCGGCCGGATATATTTCTTCAACCCGACGAATGAGTAGCTGGAATTAGGAGTAGGATGCTTGTGCACCCTTAATGTTTTTCTTAGGTATCCAAGGCATTACAGCTCTTAAGCTTCTACCAGTAACTTCGATAGGATGCTTTTCTCCTTCTTCCAACAACTTGTTGTAATTAGGTAATCCTGCTTGGTGTTCCTTAATCCAATCATTGGCAAATTTACCGCTTTGAATTTCTTTAAGAATCGTCTTCATCGAGCGCTTGACGTTTGCATTAATGACGCGAGGCCCGCGGGTGATATCACCATACTTTGCAGTTTCAGATATCGAAAACCTCATCCCAGCAATTCCCGATTCAATCATTAAATCAACAATCAACTTCAACTCGTGTAAACATTCGAAATAAGCCATTTCAGGTGCATAACCTGCTTCTACTAAAGTTTCAAAACCTGCTTGAACCAAGGCAGACGCACCGCCACAAAGAACCGCTTGTTCGCCGAATAAATCTGTTTCAGTTTCTTCCTTGAAGGTAGTTTCTAGAATGCCTGCCCTTGCACCTCCAACACCAGCTGCCCATGAAAGAGCAACTTTTTTGGAATCTTTTGATGAACCTTTAAGCACGGCAATTAGAGCGGGCACGCCTTTACCTTCCTTAAATTGTGAACGTACTAAATGACCAGGTCCTTTGGGGGCGACCATGATCACACTGACTCCACGGGGAGGCTTGATTAAGCCAAAATGAATGGCAAAGCCGTGAGTGAATAGAAGTGTTTTACCCTTGGAAAGGTTGGGTTTAATTTCGGACTCGTAAACCTCCGCCTGCTTCATGTCAGGCACTCCAATCATGATTACATCTGCCTTTTGTACAGCCTCAGCAACTTCAAACACTTCAAAGCCATGGCGTTTGGCCACACGAATGGATTTACTTCCTTTGTACAATCCAATGATGACATTCAATCCGCTGTCCTTTAGGTTGAGGGCATGTGCATGTCCTTGTGAGCCGTACCCGATGACGGCGAGCGTTTTCTTTTTGAGGGGAGTAATTTTCGCTTCTTTGTGCGTGTATACTTTCGCTGGCATTTGCTAGTGGGTTACTTGATTAGTTGATTTCCAGATAAAATGGATTAGTTTTCACTCGCTCCACGACGCAAAGAAACAACACCCGTACGGGCAAGTTCGGATACGCCAAAAGATTCGAGTAAATCGAGAAAAGCTTTTATTTTATTTTTATTTCCTGTGACCTCTATGATCAGGTTATTGGGGGAGACATCTATAATTTTACCCCGAAATACATCACAAATTTGGGTAATTTCCGGACGAGTTTTGGAATCGGCTTCGACTTTAAGCAAAACTAGTTCACGACCAACTGCTTCTTCGCCATGGTAGTTTTCCACTGCAATAACATCTACAAGTTTATCTAATTGCTTGATGCATTGATCCAGAGCTTTTTCGTCCCCATTAAGTGTAGCGGTAATCCGGGACCGTCCACTAATATGTGTAGGTGCTACGTTTAAAGTATCAATGTTAAATCCACGGCCACTAAATAGTCCAGCTATTCGAGCGAGGACACCAAATTTATTTTCGACTAAAACGGAAATGATGTGGCGCATGGGAGTAGTTTAGAAATTGGTGAATGGTGGACGGCACAGGATTCGAACCTGTGACCTACTGGGTGTAAACCAGCCGCTCTAACCAACTGAGCTAGCCGTCCATGAAATAAATTTAAAGGTAGAATAGTAATTATCCCATCAATAGTGGCAAGCGTGAATCACTCGGACTTGCCTACTTGCACACGAATAGTTTTAGGCCCGAGGATAGGCTTTGCCTTAGTCTTGAAGTTTTTTGCAGACTCATTGGACTTCATTGAGTTCGAAAATGTTTTCTTTTGACTGCCAACATTCGATGTACTTGAAGAAGATGAAGATTTAACTTTTCTTGGTCCCATCCAATAATCTTTGCTTCCTTGAGGTAAGCTAATTTGTTTATTCTTTGGTAACCCACTTCCTTTGACGGGGGCTTCTAGTTCAAAACCTTCATACGCACCTCCCCCTGCTTTTTGAACCGGAAAACCAGGTCGACTTGGACGATCCCGCCTAAACTGATATCGGTTAATATCGCGTAATGACATATTGTTCACCTTGTTCATCCAATCATCCACGCGGTCATTTAAACGAGCATAATAAGCATCCCGAAATTCGACTGCATTGGCAGCGGGAGCTTTTTTGCTTAGGTTTTGATTGGTTGCTCGCTCAGAACTTTCATCAGCGATTTGATCATTCAAGGGCGTTTTAATCTCTATGCGAGTAGATGGCACCCGTTCACGACCCCAAAGGTTAACATTTCGCATAGGGAAACGCTTGCCCCCGAAAGAAGAAAAGTGAGCAGGCCATTCTTCAATCGATATGCGCCTGCTTGAGTGCGGATTCATTCGGTTAAATTTTGATGATCGTCCATTCAGTGTGCTCATTTTCCCATCAACCCCCCCCACACGTTTAGTGAAGTCATTTGCTTTCTGTTGACCATGCATTTTTAAACTTCCAAAGAACATCAAAAAGCCGATTAAAACAGATAAACTCGACATTCCACAAACGCTCATGAATATAAAAATATACGTATCACTCCCTGTACAATCAAGAATGTTCCATACCGACCAATGAAGACTTACCTTTCCATGCTCCAACGATTAATCGATCAAGGCACACACCGAGATGATCGCACGGGAACAGGGACATGGTCGGTGTTTGGCGAACAAGCCAGGTTCTCTCTTCACGACGGTTTCCCCCTACTAACCACAAAAAAACTTCATTTACGCTCCATTATCCATGAACTGCTATGGTTTTTAAATGGTGATACCAATGTAAAATACCTGCAAGACAACAAGGTATCGATTTGGAATGAATGGGCCGATAAAAATGGAGACCTCGGCCGGGTTTATGGTGCCCAATGGACTGACTGGAAAAAGGCAGATGGCAACGGCTCTATTAATCAAATCCAGGAAGTTATCCATGCCATCCGAAAAAATCCTGATAGTCGCAGGCACCTCGTTTGTGCCTGGAACCCGGGAGAGCTTCACTTAATGGCTCTACCACCCTGTCATGCACTTTTTCAATTTTATGTCGCTGAGGGCAAATTAAGTTGTCAACTTTATCAACGAAGTGCTGATCTCTTCTTGGGTGTTCCATTCAATATCGCATCTTATGCCTTGTTGACCATGATGGTCGCCAAGATCTGCAATTTGCAGGCTCATGAATTTGTTCATACATTCGGAGATCTTCACCTTTATTCAAACCATCGCGAACAAGCCGAACTTCAACTCTCCAGAGAACCGCGAGCAAAGCCCACAATGATTATTCATGGTAATCAAAGAGAGATAACTGACTTTCGATTCGAAGATTTTGAGCTTATTGATTACGACCCCTACCCTGCCATCAAGGCACCGATCGCGGTATGAATAATTCTAGTCCCTGCAAAGCGATTGTCGCAGTCTCCCAAGATGGGGTTATTGGCCGAGCGGGTGACTTGCCGTGGCGGTTACCTGGTGATTTAAAGTGGTTTAAAAAAATTACTCTTGGGCACACCTTAGTGATGGGAAGAAAAACTTGGGAATCTTTGCCAGGTGCACTGCCTGGTAGACAAAACTGGGTACTCAGTCGTACCGCTTCACAAGAAGATGGGATGAGGATATTTAGATCCATAGAAGATATTCTCGAAAACAAGCAACAGGATCAGACTATTTTCATCATAGGCGGTGGAGAAATCTACTCTCTTGCCCTGCCTCTTTGTCACGAACTTTACCTCACAGAAGTTCACCAAAAAGTTCCAGATGGGGACGCTTTTTTTCCTGAATTTAAAAAAAGTTTTTATCCCGTTGAAACCCTGGACGATAACGACGATTTTTTACTCCGCAGATGGACACGATCTAATTGATACTGATATTTGAAATCGGTATACTTTTACCTTTTTTGATATTCAGAACCCCTTTTAAGATTAACCAGACAATCAGAGTCTGTAACGACCTTTTAAATTTCTTCAGCTAAACCTCAAAGCGATAAAGGATGAGACAGAGTGCAATCTCTTTATTAGAGGTTGGCAAAACCATTAAATCTTTAAGTCAAAAGGAAGAAAACATTCTTCCTTATCATCTCCCACTCTTACCTGAGCCCATAAGCGGTAAACTCCAGAGTCGGGAGATTTAAAACTGAAAGTTAAAGGACCAGACCGGGCATCATCACCGGATTTCGGGGGTTCATATTCTAGGGGATGAAGATGAGCAAATCCTTTGAGGTCTGGTTCAAAGGCAACCATGTGGGCAAAAGCTCCCATAACTGGTCGGAGCGGAAGGTCGTCACCCTGTTTATTCACTGCAGTAAATTTGATCATTATTTCCGAATCCGAACCTTCATTTTCTAATCGTTCAATTTTGAAAGTCCGATTACCTTGGGAAACCATATTGCTTCCCTCTTCAAGGTATGGATCTTCAGGCTTCCCAGATACCTTGAAACTAGTTCCTAATAACACTCGGCGGGGACTCCGAATGGGTATGAGATCGAGAAAGACTTGATAAATTCCAGCTTTTTTCGGTGTAAGCGTAAAACGCCATATTCCCTTAAATAATGGATCCGCTTCTGGGTGAAGGTGCTGGTAATCCTGCAGACTGGGATCGATTGCGAGAAGATGAATCTTGCGAGTATGACTAAGAGCTACATCAGAAGCTGCGAGGGGGGAGCCATCCGCCTGCTTGACATTCATTTCGAATCGACAAGGTTTTCCAACTTCCAAGGGATCAAGAGCCCGAAAGTCCAAACTCATAGGCCATCTGCGGATAGATAAATCAACAAAACCTGCATCTCCAGGGCCACAATAATCGAGTTCACCCTCAAGGTTGAAAGTTTCTTCGTGCAGAAAATCGCATGGTTCCACCGGCAGTGAGCGCACAACAAAATAAATACCGATAAAAGGGACTGCCAAAAATAAAGGTAAGAGTTTAGACGAAAATATCTTTTTCATTATCAAGAAATTAACCTTCAACACCTTCTGGCAGGCGAGCGAGAAAATCTTCTGCCGACCAATGACTTCCAGGAAATTGATATATAATTTGCCTTTTAGAATTAATAATCATCGTCCGCATTGTGTGATCGAGTGGCAAATTCTCAATATTCTTTCGAAAAATTCCAAATTGACGGTTCAAATCGTCAATAGCCGTCTTAGTCGCTGTACCCAAACGAAAATTTTGTTCGTTCAAATCATAGGCACGGGCATAGGATTTGAGGACTCCCGGGGTATCAAACTCTGGGTCTAAAGTTATGGAGAGAAACTTTACATGAGGGACTTTTGTCTGCTTGGCTAGTGTTTGAAGTTTTTTCATGCGCATGGTGGATGCA
Source organism: Opitutales bacterium (assembly GCA_029251885.1). GTDB lineage: Bacteria > Verrucomicrobiota > Verrucomicrobiia > Opitutales > Seribacteraceae > Chordibacter. The sequence goes on along the minus strand of JAQXCL010000136.1, from coordinate 18,625 downwards.
GGGCACATCTCCGCAATCGAACATCGGGTAAATATAAAGTTTAATACAGTCACGGAGCCATCAAAATAGTCGGTCGTCAAGACTTCACCATCTTGGTCATAAAGAGCGAAAGGTGGAAGCGTATCACCAACTGAACGAATCATACTATCTCCCATGCTCAAGGTATCTCGTCGCAACAAACGGTTAACATTATTAACTCGAATACGCTCCGATCGATCATCTGGCCAAACACAGCTGAGTAAAAAACCGGGGCCTCTTGCGGGAGTAAAGGTTTTACGGGTTAAAGCTCGAAAAACCGATTTTAAATTTAATAAGTTTAAGTCTCCTGGTTGAACCGCAAAGTATTGCTCGAAACCAGATACCCCGCCCCATTCTTTTTCAAGTTCTTTACCACAGGCAAGTATTTCAACCTTCACCATGCTAGTATTAAGATCGACATCTAAAACCCTTGCCCGCACTTCATTTACTGCAAGTGATGACTTGGCTGAAAATTGACTAGGGGGACCTTCGCAGCTAAACAAAACTAGCACACAGATCATAAAAACAATTGCCTGATTGATATTCACAACCCCGTACTATTCAGCAACCGCACTGCAGGCAATTTCAATTACTCTAGTGAGTTCCTTCTGAGTTAGTTAATCTGAGCTATTTTTTTGAATTTCTGAATTTTACAAAATAAAGAATGTTAATCCAACTGCACTCAATTATTAGCTCAGCTTTCAACATCCAACATGCTATCTATCACCTTGCTTGCTTTTGTTTGCTAAATCATAATTTTCTATTAGAAATTCTACTGACGTGAGTCTAGGAAAACCAATACCAGCCAAGCCCCACCCCGGCTCGCTTTCAAGTTCGCCGGGTTTCTCTGTGCATGGCATGTATGAACTCACAAAACCCAGGCTTTCTTTACTTTCTGTATTTACTGCATCACTTGGATATTTAGTTCGTGAACCACTCCAAGCAGATTTAGCGATTTTCATTTCCCTTACCATCGGTACAGCATTATCAGCAGGTGGTGCAGCTGCCTTAAATCAATGGATGGAACGAAAAGAAGATTCCTTGATGGCTCGAACTGCTAGCCGCCCCCTGCCCTCTGGATTAATCAGTCCGGAATTTGCTCTGGTATTCGGCATTACTTTATCTTCACTTGGTCTTTACATTCTGTGGGTTGGCACCAACCCATGGGCGGCCATTCTTACTCTCGCGACCCTTATTGTTTATCTTCTCATTTACACCCCTTTAAAAAAAATCAGTCCTTATGCCATTGAGATTGGCGCCGTATCTGGAGCCCTTCCTCCGTTAATTGGTTGGGTCGCTGCCGAGGGTGCCCCGACCACCTATGGTTGGATATTATTTGGAATTCTTTTCACCTGGCAGCTCCCCCATTTTATGGCCATCGCCTGGAATTTTCGGACGGACTATTCCAAAGGGGGATTCAAGCTCCATGAACTAGGTGATTCTGATGGGCGTGCAATTGCTCGCAAAAGTTTGGTTTACACCGTTTTACTCACCATATTTGTTTTTTCTCCTTACTTCTTAACACTTCAACAACCCGAACCTGGGCTCTTCTATCTTGCCTCATCTGTTATTCTGTCTCTTTATTTATTGTTCCCAGCAATTCGATTCCTTACTTCGAAAGACCGGGATCATTCTGCCAAGAAACTTTTCTTCGTAACTATCATCTATCTGCCCCTCCTTTTTGCCGCCTTAGTAATTGACCGCTATCTTTGATTTTAAAATGATCTCACTCTTTGCAAAATATTCAGTATTCCGGAATCTTTTCTCCGGACTATTCCTCCTTCTCGCCGGAAGCTGTTCCCGTATCGATCACAAACAGTCCGCCCTAGACCCCAAGGGGCTTGTATCGCAAAACCAATACGATGTATTCATGCTTTCAGTCTGGATCACCATTTTTCTGTTTTGCACGGTCGGTGGATGCCTACTCTATGTTTTGTGGAGATATCGAGCAAAGAACGAAGAAGAAGCTAAAGAGATTCCTCCTCAATCCCACGGAAGTTCAATGGTGGAAACAGGATTGATTATCGCATCTTCTATCATTCTTGTGATCTTAGCTGTACCTACTCTTCAAGGTATTGTCCTGCTCAACCGTGTACCTGACGCCAATGATTCAGAATCTCTTGAGAAATTAGGCTTGGACCGCAGTCAAATTGACGGAGCCATAACTGTTAATGTTACAGGGAAGAGATTCTTTTGGGTATTTGAATACCCTCAATTTGGTATCGTTACCGCCAATGAACTTGTTTTTCCAGCCACCAAAGCAGTGCGTATTAATTTACGCACCGAAGATGTGATCCACAGTTTTTGGGTACCCAAGCTTGCCGGCAAGATGGATCTTATGCCTGGGCAGGAGAACTTTATGTGGTTTATTGCAGATCAGAAAAAAATAATCGGTGAGTCCGACGCTGCTACTTCCATGCCTGCAGTTCACGATGGCACCATGCGCTCAAAAGTGTTTGCTAAGCAAAAATTTACTGATGAATTCGAACCTGTTGGTGGTTTATTCTATGGTCAGTGTGCTGAATTTTGTGGAAATTCTCATGCATACATGTCTTTCCGTGCACTTGCTCAAACCGACGAGGATTTTGATAAATGGGTTAAGCGTTTTCAAAACGCACAAAACCCCAACCTCCAAACCAAATCATACGATACACAAACCTCGTATAACAAAAACTCCTATGTCTCCTTTGCTGACAACAAACTAGGAGCCGGTGCAAATCGCGAATACCGTTCCGTCCGGAAAACTTCGCCCGGTCAATCCCCTCAAGTTGCTCCGGGTGCCTGGGAAAAAGCCCACTCAGACGATTACGAGAAGGGTAAACAACTCTTCTCCTCACTACAATGCGTGCAATGTCATGCCGTCAACCGAACCGGGCTTGGAGCCAAGGGACCCAACCTTACCCTCTATGGCCTAAGAACCTCGCTTGCCGCAGGTTGGATGCGTAACGATGAAGAAAGCCTTTCAAAATGGCTTAAAAACTCAAATGAGATCAAATTTGGAAACCTGATGTGGAATGGTGAGGGCATAGACGACCGTCACCCCCTTCGTAATCTTCAAGACGATGATGAAAAAGTGAACCAACTAATTGCCTATCTTCTTGGACAGTCCTAATAGCTTTCTAGCACTTACCAAACATACGAATCGCCATGGCTACTGAATCGATCAAATACCTCGCACCTGACACTGAAAACAAGGCCAAGACGCAAGTCTTTCCAAGACCTGGTCAACACACAACCGGACTAATAGACTGGCTGACTACAATCGATCACAAAAAAATTGGTCTGATGTATGGTATGACCGCACTTTTCTTTCTTATCGTTGGTGGTCTTGAGGCGCTTCTCATACGATCTCAATTGTGGGATCACAACATGGATGTATTGACCAACCGCCAATACAATCAAATGTTTACTATGCATGGAACAACTATGGTGTTCCTGGTAATCATGCCTTTGAGTGCTGCCTTTTTTAATTACCTCATGCCCCTGCAGATTGGGGCAAGAGATGTTGCTTTTCCCCGGATGAACGCGCTCAGTCTTTGGTGCTTTATTAGTGGTGGTCTCATTCTTAACCTAAGTTGGTTTTTTACTGGTGGATCCCCAGCTATCGGATGGTTCGGTTATGCACCACTTACTGATACCCGCTTTGCTGAAGTTGTCGGAGATATGGGTCCAGACTTTTGGATTTTCTCCCTTCAAATACTTGGGGTTGCCTCTTTGCTCGCATCTTTTAATTTCATAACAACCATCATAAATATGCGAGCTCCCGGCATGACCATGATGCGTTTACCCGTGTTTACATGGATGACATTGATCGTCAGCTTTTTAATCATTTTGGCTTTCCCGGCCATTACAATTGCCTTGGTTGAATTGATGTTCGATCGTACTTACGGAACTAATTTTTATGACTTTTTAGAAGGCGGAAAACCCCACCTTTGGCAGCATTTATTCTGGATTTTTGGACATCCGGAAGTTTACATTCTTATTCTTCCAGCCATGGGTATTGTATCAGAGGTAATCCCTGTGTTTTCTCGCAAACCCCTTTTCGGTTACGGATTAATCGTTTTCTCCGGTGCTATTATTGGATTTATGGGCTTTGCCGTTTGGAGTCATCACATGTTTACTACTGGTATGGGCGTGGTTGCGACCTCTGCTTTTGCCATGCTTACTATGTTAATTGCAATCCCCACCGGGATTAAAATTTTTAACTGGATAGGGACCATGTGGGGAGGACGCATCCGCTTTGATACGCCTATGTTGTTCGCTCTAGGGTTTATTACCATGTTTATGATTGGTGGATTTACCGGTATCATGCACTCTTCGGTACCGATTGATGCTCAGCATCAAGACTCCTATTTTGTAGTCGCCCACTTTCATTATGTACTTATTGGAGGAGCACTTTTTGGATTATTTTGTGGATTTTACTTCTGGTTGCCCAAGATGACTGGACGCATGTTGAACGAAAAACTGGGGAAATTTGTTTTCACCCTCATGTTTCTTGGATTTAACCTGACATTCTTCCCCATGCATTACCTCGGAATGATTGGCCAACCAAGACGCACACACACCTACAATGAAGGACACGGTTTTGAAACATGGAATCAAATCGCCACCGTTGGAGCTTTTATTCTCGGAGTAGGAATTGTCATTGGAATTTATCAATTCGTAAGTGCCTTCTTTAACAAAAAATTAAAACCTGCTGGAAATAACCCCTGGGATGCCCGCACATTGGAGTGGGCACTCTCCTCTCCAGTTAAAGAATACAACTTTGCACGTACTCCTATCATCAAGGCTAAGGATCAAGCCTGGGAAAACAACTATGGACCCCGGGAAAACCATGCTGAAAAAGAACCGTTGGACGACCACGGTGTACACATGCCAGATCGTTCATGGTGGCCATTGGTAACCGCACTTGGATTGTTTGGATTGGCCATAGGTATGCTTTTTCACCGCAATATAGATCCAAGTGGTGAATTAGTTCGTGATTACACGGTTCCAATCCTTGCTGGTTCAATTGCTATTATCGGGATGATTATGTGGGCATTGGAAGGTCCTGGCGGTTATCATTTATTCCCCAAGGAAAACGACGAATAATTTACCAATTTTTTACATCTTTTAATTTTTATATCTTATGAGCGACGCAAGTGCCCACGCCCTCGAGCATCACGAACCTGTAACCAGTACGGGTATTCCAAACAAAAAAGTGCTCATGTGGGCTTTTCTCGGTTCCGATTGTATGTTCTTCGGTACTTTGATTTCCACCCATCTTATTTATCGTAAGATTTCTGCCACAGTTGGTGGTAACTTTTTGGACATCAGGGATGTCTTTGATATCGAACTTACTTCCTTCAGTACCTTCATCCTGCTCGCAAGTTCCTTATTTATGGCACTTGGAGTATCGGCGATCCACAAGGGGAATTTGAAAAGTATGCGTTGGATGCTTTTTGGCACCATTATTTTTGGGGCTATTTTTCTCGCCTGCCAAGTATACGAATTCACCCACTTTATCCATGCTCCAGGCAACGAACTCACCCTATCGACCTACCGAGGAGAACCACATGTTTTTGGATCTACCTTTTATGTGTTAACCGGTACACATGGCACCCACGTTGCCATTGGTGTATTCTGGCTTATCGGTTGGTTGGCTTATTCCTTCACTGGAAAAATGAGTGTGGCTCATGCCATCGATATTGAAATATGCGGATTATATTGGCACTTCGTTGATATTGTATGGATTATCATTTTTCCCGTCATATATTTAATGGAATACGCCCTTTAGTCTTTTTTGCATTACCGTACTTCACACCCCTTTCATTTACTTAATTTTTTCTTATCATGAGCGGACATTCCGACGACCCTGTTGCTGAAGAAAGCAAGCGCTTCTTTACCTTCTTCAACCTCTCGATGATTCTTGTCGCCATTACCGGCATAGAAGTCGTCATCATTTACGTGCAGACCTTTGAGAGTACGTCCATAATCGGGATTCTTTTTGCCACTTCGATTGTTAAGTTTTTTGGCGTTATTTGGTGGTTCATGCACCTGAGATGGGACAAAGCACTAAACACCATTCTTTTTTTAATGGGTCTTGTAATCGCCCTGGGTACTTACTTTGCCGTCATCTATATGTCGGATGTTCATCCTGTCGTCGAAAAATTTGAGGTCTCAAAACTTGAAGAGTCCTGGAAGTCCGACACAACCTACAACAAAGGTGATTTTGTCTTTCAGGACAATACTTACTTTCAGTCTAAAAAAGACCATCAATCTAGCAAACAATTCGAAGACAAGAATTGGAAAAAAGTAAACACCGTTCCCCATTTAATTTCATACCGAATAACTGGCGGAGCTGATATGATTGAGATCAATTCAAGGAATCCAGGCAATCCATTCTTTTTGCTTTCACATCCCGACGGATCAGAAGAAATAGACGAATCAACCATTGCTCTCTTAACTGAGAATGCTACCTCAGCTGACTTTCGACTCAAAGTAAAGTCCGAGCATTATTGGACTGAAGCCCAATAATTACTTTTCCATTTTTTACCCCGCTAGTTGCTTGATGCGGGATTGTCAGTAGTTTGTTTTCTTGTTCATGGAAAACTCACCCATCACTTTACTTCATTGGCATACTGAACCAGCTCTAATTGGAGGTATTCTCTTTGTTGGTTGGGTTTATGCTTTATTTAATGGACCATTTAGGGTCCGAGCTTGTCCTCAGCTTCCTCATTCTACCAAACACTCTGTTTGGTTTGCAACGGGTCTGATTACATTCTATCTCGCTGTTGGATCCCCACTCGACCCGCTAGGCGAAAATTTTCTCTTTTGTGCCCACATGGTTCAGCACAATATTTTGATGTACATTTGTCCCTTATTTATACTGCTTGGACTACCTCAACCCCTGGTCGATGAATTTCTTAGGCATCGGCCAACATTAGAATCAACTCTCCGCTTTCTTGCCCACCCGATTATTGCCGGACTTTTGTTTACTTTAGTATTTTCATTTTGGCATGTGGGTGCTTTTTATGAGGCTGCTATTCGCGACAAAACCCTGCACATGGCCGAACACCTCTCCATGTTTTTTGTATCCCTGCTTATGTGGTGGCCTATTTGTGCTCCATCCAAGCGGGTTCCGAGCATGGCATTTGGTCCACAAATGCTCTACATTCTAGCCCTTATGCTCGGACAAACTCCAATCTTTGCCATCCTTACATTTTCTAAGGATGTTCTCTATGACACCTATTTTTATGCCGAACGGGTCATGGAACTTACCCCCCTAGAAGACCAGAAAGCTGGGGGTGTCTTGATGAAGGTCGCAAATATGGCAGTTTCTGTAGGTGTACTTGCTTCAATATTTTACCGGTGGACAAAGAACCAACCGGCAAACGGTCAGGTCTCTTAAATCTTTCTAAAGACGAGAGACCAATAGCTCCCGCTCAAAAAGCATTTCCTTGGGAAGATATTCAGATATTTGCAGGAACAACTCTTCATGCCTCAAGGTTTGCATTCGCAAACTCTCGGGATTGATACTCATCAGTTCGTTCCACTTTTCTTCATCAAACTCCATACCGGACCAATCCAAATCCTTTTTACGGGGTGCCCAACCAAGAGGACCTTCAACTGCCCTGGCTTTTCCAGAAGTTCGCTCCACCATCCATCGTAAAACCCTCATATTTTCACGAAAGCCAGGCCAAAGAAAATTCCCTTCCTCATCTTTGCGGAACCAATTGACATGAAAGATACGCGGTTTATTTTCCAACCGTTTTCCCATCCTTATCCAGTGGCGGAAATAATCTCCCATATTATATCCGCAAAAAGGAAGCATGGCCATAGGGTCTCGGCGTAAATTACCGAGTTTGCCTTCAGCAGCTGCGGTGGTTTCGGAAGCTAAAGTAGCTCCCAAGTAAACACCATGATTCCAATTGAACGATTGGTAGACCAAGGGAATATCTGACATCCTCCGACCACCGAAAACAAAAGCGGCAATAGGCACACCCGTTGGATTTTCCCAGTCCTTATCAATTGTCGGACATTGGGAGGCAGGAGCGGTAAACCTGGCGTTTGGATGAGCGGCTGGCGTATCAGAACTGGGACTCCATGGGTTCCCTCGCCAATCAATTATGCCTTCGGGAGCAACCTTGGTTAATCCTTCCCACCACACATCACCATCTGCGGTTAAAGCAACATTAGTAAAAATAGTATTCTCCTTCATCGATTCCATCGCATTGGGATTGGTTTCCCATGAAGTACCTGGAGCGACCCCAAAAAATCCGGCTTCCGGATTGATTGCCCGAAGACCACCCTCTTCGTCAGGCTTAAGCCAGGCAATATCATCTCCTACCGTGGTCACCTTCCAACCTTCCATACTGTCGGGTGGTACGAGCATAGCCATGTTCGTTTTTCCACAGGCACTTGGAAATGCACCGGCAACATAGGTCTTTTCACCATCCGGGCTTTCCACACCTAAGATTAACATGTGTTCAGCCATCCATTGGTTGTCACGGGCCATACAAGATGCAATACGCAGGGCCAGACACTTCTTACCGAGTAAGGCATTCCCCCCATAACCACTTCCGTAAGAAACAATTGTCCGTTGTTCTGGAAAATGAACGATGTAGGTATTATCGGGATCACAAGGCCAAGGAACATCTTCCACCCCTTCCCCCAAAGGCATCCCAACTGAATGTAAGCAGGGAATAAAAAAATCTTTCTCTCCCATGGAATCTAATACGGACTGACCCATCCTAGTCATGATACGCATATTGAGGACCGCATAGGGAGAGTCGGTAACCTGTACTCCATACTGGGAAATAGGAGAACCCAAAGGACCCATGCAAAAGGGAACGATGTACATCACCCGGCCTTTCATACATCCTTTAAATAAACGTTTAAGTTTTGCACGCATTTTGCGGGGTTCCTCCCAGTTGTTTGTAGGACCCGCATCTTCCTTGCCGTAACTGCATATAAAAGTCCTGCTTTCCACCCGGGCTACATCTCGGGGATCAGATCGGACGAGATAACTATTTGGGCGCTTTTTTTCGTCCAATCGAATCATCGATCCGTTCTGCTCCATCAAGCCACACAATTCATTCCATTCTGCATCTGATCCGTCACACCAACGAACGCTTGCCGGTTGGCACATAACCACCATTTTATCCAACCATTTGAGCAAAGCGATGTTGCTGGTTCTCGACCGATCATAAAGTTCTTTATTATTTCCCATCTTTTCATTCGCTAGGGTTCCTCCCTGGGATAGTCAAACCCCGATCGATCGGAACCTAGTAAATTTTATTTTTTTACTAATTGGGAATAAATCAAGTTTGCGTTGAATCCCTTCAGCTTTACCCTCTTGTTCCAATCTCATGAGTTGGCAAGCCAAGACAAGAAACGCTGTTCTCGCTTTAGAGGATGGCAGCATATTTCGCGGATTCGCCTTTGGGGCGAAAACTACCGTTTCCGGGGAAGCGGTATTTAACACCGGGATGACCGGGTATCAGGAAACCCTGACTGACCCTTCTTATTTCGGACAGATCGTCACTATGACCACTCCGCAAATTGGAAATTATGGAGTTAACCTAGAAGACGAAGAGTCAGACGGGCCCAAAGTGGCCGGCTTTGTGGTGCACGATTTAAGCCCCGTGGTCAGCAACTGGCGGGCAACGGGCAACCTGTCAGATTATTTATCTAAGCATGGCATTCCTGGCATTGAAGGAATTGACACCCGCAGAGTGACCAAAAGTTTACGGGTTCATGGAGCCCTTAAAGCATGTTTGAGCACCGAAGGAATATCGGATGAAGAAGCTCTTACAAAAGCAAAAGATTGGGAAGGTCTGGTAGGTCGTGACTTCGTTAAGGAAGTAACCTGTAAGGAGTCGTTCATTTGGGATGCTTCAGGCGAACTCAGCCAACCCTTTTCCGTACCAGGTACTGCTCTTTCCTCCTCTGCATTAAGTGATGGCCAGGTTCATCGACTGGTTGCCTTTGATTACGGTGCCAAAAGAGCCATTTATAAGAACTTGAGAAACAGTGGCTTTGAAGTCACGGTCCTCCCTGCCGATGCATCTGCTGATGATGCCCGATCCCACAATCCGGACGCCATCTTCCTGTCAAATGGTCCAGGAGATCCCTCCGCCCTTGATTACGCCCACTCTGCCATTCGCGAATTAATAGATGAATATCCAATTTTTGGAATCTGTTTGGGGCATCAGGTTTTAACCCATGCCATTGGGGCAAGCACCTATAAGTTGAAGTTTGGACATCGTGGAGGTAACCAACCCGTAAAAAATGTTGAGACCGAAAAAGTCTCCATCACTTCTCAAAATCATGGCTTTGCCTCAAGCAAAGAAGATCTGGAAGCTCATGGTGCAGTGGTCACAGAGTACAATTTGAATGACGACACCGTATCGGGCATGCGTATCAAAGGAAAACCGGTCTTTTCCGTACAGTACCACCCGGAGGCTGCACCCGGTCCCAACGATGCTCACTTTCTTTTTTTCTCGTTTCATCGATTGGTAAGCGAGCATAAAAAATCAACTGCACCAGCTTGATTCATGAGTAGATGCGGATTGCTTTACGATCCCGTCTTCCTTGATCACCATACTGGGCACGGGCATCCAGAATGCCCTGACCGGGTATCCCTCGCCTATCAGGCCATCGAAAAAGCCGGGCTCGTTGAAAAATCAGTTTTTCTCAAGCCTCAAACCTGCCAGGCAGAAGCACTTGAACGCGTACATTCCAAGAGTTATCTTGCTCAAGCGGAAAAAGATATTAAGCAGGGAGCTTCCCAACTAAGTACAGGTGATACTTCCATCAGCAAAGATTCCTGGGAGGTTGCCCAACAGGCAACCGGAGGAATCCTGGGAGCACTGGATCAAGTCATGTCCGGTTCAATCGACCGTGCTTTTTGCCTGACTCGTCCACCGGGTCACCATGCCACCCCTACTCGGGGAATGGGATTTTGTATCTTTAATCATGCTGCTGTCGCCGCCCGCCACGCCCAGTCCGTTCATGGAATTGGCAAGGTATTGATTGTCGATTGGGATGTTCACCATGGCAATGGAACCCAGGACATTTTTTACGAGGATGAATCGGTTTACTATTTTAGCACTCATCAAGCCCCCTGGTATCCTGGCACCGGCAGCCGGGAAGAAACAGGATCTGGAAATGGACTGGGTTTTACCCGAAACCATCCCCTACCTTCTGGTTCAGGCAAATCGGAAATAGTGGAGAATGCATTTGCCGATGATTTGGTCCACCGGATCAACCGGTACCGCCCGGAATTGGTAATCATCTCTGCAGGCTTTGACTCCAAAATCGGTGACCCCCTTGGTCAGTTCCAACTTATAGACGATGATTTTTCCGAACTCACCCGGGTGATCCGCTCAATCGCGAAGGAATATGCTGAAAGCCGGGTGCTATCCATCCTTGAGGGTGGGTATCATTTGGACGGTCTCAGCCAAGCATGTGTAGCTCACCTAAAGGCTTTGATTTAAGGATTAAAAAATTATCGACTCAAGGTACCAATCGGGCGCATCCCTGCCGTAACCTCGGCATCCAGTTCCATCATACGGGCAAATAGTTCTTTGGTTTTCTGTGGTTCCTTTTTCGCCAAATTCTTTTGCTCTCCCACATCCGCTTCCAAATCATAAAGCTCTAAGCCTTTGTTTGCTTTACGGAGTTTGTACTTACCCTGCCGAAGAGCTTGAACTTGTCCCTTATAATATAGAAATTCGTTCCGAACGGAGGCCCCCTTGCCGAGCAGCAATGCCGACTGGTTCAACCCGTCAATGGGCCCATGGGTCTTGACCTTTAATCCACCTAATGCGGAGAGAGTGGGCAACAGATCAATGGTTGAAATCAGTTCATCGGATTGGGTGCCCGCCTGAATCCGCCCGGGTCCCCAAACCACAAAGGGCACCCGCATCCCACCCTCATAAGTGGTTCCCTTTCCTTCCCTGAGGGGAAGAGCTTGCCCGGCGTGATGGTCGAAGCGTAACCACGGCCCATTATCTGAGGTGTATACAACAAGGGTATCATTCTGGAGGTTCAACTGATGCAAGGTATCATAGATCCTGCCCACCTGCTCATCGATATGCTCAATCACATCCTTGTAGGGGTACTTTGAATCCACATTGTGGGTACCCTGGGGTAAATAAAGGGGCACATGTGGCATACTATGAGCCAGGTAAAGGAAGAATGGTTTCTTTGCCTCCTTTGACTTTTGGATAAAAGAAATGGCTTCGTCGGTGTAGCGACGGGTAATGGTATGCTGATCCACTGGGTGTTCGATGATTTTCTCATCACGAATAAGGGGGGTCTGCCAAAGATCATTGCTGTTAGGATCCTTCCAGCATTTATCCCAATGCCCGTACTGCGGACGCTTGGCCCCCACTGGATGGCTCATGTCATTGGAGTATGGAATCCCAAAGTAAGAATCAAACCCCTGGCGGGTGGGCAAAAATTCAGGGTGGTGCCCCAAGTGCCATTTACCCACACAGGCAGTGGCATACCCATCTTCTTGAAAAAGATCAGCGATAGTGGTTTCTTTTGGGTTGAGGCCCACAACATCGCGGGGAAACAATACCGTTTTATTAGCCAATACCCGTTTGGGGTAGCAACCGGTAAGTAAGGCAGCACGGGATGCAGAGCAAACCGGATTGGCAGAATAAAAGCTGGTCAGCCGCATACCCTCCTTTGCCATTTGATCAATCCGCGGCGTACGAATATCGGGTGAGCCGAAACAACCCAGATCCTGGTATCCCTGATCATCCGTAAATACAATAATTACATTCAACTTCTCCTCAGCCTTTCCGACTAAATTAGCGGAAGAAGCAATAAATAATAAAGCGAACAAAAATGAACCTATCTCAAAAAATAATTGGTGTGTTCTCATAAATTTCACAGTGAATAAAAGTTTATTTCTTTCGAGTGAAATCGGCTCAAATTTTGATAATTAATTATACCGTTCTGTAAATCTATGATGGACAAAAAAAGAATATACCTAAGGATTATTGATATTATTTTTAACCAAAAATTATGAAATTAATGCCTTTATTTTTCTTCTTATACTTTAGCTGTTTGTTATCCGGTGTGGAACAACCAACTACCCACCCAAATGTAATTTTCGTACTGGCCGATGATTTGGGCATTGGGGATATCTCCCCTACTAATCCCGAGTGTAAAATTAAAACTCCGCACTTACAAAAAATGGCAGATGAAGGAATTACTTTTCACGATGCTCACACCTCCAGCTCGGTCTGTACACCCACCCGATACGGTGTGCTCACCGGTAGGTATAACTGGCGATCCCGGCTTGCCCGGGGAGTGCTTAGTGGCAACAGTGATCATTTAATTCCGGCCAACCGGGCAACGGTTGGGCATCTTCTGAAGCGTGCCGGGTACCACACCCAGATGATTGGAAAGTGGCACCTTGGTTGGGACTGGGACCGTTCGGGAAAAGGATGGAATAAAATCAATTTTGAAAAACCGGTGAAAAACGGCCCAGATATCAATGGCTTTATAAATTATTACGGACACTGTGGATCTTTGGATATGCCACCTTATGTATGGGTCGATACCGGGAAGGTAACGGCTCTGCCCGATCGGGAAGAAGGAGTTAGCAGAAAGGAAGATCCATATGGTTGGTACCGGGAAGGTCCGATCGGGCCCGATTTTAAAATTGATGAGGTACTTCCCCATTTATTTGAAAAAAGTGTAGCCTATGTGAAAGAACGGGCCAAAAAGAAAAAACCTTTCTTCCTCTATCTCCCCTTGCCAGCCCCGCATACTCCAATCGTTCCCGTGCCTCCTTACAAAGATGCGAGTAAAATGAATCCTTATGCTGATTTCATGATGCAGGTCGATGGACACATGGGTGAACTATTCGCTGCAATCAAAGAAGCCGGAGTCGATGAAAATACCCTGGTTTTCTTTACCAGTGATAATGGATGCTCCAATCAGGCCAACTTCGAAAAATTAGCTGAGTTTGGTCACGATCCAAGTGCTGGTTTCCGCGGACATAAAGCAGACATTTACGAGGGTGGTCACCGGGTACCCTTGATCGTCCGCTGGCCAAAGGGTATCGAAGCAGGGCAAAATACAAATGCCGTGGTATGCTTGACCGATCTTTACTCTACTCTACAGGAAATTACCTCTCAGGAAAAAAAACCGGATGGCGGTGAGGACTCCTTCAGTTTACTTCCTGCCTTCGCTGGGAAAACTACCACCGAGCGAACCACCCTAATCAGTCATTCCATCGATGGATCCTTTGCCATTCGCCAGGGAAACTGGAAACTATGCCTCTCTGCCGGAAGCGCCGGATGGAGTGCTCCCCGGGAAGCAGACGCAAAAAAACAAGGCTTGCTCCCCATGCAGCTCTATAACCTTAAAGTGGACAAGGCAGAACAAAATAACCTCTTTGATCAGAAAAAAGGCAAAGTGAAAGAACTGCTCGAACTGCTGGAAAAAGAAGTTTCATCAGGTCGTTGCACCCCCGGGGAATCTGTCCCCAATGACCGAAAGGTTTCCTATCTGCCAAACGGATACAAACCTTCCTAAAAAAAAATTAAGAAAAATTGGATTTCTGAAAAAAAAAGAATTAAGGTATGATTACTAAAGTTATTCAGTCCAAGTTCTGCTCCTTCTTCAAATACGCTAAAGCTACTACCCGAAAAGGAAGGTCGACAGGCTCAAAGCGGATATCTTTTTTAAGCACCGAGTAATCGGTGCTTTTTTTTGGCTTAGCCCAAGCCTGGCACTGACCAACCATCCCGGTATTTTCTTTGAACCAAAGAAGTTGCCTTTGAGTGGTCAGTAAATTTCATTTCCTCGGCTTCCCATATTAATTTTTCTCCGGGAAAATGTGAAGCGATCCCACCAAGCAAAACTGTTTCCGTCAATGGCCCGGCATAATCGAAATTAGCTGATGGTAACGGTTTCACCCCTCTTGCCGCATCGATAAAATCGTGCCAATGATTGGTGCCTCGTTCTGGTTTAATGATAAACTCTTTAAACTTCTTCTGAGGATACAAGCTGGGCATACCAAGATGAGGAAGAAGCATAACACCTTCTGTACCAATGATTACAGATCCCTGCTTGGGTAATTTCTTCCCCTCCAGTAAGGATGCCACTCGGGCAGGTGGACGGGCTGATCCATCGTACCAGGTAACAGGAAGGGTACTACCTTTTGAAAAAGAAGTCTTGGGGAAAAGGTATTCAATTACCGCATCCACACCCCAATTATGTTCGTTGGGAGAAGGGCCTGCAGATTTAAGTGATATAGGGTAGGTTAATCCCAAAGCCTTAAAAGTTGGGTCATAAATATGACAGCCCATATCTCCAAAAGTACCCCCTCCATAATCCAAACGCTTGCGCCATTTGCCTGGGTGGTAATAACCCTTCAGGTATTCGTTGTATGGGGCTGGCCCCACCCATTGATCCCAGTCCAGTCCTTCGGGTACAGGATCCTTTCGGTTTGGTTTGGGATCGGGATCACCCCATGTCTTATCGCTGAAAGAATGAGCTTCGACCAATTTGCCGATTGCTCCGTCATGCACCAAGCGGACTGCGGTACGATACTCCTTCATCGAGTGACACTGAATGCCCATTTGGGTAATCAATTTTTTCTTGCGGGCATATTCGGTCAGGGCTCGGGACTCCGCAACCCCGTGGGTGAGTGGCTTTTGTCCATAAACATGGATTCCACACTGCATAGATTTCATGGCCATGGACGCGTGCATATGGTCGGGTGTGGATACATTTACTGTATCCAGTTTGTGCCCTTCCTTATCTAACATCTCTCGCCAGTCCGCATATACCGTGGCCTGCTTAAATTGGCTCCTTGCCATTATCCTGCGTTGCGGATCAATTTCTGCGATTGCACAGACATCTACTTGAGGATGTTTGGCAATGCTTCGCAAATCAGTCATAGCCATCCCGCCACCACCAAAACTTGCATGGCTTATCCGTGAGTTGGGAGAGCCTTGAGCCCAGGAAGTTCGGGCAATAAATGGAAAGGCAAGCGAACTACTCGCAAGTTGAATAAAATTACGTCGATTGATCATAGGGCAAAACAGGTTAACGACTTAAGCCCACACCATGAACAATCCAAGGGCAAATAAATTACCTGCAAAATGAATAATTAAAAAATGAAGCCACTTGGGCTCCACTCAAACTTCCTATTTTCCGGCTGACCGAAGGGAGGATTATAGAGGAAATATAAGTAACCTAGCCCCGGGACTTACCACCAGATAAATTGACCGTGGTGCCGTGTAAATAGGATGCCCGATCAGATGCCAGGTAAACCACCAAGTCTGCAACTTCCGAAAGCTTACCACTACGACCTAAGGGTATGGAAGATACGCTGCCATATTTGCTCCTCAATTCATCCACAGAAATTCCACGGGTATAGGCGAGAGATTCTTCATAAACGGGGCTACGCATACCAGTTGTTTCCATAATTCCAGGTGCTACCCCGACCACGCGAATGTTAGATTTCCCGAGCTCTTTAGCCCAGGAACGCGTGAGGTTATGATTGGCTGCTTTGGTGGCTGCGTAAACACTTTGTCCTTCACTTCCTTCCAGTCCGGACTCAGATGACATATTGATCAATACTCCGGGTTTGGATTGTTGAAAGAATACCCGGGCTACTGCCTGCGCAAAAAGAAATTGTCCCTTCACATTGACCGCAAATACCTTGTCCCATACATCCTCGGTTAATTCCTCTTTGCCTGTTGGGTCAACCAAAAGGCGGGGGATATTAATTCCTGCGTTGTTGACTACTGCATCCACAGTCCCCCACTTCTCGAGGGTCTTAGCAATGACCGAGTCGACATCTGCTTTGCTGGAAACATCACAACGGGCAAAGGCTGCTTCACCCGATCCTTTTTGCGAAACTTCATCGGCTGCTTTTTGCCCTGTTTCCTCAGCAAAATCTGCAATCATGACCTTGGCCCCGACTTCAACAAATCCCTGAGTCACAGCAAGTCCAATACCCGCAGCTCCTCCCGTTACAATCACTACTTTTCCTTCTAAATCTGTCCAACTCATACCCGTTCTTTTCCTTTTATTATTTGTTTAAATTGTTTCTCGACCAGGCTCAGGTAAGGCTGAGCGGATAAGGCAATCCGTAACCCTGGTAGAGGGCTTCTTCCACACTTCTAGACCATACATCATGGGTGCCCTCAAGTGCGACTGCACCCTCCAATAAAGCTTGTTTCACCGGGCCGTCATCCTGCTTCTGGGCGGCCGAATGAAATGCAGATGCGGTGGTCTCCACCCAAGGCAAATCCTCCAATTCTGAAAAAGCGAAAAAGGAACCAAAAGGTTGAGTGGCCTCCACTTCGTCCATCATGTCAGGTACATTGCGCAATCCGCAAACACCCTTAACCATCCAATCGAAGGAAACTGGATTGGCTGCCTGAACCAACATATCGTCGGCATGTGGCTCGGAAGTATTAGTCATATGCCAAGGAACATTCTTTCCACAGATTTGATGACGAGTCACATAGTGAGCATTTTTGGAACGAATCTTTAACACCGTATCTCCATCCACTAAATTAACGGCGGCGGAACGGGCAAGTTTGGTTTCAACTGTAGAATAAATTGCCGATACCTCTTCTCCTGTACCTGCAATGAAAACATCGGTAAACCCACCCTCTTCTAACAAACAGGTGGTATAACCTTCGCGGGCTTGTCCGTCCAAGGAGAGTAAGACAGGCGTTCCCTCAGGCAACTGATTAAGGTAAGCCCCTTCCCTTTCTGAACCGGGCTCAAACCCAAGAAGTGCGACCCTCGATTCCTTGGCCAGACCACGATGACGGTTAAAGTTGTTTGGTGAATGGTTGTGATGCATTTCATTAACCTGTGCCTGAGCCTCCTCTTCCAATGAAGAAAAAGATGGGGATTCCCCAATGGCCATATCAAAAGTAAGATCAGGATCAACTGCACCGGCGTAACTGTTCAGGTTTCCACCGTCTGCCATGATTGCACTGGCTTGCTCATAGGTTTCCCCAGATGCATAGTTGGTCCAAACCACTACGGGCTTACCAAACTCTGTGAGCTTAGCAATGATGTCAGAATCTTTCCGGTCAATTAAGACCACCCGGGTACCACGGGCTCGTAAATCCTTGATCAAGGCATAATTCTCCATCTCATCCAACTTAGCTTGAGAACCAGTAATGTAGACAACTGGGGGAAGGTCTTCGTCCGGAACACTAGCCACAATAGTCAGGTTAATCATAGCCATACGTGCGGTACCAGACAGATACGCAACAATGGCACGGGGAGGAACCCCGTACTTAAATTTGCCGTCTACTCCAATCGTAAAAATGTGCTTATTTGTTCCGTAATTACAGGCAAAAGGTTCAGCATGAGCAAGAGTAACTAAACTTGCTCCCTCATCCGCATTTACTGGGTTGAAAAAGTTACCGAATCCTTGGGCTTTTACATAAGCGGGGGCAGTACCAGGAACTACACTAAACTGGCGCAACCCACCAAGATATCGGTAGGAATAACCCAGCGAAGAGAGTACACCTGTATCACTCCGCTCGAAGGTAAGAGGATCAATCGGCTCAGTGGCATGCCCTGGGGTTACTACCACCACATCTCCCGGCTTTACATT
>JAQXCL010000128.1 GCA_029251885.1 Opitutales bacterium | reverse complement strand
TCGGTGGTTTGGGAGGCCAGGGCTTCTGACCAGTAAAGGGCGAGGTAGAAGTGGCTGCCCCGGTTATCCAGTTCGTTGACTTTTCGGGAGGGCGATTTGTTCTCGTCCAAAAAGATTCCAATCGCAGAATTGAGGGCATCGGCAAGCACTTGGGCCTGGGCGTTGCCAGTTTTGTTTGCCAAATCTTCGAGGGATACAGCAATGGCAAGGAATTCTCCGAGCGAGTCCCAACGCAGGTGGGCTTCCTCCACAAATTGTTGGACGTGTTTGGGGGCAGAACCACCAGCCCCGGTCTCGAACAAGCCACCCCCGGCAAGCAGGGGTACGATGGAGAGCATCTTGGCACTGGTACCAAGCTCGAGGATGGGAAAGAGATCGGTCAAATAATCGCGCAATACATTGCCGGTGGCAGATATAGTATCGAGCCCATTTTTGCTGCGCTTACAGGTATGTTTGGTTGCTTCGATGGGGGCGAGGATTTGAATGTCCAATCCTTCGGTGTCCAAAGTGGTAAGCTTGGCCTCGACGTAGCGAATTAAATTGGCGTCGTGCGGACGGTCTTTATCCAACCAAAAAATAACCGGGGTGTTACTTAGCCGGGCACGGCTAACGGCGAGTTTTACCCAGTCGATGATGGCGACTTTTTTAGTCTGGCACATCCGCCAGACATCACCAGTTTGCACCTGGTGTTCCATAAGTACGCTACCGGTTGGACCAAGCACCCGTACGGTACCGTCTGCTGGAATCTCAAAGGTTTTGTCATGGGAACCATATTCCTCTGCTTTTTTGGCCATCAGGCCGACATTGGCCACACTGCCCATGGTGGGCACATCAAAGGCTCCGTGTTCTTTGCAAAATTCGATGGTTGCCTGATAAATACCAGCGTAATTACGGTCGGGGATGACTGCCTTAGTGTCTTTGGGTTGGCCGTTTGGTCCCCACATCTGACCGGATGTACGAATCATCGCGGGCATGGAGGCATCGATAATCACATCGCTGGGCACATGAAGGTTGGTAATTCCTTTGTCGGAATTTACCATGGCCAATGGAGGTCGCTTGGCTACCACCGAGGCAAGGTCTTTTTCGATGGTGGATTTTTGATCGGCAGAAAGATTGTCGAGGGCGGAGTAAAAGGAACTTAGTCCGTTGTTGGGATTATACCCGGCAGATTGTAGAAGTTCTCTATGAGTATCTAGAATTTCTCCAAGGTAGGCTTCCACACAGTGTCCAAAGATGATGGGGTCCGAAACTTTCATCATCGTGGCTTTCATATGCAAAGAGAAAAGAACATCCTCGGATACTGCGGCATCGAGCTGCTCGGTAAGAAACTGGCTGAGGGCACATTTGCTCATGACCGAGGTGTCGATCACTTCCCCTTCCTCAAGAACGAGGCCTTCTTTGAGTAATGTGGTTTCTCCATTTTTCCCAACGAGTTCAATGTTTACTTTTGTGGGTTGTGTAAGAAGGAAGGATTTTTCGCTGCCGTAAAAATCCCCGTCGGTCATGTGGGCAACATGGGATTTTGACTCGGCCGACCATGCACCCATGGAGTGCGGGTTTTTCTGGGCGTATTCCTTAACAGGCTTGGCTACCCGACGGTCGGAATTTCCTTCGCGTAATACGGGATTGACTGCGGAGCCGAGTACCTTGGCATAGGTGGTGCGGGTTTTCTTTTCCTCCTCGGTTTGAGGGTCGGTAGGAAAGTCGGGTAGGGGAAATCCTTTGGCTTGCAACTCTTTGATTGCATCCACCAGTTGGGGGACGGAAGCACTGACGTTGGGAAGTTTTACCATGTTAGCCTCTGCCTGCTTGGCAAGTTTGCCTAACTCAGTCAGGGCATCGGGCACTTGTTGTTCGGGGCTTAAATATTCGGGGAAATGGGCGAGTATACGACTGGCCAAAGAAATATCTTTAAGCTCGTAGGTAATTCCCGCACTTGAGGTAAAGGCCTCAAGGATGGGCAGAAGGGAACGGGTGGCAAGGGCGGGGGCCTCGTCGGTAAGGGTATAGGCAATAGTGCTCATAGGTAGTTTCTAATAAAAAATAATAGGAAACGAATAACCATACGAATGCCCTCAGAGGGTGCAATGTTCAAGTCACTCCACCGATGAGTAGAGACTGAAAAGGGAAGACTAAAAAGGGTGCTTAATTCAAGCTGGAGGAAAAGAGTCTTTTAAAGGAGTAGAGCTCATCCTCGTACTTAATATCGGGCACGATCCAGAGGTTGCGGAAAGATACGCCGGTTCCTTTATGATCCTGAATTATAAGGGGGCGTTTGCCGTGCGCTTTATAGGGCCCACCAACTTCGCCGTAGACCCAGGCGTCGTTGTGTATGAGGTGGCCATTATGGTGGACAGTCAGGCGGAGGGGTTCGGCAAGCGATCCATCCTTTTGGAAGACGGGTGCTTTATAAAGAATGTCATAGGATTGCCAGTTACCCGGTGCCCGGCTGGCATTGACCAGGGGGGGGTGTTGCCCGTAGACCGATCCACAGGATCCATCAGCAAAGGTATCGTTTTGAAAACTGTTGAGAACTTGGAGTTCATAAGCAGACATTAAAAAGATTCCAGAATTTCCATAGAGTTGGCTCTTTCCTTCGTACTCTGTTTCGGTGGCGGGATCGAAACGGAATTCCAGGTGGATGCGGGCATCTCCAAATTCTTTCTTGGTCGGGTTGTTTCCTTTGCCACGGGGCATCTCTCCTTGTTTATCAAATTTCCAATTCGAATTGGACCATTGGGAAGCATCGAGCACGAGGGCATCGGATGGCTTGGCTACCACGCACTGATTTTGAGGAAAGGGAGCGACCATGGGGGGGAGGGGACGTGCCTTGTCATTGCGCGACCAACTGCTCCCAGCAAGCGACCATCCAACATTGCGGCCGGGTTTGGGCTCTTTTGCCGGGCGCAGTTGATTGAGGGTGTAATAAATCGTGTCAAAATCGAGGGGCTCGGTATCGGTATTTAACTGGCCGGGAAATTGAATGGCGTATACCCGGTCGGTTTCCATGGGTATGTCAAAAGTTACAGTCTTACGATCTTTGGAGAGTTGATAATTGGAGACAGGCAATTCGGTCTCATCCACGGGGGGAGAACCGTATGTGCTGTAATAATGGTATCCCCAGGAACGAACCGTAGGGGTGATCTTCTTTCCAATCCGCTCGGTAAAGGTAACCGCAAATCCAGTCTTGGTAAGGCTGGCAGAGTGCAGGGCAAAAGGGATGGTCTTACCATCCCACTCGGCATATTGAACGGCGGTGCGCTTGCCCCCTTTACTAAACCATCCACGCCCAACCTGAGCGGACCAGAGGCGACCCTGTGGATCGAAAGACATTTTGACTGGCCCACTTTCGAGACCGCGAAGAAAATCAACACACCATCCCTGGTACTCCCCGTTTACTTTTTCCACCCCGGAGCGGAAGTAGTTGGACTGGCGTTGATCCCCGATAAATATCTGCCCGGCAAAGGGACCAAATTTCCCTTTGGTAGTATCCCAAACTGGACTGCCTGGGGAATTGGCAATGACTTCGCGTACCAGCCAGACTGCAGGCTTGGTTCGAATCTTGGCGAAATCCTCAGCGCTTTGAGAAAGTACCTTTTTCTTGGTGTAATCAGCACGGGCAGGTAAGGAGGCAGGGTGTCCGTAAAAATTGCCCTCGCGTACATGGTAGAGCGGACAGTCTGCCACCCAGTCTCCCTGGTTGTCGGTAATAAAAAGTTCATCCTTTGGACTCATTCCAATCCCGCAGGGTGAACGAAATCCGGAAGCAAGCGGTTGAAAATGCCCATCACGATCGGAGCGGTAGACCCAACCGCGCCAGGGAGCGTTGTAAGACATGTTGCCACCTCCTTTGCCAAAGGGTTTGCCGTCGGGCACGGTGAATTCGCCACGGGCACCGAGGTTGAGGGAGGCATATTTTCGGCCGAGAGAGTCCATTACCGGGCCGAAGTGATATTCATGATATTCTCCGGATATGCCAAACTCATCGGTCACGGTTTCGTAGCGGTCGCAGACCCCATCTTTATTGGTATCAACCAAGCGGGTAAGTTCAGGCTTTTGACCTACATAGTAGGCTTTTTCCTGATCGTCCCAAAGAATACCGTTCGGTTCCATTAAATCTTCGGCAAATTTTGTCCATATTCCATCTTTGCGTTCCCATACCTCGCCCTCCCAGGTGGCGATGGCGACGGTGCCATCCGGTTTGTGGCAAAGCCCGAGCACACTGACTGCACCGCGGGGCAGGGGGACGGTGACCACCTTGTACCCGTCGGGGATTTGTGCAGATACAATACTCAGGGAGAAGAAAAGAGTGGTGAAGATAAAAAATTTCATAATTCTGTTGGCTAAGAAAATTACTGCACGGATATAGAAAAGGAATCGGTTCCCTCTGGAGATACTTTGACCCTTTTGTTTTCTCCATCCACAAGGGTGGAGATGAATAGAGAATCTCCTGCAGGTTCATAGGATTTTAGGCTAAATTCTTTTCCCTTAAGTATGGTTTGCTGGGCACCGGAAATTTCCTGGCCCTTAGCCACAGATTTGTTCTGACTGCGACTATCGAGCGATGGGGTTTGGTTAATCAAGGCGGACTTCCATGCCTTGAGTACCTGCCCACTGGCACTGTCGTATGCCACCATCACTTGGTTGGGTAGCAGGACAAGGAGGGTGCGTGGGGGAAGCCCATCGATCCATTTTCTTACCACTTTGGCTTCCGTTTCAGGACGAACAATTTTTGGGGTATTTCCTTCGAGGCTTTTTCCGGTGAGCATCCAGTATTCACCGGTAGATTTTCTTATCCTGGCATTAAACCTCATCGAGTGCCCGGTGGGTTCCTCGTGCATAATATCGAGTTGGTGAATCCCAGGTTCGAGGTGGAATTCTTTATTTAAGTATGTGTCCTTGCTCTTTTCTACATCCGCATAATGTATCTCCTCTCCGTTGACCCATATAGAGGTTCGCCCGATAGCGTTTACATTAAAACGGTATTTGCCTGCCTGTTTGATGAAGTGCTTGGACTGTCCACGAACAATACCATCGAAGGCACGTTTGGTGTAGAGAAAGTTTTCCGGAAGAATTTCCTGCGAGGTGGACTCGACCGAATCGAACAGTTCCGGGCTGAACCGTTTTCCCTTAAAATAATCGCGGGCATAAAAAGAGCGCAGGGTCTGGCGGTTTCCTTCCTGCTTATCCAAGATGAAATCGGTTACCGCCTGCCGGTCTTCTTCGGAATAGACATATTCATAAGCGATCATCTCCGTACCGTTTATTCCCTTGGTGATCGCCCGCATGATAGCCTCTGGAGTATCGCCGTATTTCCAATAAGCATCGACCAGGCTTGGTCCGATCCCCCCGTCGAGGTTGGGACCATGACAGGTCACGCAGATTTGGGAGTAAATTTCCTGCCCCCTTTGGGCACTGTTGGCGTGAATGAAAGATAGTCCGGCAAGGAAAACGAATAAAAATCTAATGGAATTCATGAAAAGAAGGACAAATTGTAAGATCTAAACAGATATACGTTGCTGTGAGGTTGATATTAAAATTCATGTTGCCTAAACACACCACCTGCAACAAATATTTGCCAACTTTGGTAGTTGATTTAGTTGAGTTAATAAGACGAAGTTTGCAGAACTATCCATCCCTAAATATAATACACTAACTTTTTTCACTACTATCAGAAGAAGATTTGGAAACTCTGAGACTTAAGTATTTAATTATCGCGGAGTATTTAATTTGAAAAAGCTATACTTTTCTCTTGTTTTTAAGATAGCTACTGAATTACTATTTAAATAGTGAAATTTGTTAGGTTGCTGTATTTAGCTGTTTTTTCAGTTTTTGGAACAGTTTCTCA
>JAQXCL010000104.1 GCA_029251885.1 Opitutales bacterium | reverse complement strand
CAAAGATTCTGACATTCTCGTACTGGCAGGGCCGATGGAAGAGAATAATCCATGGATTAATCATTTAAAAAAATTGGTTGGAACGGACCCGTCTATTTATTGGACTGGTATGCTGGAGGGTCAATTAAAGTGGGGAGCCCTTAGGACGGCTGATGCGATGATCTTACCATCACATCAGGAAAATTACGGTATGGTCGTGGCGGAGGCTTGCTCGGTTGGCTTACCGGTTTATTTGACCGATAAGGTAAACCTTTGGTCCGAAGTAATGGAAGCCGGAGCGGGCAAAGTTGCAACCGATAACCAAGAAGGTATTGAGCATTTGCTCAATCAATGGCTAGTTGATAGCCGTCCGGAATTAAGCACTGCAGCCCAGAAATGTTTTGAAGAACGCTTACACATTAAGCAGACGGTTAAAAGGTTGATTAAATTCATGACCGCAAAATTAATTTGAGAATTACGATTTTACAGGGAGCATTTTTACCTGTTCCTGCGATTCGTGGAGGTGCGATCGAAAAAGCCTGGCAGGTACTGGGAGAAGCCTTTGTAAAGGCTGGGCATGAGGTAACGCATATTTCCCGGTTGTGCGATGGATTACCAGAGCAGGAATCTATTGAAGGAGTTCGCCACTTGCGTATACCTGGGGCAGATGCGACCAAATATTCGTACCTACTAAAACTTCGTGAAATTTCTTATGTTCTTAGAGCACGAAGGATATTACCAAAAGCAGATATCCTCGTTACTCATGCATTTTGGGCTCCTCTCTTTTTACCTGCTGAAAAATTTGGAAAGATTTATGTCCATGTAGGCCGCTACCCCAAAGGCCAGTTGCGTTTGTATAAAAAGGCCAGCTGCTTACAAACCCCCAGCGAGTTTGTTTCAGTAGCAGCAGCAAAGGAATTAAAGGATGGAAGTGAGCGCGTGCGCACCATTCCGTACCCTTTGCCTTTTTCCTTACCTGAAAGTGGTTTCCCTCCTTTCGAGGATCGACCCAAAAGAGTCCTCTATGCTGGACGTATTCATCCTGAAAAGGGAGTTCTAAACTTAGTTGCGGCATGGAAGAAACTACCTGAATCTTTGCGAAACGAATGGGTTTTGAGATTAATTGGTCCGTGGAAGGAAGAGCAGGGTGGGGCGGGATCCTCATTTTTAGAGCAACTTAAAAAAGAAGTTGATCCATCCATCGAGTTTCTAGAGCCAGTCTTTTCTGAAAAGGAACTAATCAAACAATATCAAAAGGCTCGAATCTTTGTTTATCCATCGATTGCCAGCAAAGGAGAAACTTTTGGATTGGCAGTCCTGGAGGCTATGAGTTGTGGCTGCGTGCCGCTAGTTTCCTCTCTTCCATGCTTTGATGATTTTATTCGCTCTGGGGAAAATGGGCACAGGTTTGATGAACGCTCAAACTTCCCCGAAGATATTCTTAAAAAATGCCTCCAATCTTTATTATCTGATTCATCAGATTCAGGTGTGGGGCAAAATGCATTTGAGACGGCAAAAGAATATAAGGTTGATCGGGTAGCCGCTCGATTTATTGCTGATTTTGAGGCATTGTTAGGAAGGAAAAACTCTTCCTGTCCACCAAAGAATATACTTGGTTCAGTAGGCTAATTTTTATATTATTCACCTTTATGAAAAGAAGCAAAGCCCTTGGTTTCTTGATCGTTTTCGTGTTTGGTTCAGCAGCTGCCTGGCTGGCCTTAAAGAATTCGACTTCGCCTGAAAAGACAACGCTTTCACATGCCGGTCTTATTCCCGATACTCTCCTGAACAAGGAAGGAACAGAGATATCGACAGATTCTTTACAGGGTAAATATGTCGGGCTTTATTTTTCCGCGAGCTGGTGTGGTCCCTGCCGTTCTTTTACCCCAGAGCTTATTCGTTTTCGGAACGAACATGCTGAACAGTTCGAAGTGGTTTTGGTAGGTGGAGATGGTACTGCTAAGGACCAGGCCAAGTATGTAAATAAATACGATATGCCTTGGCTATCAATGATTAATCAATCCGACGAAGCGAGACAGGCAAATGAGAGCTTGGGTGTAAAATATATTCCATTCCTTGTCATCCTCGATCCATCTGGCAATGTTGTGAGTAAAGAGGGAGTGAAGGAAATACGGGCATTAAAAAAAGAGGCAATGAATCTTTGGGCTAATGGACCCAAAGGAGCCTAAGTTTTTTTGATTTTAAAAATTTATAGCCTTACTGGAATTCCGGCTTCTTTCATAACCTGTTTAGTTTCAGGTATGGTATATTCGCCAAAATGGAAAATGCTGGCTACTAATACTGCACTTGCTTTGCCTTTTAAAATTCCTTCCGCCATATGGGTCGGGTTGCCCACTCCTCCAGATGCGATGACCGGAACTTCCACAGCCTCACTGACTGCGCGTGTAAGCTCGAGATCATAACCTTGCTTGGTTCCGTCGCAATCCATACTGGTGAGTAATATTTCGCCTGCTCCACGGTTAACCACTTCCTGAGCCCATTTGACCGCATCTAATTCGGTAGGCTTTCGTCCACCGTGGGTGTAGACCAGCCAGCCATTGCCTTCTTCCTTTCGCTTGGCATCGATGGCGACTACAATGCATTGGTTCCCAAAGTTATTGGTGGCGTCATCAATGAGGGAAGGATTGAGGATGGCGGCCGTATTCATGCTTACCTTATCGGCACCTGCCATGAGCATAGATCGAATGTCGTTAAGTTTACGAATTCCTCCTCCCACGGTTACAGGCATGAAACAGGTGGCCACCGTACGTTCGACAACATCTCGCATGGTTTCCCGCTCATCGCTTGAGGCGGTAATATCTAGAAAGACAAGTTCATCTGCTCCCTGCTGCTCGTAAGCCTGTGCTACTTGTACGGGATCTCCGGCATCACGCAATTCTTTAAAGCGTACACCTTTAACCACTCGGCCTGCATCTACATCAAGGCAGGGAATAATCCGGGCGGATAGCATGGTCGGGAAGAAAAATTAAGAAATTCGTCCAGGTAAAGCAAATGGACGGGTTGTGAATATCAGATTATTCGTCGGCAAAAACAACATCCGGTTCGTAGGAAAGAATGAGTTTGTATTGCTGACCCGGGCGCATAACCAATGGATGATCGCGGGCGAGGAATTGTACATAGTGAACATTCCCTGAATATCCACGGTAGTCTGGATTATCAGACACAGTTTCAAAAGCGGACCAACTTGCCTGAAAGTCATCCACTTCAACTTTTGCACGTAATCCTTCAGGACCTTGGCGCAAAGTAGTGCCCAATCGATGCGAGGAGTGGGGCGAGCCAATAACCAGGGCAAGACGCATTCGGTCCATAGAGATAGGGTTCTTAACCTGGAATACAAATTCGGAAGATACTTTACCGTTTCCAAAAGTCCATTGAACCTGACAACTTCCAATGCCATTGGCAAAGGATCCGTCTGTTCGTACAAATTCTGGTTGGTTAAATCTTAGGTAAAGTGCTTTTTTTAATCCAATACCAGTAACACAATTTTTCCCATAGAATGAGGGAATGATCACATCTTTACCAAAGGTAAGTTCGGGGATCATTACCGGAAGGTATTTGTTTACTGTCCAATCAAAAATTCCGGGGCAGTGGGGAAAAGCAAGGTTGTCTGATGTCGTTTTTTGGCCTGGGCCAATCAAAGGCATTTGATACTGGATGCCTATGTTCTCATCACGGTAGAGAAATAATCCATGCTCTTTCCGGTGGGATTTATCAAAGGGTACAAAACGACCACCAGTGGAGGAACGCTGAGGTGCAGGCACCGCCATGGAACCACCAATCACTTTAGCCAATCGTGACCATTGACAAAGGTAGCGGGCAGCATCAAAATTAGCCATCCGAGTTGTATGGTTGGGTACCGTATTTCGTTCCTCATCTCGAATAACAAGCTCACCTTTTTCCTGATCAAGGTAGGTTACAAAGAAATATTGGAACAATCTGCGCAGTGTATTTAAGTAAAGAGCATGTTTTTCAGGGGGTATCCAATTGTCGCGCATGGCCTGAAGAATCAAACTAATACAATGCAACTGTCCGTAAGCACCCACGGAACGCCCATAGGTCCAGCCTAGACCATCCTGTCTTGTCATATCGGGCAGGAGTTTAAGGTATCTTTCGGCAAAGGTACGCAACTTAGGTAGTTTACGATCCTTTAAATGTACATTGGCGTGGAGCTGTAGTGCCTGACGAATGAAGATGAATGAGAGCAGACCGTAGAGGTTGTAAACTCCGTGAGTACCCTTGGGATCGTCATTACAGAATCCGCCAGTGCCATGAGATTCAATACGCTCAACAAAACGATCAATCACTTTACCAGTGTCGTCCTTTTTGGTCAGCCCAAAACTAAAACGAGCCACAGACTTGGCTATATTAAAGGCTTGAAAATGATCTTCGTGATCGCTGCGGGATAAGAGGCACTCATCGAGTTGCTCTCGGGTAGGATCTGTCAGTCTTTCCCAAACTGGATTTCTTTCCTTGGATGCACCAAAGGACAATAAACCAAGGGCTGCGTAGGCAAGGCCGTTCTCGTGAGAATCTTCGTTGAAGGCCTGTTGAGTTACGCAACGAGCGGAAAGATCAAAAAGATCATGCCCTTCGAGTTCGACTTCACCGGAGGCTCGAAAGAATTCTCCAATGGCAAGGGCGGCATGACCAGGCTCGTCGGCACGAGGTTGTTCACCGGGGGCAGGGCTTACGGTGCCGTCTGGATTAAGGTGCTTGAGGTTATTGCCGAGTAAGGACCTCGCCAGGTCCAGGCATTGGTTAGAAAAATTCTGCATGAAAATACCGGTGCGTGGGTATGTGAATAAAAGGTTAGAAAATGCGGTTTTAACGCTCGATTGTCAACGCGTTAAGCCGTCTGGATCAGGTTCAAGAAATCTTGGTTATTTTTCGTCTTGGCCATTCGTTCCAATAAGGTCTCCGTAGCATCGATAACTTTCATCGGAGACATGGCTCGTCGCAGGAAGGATGTTTTTTCCAAAACCTTGGGGTCGAGCAGGTCTTCTTCTTTACGTGTACCCGAAGATGCGAGGTTTAAAGCAGGCCAAAGCCGGAGTTCAGCAATTTTGCGGTCGAGTACGATTTCGCAGTTTCCAGTACCTTTAAATTCCTGAAAGATTAATTCATCCATTTTGGAACCTGTCTCCACGAGGGCAGTGGCAATAATGGTTAGAGACCCTGCCTCTTCAGAATTTCGGGCGGAGGAAAAAATTTGCCTGGGCTTCTCTAGGGCTCGCACATCGAGACCGCCGGTCATGGTCCGACCGCTTTTCCCTGAAGCTGCATTGTAAGCACGGGAAAGTCGGGTGATCGAGTCCATTAGTAAGACGACATCTTTGTTGTTTTCTACCAAACGCTTGGCACGCTCGATAGCCAATTCAGCCATGTTTAAATGACTCTTAACCTCTTCGTCATTGGAGGAGGCAAAGATTTCTGCAGGCACAGTTCTTTTGAAGTCAGTAACTTCTTCTGGGCGTTCGTCGACCAACAATACCATAAGGTGACAATCGGGATGATTTTCTTCAATTCCCTTGGCAATGTCGTGTAGAATTGTGGTCTTACCTGCACGGGGTGGAGCAACGATCAAGCCGCGTTGTCCTTTTCCAATCGGGCAAAAAAGATCGATCATTCGAGTGGTCATCCGCCCATCCTTGCACTCGATGTTCAGTTTTTCCTTCGGTTGTATGGTGGTTAACTGGTCAAAGCGGAAAAGGGATTTCCTATCCTTAATCGAAAGTCCATCTACTGTATGTATGAAGCGGACTTTAGGACTTGGTCGGTTCGGGTTCTGAATAGCATCGGCTTGGATGAAAGAGCCTCTTTTAAGCTTGAAACGACGAATCAATTCTTTGGGTAAAAAGGGATCGTTTGGGGTGGTCTTGCCACCCCTTGCGGGATCAAGCAGGACACCAGATTTGTTTTCGATTATGTCCAACAGCCCTTCGACTTGAAGCGCATCGGACTCAGTACGTTCATTTTCGCTCATGCTGAGTGAGTTGGGTTTTATCAGTTAAGTAAATGACTGAAAAGAGAAGTGAGGATGGGAACAAATTATATTCTTCCCGGAACAGATCAACGACTGATCTGCTATCCAAATAAAACTCCGAAGTAGTAAGCAAGTCAACCATGGAAAGTTGGAATAGGTTGGTTCTTTGGCTGATAATCGATATAGCATATTAGTCTGATGAATAAGTTTTATCTCACCACCGCGATCGATTACGCCAACGGTTCTCCCCACTTGGGCCATGCTTATGAAAAGATACTTGCCGATGTTATTGCTCGGATAAAACGATTACAGGGAACAGAGACTCGTTTTGTTACCGGATTGGATGAGCATGGGCAAAAAGTACAGCAGGGTGCCGATGCTGAGGGGATTGAACCACAACAAAGATGTGACCGGATTGCTGAGGAATTTAAAGAGATCTTAACCACCCTAAAAATCTCCAACGACGATTACATCCGTACGACCGAGGCGAGACATAAAAAAGTAGTCTGTGAACTTTTACAAAAATTGTATGATGCCGGAGATATTTATCAGGATGAGTACGAGGGGTTTTATTCGACCCGTGCTGAACAATTTTTGCAGGAAAAAGATAAGGTAGATGGGGAATGGCCCGAGATTTTTGGAGAGGTTACCCGGATAACCGAGAAGAATTATTTTTTTAAACTTAGTAAATACCAAGATTGGTTGATTGAACACATACAAAGCTCTGCGGATTTTATAAAACCTGACTTCCGAAAATCTCAGGTTCTGGAATTCCTTAAAGAGCCCCTAAATGACTTGTGTATTTCACGACCGTGTGACCGTTTGTCGTGGGGAATTCCGCTTCCTTTTGATTCTGGTTTTGTCACTTATGTATGGTTTGACGCCTTGGTGAATTATGTAACAGCTGCGGGATTTGGTACCGATGAATTTTCTGACTATTGGCCAGCGGACCTTCATGTCATTGGAAAAGATATTCTTGCTCCGCCCCATGCAGTTTACTGGCCTATCATGCTCCAGGCCTGCAACCTTCCAATCCCTAAACAAATTCTAGCCCACGGCTGGTGGACGACATCTGGAGCCAAGATGTCTAAAAGTACGGGAGAAACAGTCAGCCCGTTGGCTTTGGCTGATCAATACGGAGCAGATGCATTTCGGTTTTTTGTAATGAGAGAAATGACTGTGGGCCAGGATGCGGAATTTTCTTTGGAGCGTTTTTCTTCCCGCTACAAAGGAGAGTTAGGAAATGACCTGGGTAATTTGGTAAGTCGTTTGTTGCACATGTGCCACCAATATTTCGATGGTATTGCCCCAGATCAGGAACTTCAGGAAGAATGGGAAGAGCGCTTGCAGGAACGCTGGCAGGAAACTTCAACCAAGGTTCTTCAATTGTTTGAAGGATTTCAATTTCACCAGGCTTTGGAAGAAGCAATTGGGTTTGTTCGGGCAATCAACAAATATGCAGATGATCGGGCACCCTGGAAATTAGCAAAATCTGATGCCCCCGAAGATATTCGGGCTTTACGAACCAGTCTTGGAACCATGCTGGAAGCGTTAAGGCTGGCCAATGATCTTCTTGCTCCAGTCATGCCCGGTGTTCATGCCCGCATTTGCAAATGCCTTGGTCAAAATCCAGTGGAAAATTGGGAGGGGCGACTTGATTGGGGAAGGCACTTAACAAATGTGAAACTAGGAGAAAAAATTATCCTTTTTCCAAGAGATTAAAAAACTCCAGCTTTACAAAAGGGGTAGAAATTTAGGAATCTTTCGTATCCTCGCTGGGATCAAGGAGGCGGACTTCTGTAAGGCCGATTCGAGTCTCATCAGCTTCAAGAATGGTAACCTCCAAATTTTTGAGCCTTAAGGTTTCGTAAGCCTCTGGAATCTTTCCAAACTCCTGGGTAATAAGTCCTCCAAAGCTCGTTACCTCTTCCTCTTCATCATCAATATTCAAGGCCTCGGGTAATTCGTGAAGGGGAGTAAGTCCAGAGATTTTCCAGCTTTGTTCGTTAAGTTGTTCGATATCTGCCTCGTCCGCATCGAACTCGTCTTGAATTTCTCCGACCACCTCCTCAAGAATATCTTCAAGGGTAATTACCCCGTCAATACCTCCAAACTCATCTCCAACCAAGGCCATATGTACCTTCCACTTCATCATTTTACGAAGGGCCAGGGGTAGGGGGTCTTCAGCCGAAACACGTGCAGGTGCTTTGGTGATAGACCGAAGAGAGAGCTTGTTGGGTTCCTTCCCGAGCAGGCGAAACGCGTATTTTACATGAATAATCCCCAGGCAATGATCTAAGTCTCCTTCGCAAAGAGGCAGACGGGTGTGACCACAGTTTCGAGCGATTTCCAGGTTTTTTTCCAGGCCGTCTTGCCAGTCCAAAATTTGTACTTGTTTGCGCGAAACCATCACATCCTGAACCTTCAACTGTCCCATCTCCAAGGTATTACCCACAATTTCAGCAATATCTGGATCAAGGTTTGAACCCTCCCTTGATAAGGTGCGTATATGATCGGCGACTTCGTTATCTTCGTTATCTCCATTGTCTCCATTATGGTCTGTGCCGAAAAAACCTTTTTCGATACGCAGGAGGAGCGGAGTGAAGGGTAGGGCAAGAAACCGGGCAAAGAGAGTGAAAGGAAAACCAATTTTTAAATGTAAATGGCTTTTTGATCTGGAGGTTAATAAGCGAGGAAAGATCCCAGAAAAAATACGTTCTGTGCAAAGGGCGACGAAGAAAGCAACGAAGCCGCCAAACAAAGCACTCTCCCCGGTCCAAATGGTAAGGACTGAAAAGAAACCAACAAATACCTGCAAGGCAGAAAAAAGAGCCGACTCCACATGCAATGGGCGGGCATGGTTGGGTTCTTGAAGCATGGATTCGAGTAGTTTTCCAGATCGTGAGCCCTCCCCAGGGGGGGTGGATATCCCAGCTCGGATACGATCAATCATCGATCGAAAGACACCCAGGTAAAGTCCAATTGCCAAAAAAATAGCCCAGATGGTAAATAGCAAGAAAGGAGAAGTGGGAGGTTCTATGGTTGTGATCATAATTACGCCCCAAAGACCGTCCGAGTTTTTTCAAGAGCGGTCAGGAGGCGATGGTTTTCTTCTTCTGTGCCAACAGAAAGGCGAAGGTAGGGAGCAAGAGACGGGCCCAGGGCCCGAGTGATTATGCCCTGCTTTTGTAACTCGGTAAACAATCCCCGGCCGTCTCCGGGCTTGGATAAAATAAAATTCGCATGACTTGGTAGGTACTCGATTTCAAGTGCTTCAAGTCCATTTGCAAGTTGTTCCAGTCCGTCTGCATTGCGCTTCCGGCATTGCGTAACCCAAATATCATCTTCCAGTGCACCAAGGGCTGCTGCCTGTGCAATTGCGTTCACATTGAAGGGTTGGCGTGCCCGTTGTAACAAAGCAATCATCTCCTTGGCACCATATCCATATCCAATTCGTAAGGCAGCAAGTCCATGAATTTTTGAAAAGGTACGAAGGCAAATTACTTTACGACCTTCTTCAATCAAAGGTCGAAGATTAGGTGGGTGGTCTAGGTACTCCGCATAAGCCTCATCAAAACAGAATATTACATGTTCAGGGAGCGAACGAACGAAGGCATGAATTTCTTCTTCTGTATTTGCGGTGCCTGTGGGGTTATTAGGACTGGGAAGAAAGATAAGCTTTGTATGTTCGTTCACCGCCTGCCTCATTTTATGAAGATCGTGAGTGAGTTCGGGCATTTCGACCTCCACAGGTTTTGCACCCATCAGCAAGGCGACCAATTTGTAAACCACAAAGGCATGCTTGCCACAGAGAACTTCGTCGCCTGGCTGGAGAAAGACATGTCCAAGTAATTCGATGATTTCATTGGATCCATTGCCCAATACAAATTGATCTGAACCGAGCAGATGAACGCTGGCCAGTTTATTGATCAGCTGATGACCTGAACCGTCCGGGTAGAGGTGAATTTTTTCCAGGGAAGTACGGGCGGCTTCTTTGGCAAGTTTTGATGCTCCCCATGGGTTTTCATTGGATGCAAGTTTGCAAATTTGGTCGAGATGTAGACCATATTCCCGAGCCACCTCTTCGATGGGTTTGCCGGGTTCGTAGACAGGTTGGTCCAGGATGCGAGGATTCGCAAGTTGGGATAAATTCATTGAGTAAATACAATCCTATCTTTTCCCCCTTTTCGTGCAAGCAAGGAAAGTGGGGGTATTTTCTCACATGATTTACACTCTCGGGTTGTTACTTGAAAGATATTTTTTTAACCTGAACTGGAAATGAAAATTGCGGTTATGGGTGCATCCGGTCTTTTAGGAGCGGCGGTCTGTAGGGAGTGTCTTGCTCGGGGCCATAAATTGCTCGCTTATGCAAATCGTTCATGGGAAGAGCCAAAAAAAAAGTATGGGGTTTCCTCATTACCCATGGAAAAATTCGATCCGGTGATGCGCGAATTCTTCGACCAATGGCCAGATGCAGTAGTTAATTGTGCCGCGATTTCATCTCCGGACATGGTAGATAAAAACCCGGACTATGCCCGCTTGATCAATGTGGAGTCCGCTCGTAAATTAGCGGAGGTTTCTGCACATTTGGGTGCCCGCTATCTACAAGTATCGACCGATATGGTCTTTGATGGAACCTCCTCTCCTTACCGTTCAACCGATCAGACCAATCCTTTAAGTGAGTATGGTCTACAAAAATTGGAAGCGGAAAAACAGGTCCTTGCCACCACCGATATAAATTTAGTGGTTTTACGGATTACGCTGCTCAATGGAAACAGTCCGCGGGGAGACCGTAGTCCTCACGAACGAATTCTTTCAGCCCTGGCAAAAGGGGAGGAACCAACTTTGTTCACCGATGAGTGGAGGCAGACAAGTTCGGCGGAAAATGTGGCTCAATTAATTGTGGAATTAATCGAGCGACCAAACCTCAATGGCCTTTTTCATTGGGCAGGAGCCGATACCATTACTCGCCATCAATTGGGCAGACGAATATTGCAGAGGTTTGGATTTAAGGAGGAAAGGCTGGGGACATCTACATTGGCTCAATCACAGGAAAGAGTGGGCGATCGGCCAGGCAAACTAACCTTTGAACTTGCACCCTTGGTCAGCAAGGTAAAGACGCAGCCTGCGACTATCGAACAGCAACTCGAAGAAATGCATTTGCCTCTGGCTCTTTATTCTTGGTATCGAGAAA
Source organism: Opitutales bacterium (assembly GCA_029251885.1). Lineage (GTDB taxonomy): Bacteria > Verrucomicrobiota > Verrucomicrobiia > Opitutales > Seribacteraceae > Chordibacter. The sequence goes on along the minus strand of JAQXCL010000104.1, from coordinate 3,119 downwards.
ATGTGGACGATCCAACCTGTTATCACCCCCGATTTTAGATGAGTTTATATCATTTACCTTATCGCCGAGAATCGGGTTCGGAAAACATGGCTACCGATTGGTGGATGTTGTCACAGGCGAGTCAGTGGTCAGGGCCAATTTTTCGAAGGTATGGTTGGGATAGACCACAAATTACTTTTGGTTACGGACAAAAAGCCAGCTGGATAGAAAGCGAAACCGGACAGCCGTTGAAAAATATGACCCGGCGCCCAACCGGTGGTGGAATTGTCAGGCATGGGAGTGATTTAACCTACGGGCTTGTTCTTCCCGTTGGTAGTGTTGGAGCAGAAATGCCCCCGATGGAATTTTATGGAAAAATTCATCAGCGATGGGGAGAGGCCTTGATCGAGCAGGGTGTGGCCAATTCCTTGATGCCTTGTCCGGAAAAATCCAAAGGGGGTATACCTGGGGATTGTTTTCGCGAACCCGTGGGGCGCGATCTCATGGATGAGATGGGAACCCAAAAATTAGCTGGTGCCGCGATGAAGCGAACCCGAAATGGCGTACTGGTTCAGGGAACCTTAGGTTTGTGCAATTGGCCTGAGCTGGATCACCTTCAACTCGAAACAAAATTTCTGGAATTGATTGCCCACGATCTAAGAGAAATAATAGTGGGAGATGTATGGCCAAAGGAATTAGAGGCTCAGCGCCAAGCGGAGGTAAATACCTTTTCTTCCATTGAATGGACTAGGGATAGGAAGCGCGTTTAGAGTGTGGAAATTACCGAACCAAAGTAAGGACATTTTCCACATGCCTGGTCTGGGGAAACAGATCAAATGGTTGGGCTAGGATAGGTTGATAACCCGCCTCCAGAAGAATTTGAGAATCCCTTGCCTGAGTCGCTGGATCGCAGGAAACATAAACTATTCGTTGGGGTCCAAACTCAATGGCCTGGCGAAGAAAATCGGGGTCGCATCCACGGCGGGGTGGATCAATCACAAGGGCGGCAGGCTCTGAAATTTCTTTAAGTTCATCAAAGATGGAACTCGCATCTCCGAGAAAGAATTGTGAATTTTCAATTTGATTAATCCGAGCGTTAGTACGAGCACCCTCAAAGCCTTCTCGACTAATTTCAATACCGACAATTTTTTTAAAGCGAGAAGCGGCACTTAGTCCAAATAGACCTCCCCCGCAATAAGCGTCGACCAAAAGCGAGATTTCATCTGTCTTGGATTGTTGGACCACATGTTCAACCAATAGTGGCAGAACGAATGGATTGTTTTGAAAAAATTCACCGGCCTTGAAATGAAAAATAAGATCCCCCACTTTTTCACTGACTAATTTTTTAGGGTCGGTCACCACCCCCTCAATGACTTCTCGGAGCAAGAGGGTGCCTCCACGTTTCCTTTTTGGTGCATTTCTTATTTCATCACGGGCGGCAGGCAAGGCATCGTTGATTGCATCGGTTGCGATGGGACATGCTTCCACATCGATGAGTGCACGACGGGAGCCCTGACGCAAAAAACCAATATTTAATTCCCTACCTTGGCGACCACCTTGAAAATGAGGGGTCAGTTTGGAACGGTATCCATATGGCTTGGGGGAAGGAATGACAGGTTCCACCTCAACGGATAATCCACCTAACCGTACGAGTGAGTTTTCAACCTGCTGACGTTTCCATTTTAATTGAGCCTCGTAAGTGGCTCCCTGGTATTGGCATCCTCCGCAAGAACCGTATAATTTACATACTGGTTCCGTCCGATCTGGAGAAGAGGTAAGGACCTCTAAGAGGTCGGCCTCAGAATAATTTGCATGATTTCTGAAAACTCGGACTTTCACGCGCTCTCCTGGCCAACAGTAAGGAACTTGAATTACCCAGTCTTGATCTCGGCCAATACCAATGCCAAGATTTGTGACATCCGAAATCTCTAGCTCGAGTTCATGATGGTAGGGGTAGGGGTTGGGAGAAAATCCTTTTGGCTCACGTTTCATGCAGTTGCTTGTCTTAACGGGCTCGCCCTTGATCGGCAAAACCCTTTTTCTTATCTTATGACTAATGCAACCATAGAGAGCCCCACTAATTCGCGGATCAAGGAATTGGTAAAGTTGCGAGAATCCCCTCGTAGACGGCGAGAGCGGGGATGTTTTTTTGTTGAAGGAGCTAATGATCTGCTTGCCTTAGTGCGTGCCGGTAGGCAGCTAATCGAATTCTATTTTTGTCCATCTATGGTTGAGCAGTTTGGAGAATCTTCAGCGTTGGAAGAACTTCGAGAAATGGGAATTCCTTTTTGTGAGACCTCAGAAATTGCTCATGCCAAGGCTTCTTACAAGTCGGGTACTCACGGAATTATTGGAGTGTTGAGGACTTGGGAGCTTGGCTTCGATGTTTTTTCAGTTCGGAATGATGCCCCTCTTGTGGTTTTGGACGAAGTGGAAAAGCCAGGAAACCTAGGTGCGATTCTACGCACGATTGAAGCCTTTGGGGCCGCGGGTGTCATTTTGTCCGACCCTGCAGTAGACTTTTTTAATCCAAATGTAGTACGTTCCTCACGTGGATTGTTTGGCGGTATACCTGTGGCTTTGGGAACCAAGGGGGATGTTAGAGAGTGGTTAAAAAATTCAGCTAGGCATATTGTTGGGACAAGCTCGCGAGCCCAAGAAATAATGGGAAGTAAAAAATTCCCCGCGGATGCAGCCTTTCTTTTTGGAAGTGAAAAAGTTGGACTTGGTGAGTTTTGGCAAGACCAGCCTGATCAATGGGTTAAGATCGGGATTCAGGGACAGGCCAGTTCTCTCAACTTGAACGCCAGTGTGGCTTGTTTTTTGTATGAATACAACCGACTGACTTGATGATGGCTTGAAATATTCTTTCCAGGCAGTTTACCTTTTTTAAGGAGAATAAGAGGTGCTCGTTTATAAATTAAGGTTAAGTTTTATTTTCATTCTTCAATCGCTCAAATATCTGGGGTTAGCTCCATCGTCTTGTTCGGCTATTCCTACTCTTTTTCTTTTAAGGCATCAGGCAATTGAAGCTTAGACAATTGCGAGATAAGCATCAGGACACCTAAAACTATAACTAAAATTGGTACTTCAAGATCTATGTTTATTCTCCCTGTTTGCCTCATAACGGAGAATACTGA
>JAQXCL010000091.1 GCA_029251885.1 Opitutales bacterium | reverse complement strand
GGAATATCAAGCGAAGAATAGTTTTGATCGGGTGGAAACCACGGGCACTGCATTGCTTGGTTTGTCTCTTACCTGTGCACGCTGCCATACCCACAAGTATGATCCCATTACTCATGATGAATATTTCGAGTTTCTCGCCTTTTTTAACAACACTACGGAGCATTCGATGGATAGAAACCAATATGTCTATGGGGATCATTTAACCGTAGCGAAAGACCCGGTCTCGAAAATGAAGTGGAAGGATTTTATGGCCAAGGAATCGGAGTTTCTTAAGGAAGTTCAGGCAACCGAAAAATACAACGGAAGTGATGAGAGCCTTGCCAAACTTGCTGAGTTGCTAGTTCCCGACTTATCTAAACCAGGTAATAAAGTGGTTGGGAGTTCAAAAAATTTCGCTCGGAAACACAAACCCGAATATGCGGTCGATGATCGGGTGGGTACAAAATACCTTAACAGTGATGGCAATGGCAGCGGGCTAACTATCACCACGAGCAATGGGGTTATTAACGGAATAAGCCTTACATCTGCGGATGATATTCCCGGGCGCGATCCTAAAACCTACAAACTGGAAGGGTCTAAAGATAAAAAATCATTCAGCCTGATTTCGGAAGGCGATGTTCCCAGTTTCACTGAGCGCAAGCAAAAGAAGGAAATTTTATTTGATAACAACCAGTCCTACACCCATTTCCGCCTGACTTTCCCCCAATTGGCCGATGTCTACGAAAAAAACATGCAAGTCGCCGAGATTCAGCTTTTGAAAAAGCATATGGTGGCCAAAGACGATCTGCTTGCTCGGGCCCAGCAACTCAATACCGAGCGAATCCATTCACAACGTAATTACCTGACTACTACTTTAATCGCTCAGGATTTACCTGAGCAAAGAAAGCGGGTTACCAAAGTGCTTGAGCGAGGAGAATACGATAAACCCATTGGTAAACCTCTCAATCCTGGGGTATTTTCCGTTTTGGGAGAAATGGAAAAGGGTAGCCCGAGTAATCGTTTAGGCTTGGCGAACTGGATCACCTCAGATGACCAACCCCTTACTGCCCGTGTCTTGGTTAATCGTTTCTGGTTGATGGTGTTTGGTGATGGACTTGTGCGTACACCCGAAGAATTTGGTTTACAGGGAGAGCATCCAACCCACCCGGAACTGCTTGACTGGATGGCGGTGGACTTTCAGGAAAACGGATGGAATCTCAAGCGATTACTCAAACAATTCCTCACCAGTCGAACCTTTAAACAATCCTCTGCACGTCGGAGTGATTTTCCAGACCCTGAAAATAAATACTGGGGCAGGGGGCCGTCCTACAAGCTTGATGCCGAGGTGGTACGGGATTTATCTCTTTGGTCATCCGGACTGCTCAATCGTAAAATCGGAGGGGAAGGATTTAAGCCTTATCAACCATCCGGTATGTGGATCGCTCTCTCTCACCCTAATAGCGATACCAAAAACTATGAGATGAACGAGGATGACAGTATTTATCGTCGCAGCTTGTACATGTATTGGAAGCGCACCTCTCCTCACCCAATGATGACCCTCTTTGATGCTCCCAGTCGTGAGACAAGCTGTGTGCAACGCTCTCGTACCAGTACATCGCTTCAATCTCTTGCGCTCTTCAATGAAACCCAACGGATCGAGACTGCACGTAAACTCGCGGAACGACTGCTTCGTGACGAGCAAGAAGACAGTGCCCGAATAGAGTACCTCTTTACCTTACTTACTTCTCGTAAGCCAAGCACGGTTGAGTCTACGGCCCTTTCTACCTTATTGGGGAATGCTAAGAACAGGTTTTATCAGTCCGAGGAGGATGCTCGTAAGGTTCTCAAACAGGGGCTCGCCCCGGTGGATGAAAAATTACCCGTAACCGAGGTGGCTGCATGGACGCAGGTGGCCGCGACCATGCTGGCGAGTGATCCGGCCATTTTGCTTTATTAAGATTTACAACAGGAGACCAAGACTATGAACCAGGCAGATTTATTTCTCGACGATTCCTTCCATATTAACCGCCGGCAATTCTTTGGCCGATCCGCCCTTGGCTTGGGTACCGCTTCCATGGCCAGCCTGCTCAATAGCGATTTATTGGGTCGTTCCGTACCCACTGAGGGTCTTCACCATAAGGCCACTGCTAAGCGGGTAATCTATCTTTTTATGAGCGGGGGGCCCAGCCATATCGATATGTGGGACTATAAGCCCCGCTTAAGTGAGGAATATGGGAAGGACCTACCGCCCGAAGTGCGCGATGGGCAGCGTATTACCGGGATGACCTCCGGGCAGAAAACCCTACCGCTTGCACCCAGCAAGTTTGAATTTACCAAATGTGATAACAACGACAAAGGGGTTTGGGTAAGCTCATTGCTCCCTTACACCTCCAAAATTACCAAAGAGTTGTGTGTGGTCAATGGGACCTTTACCGAGGCAATTAATCACGACCCTGCGATTACTTACATCCAGACGGGGAGCCAGATTCCAGGTCGTCCGAGTCTTGGTTCCTGGTTGAGCTATGGTTTGGGCAGTATGAACGAGAACCTGCCCAATTATGTGGTCATGCTAGCTCGTACCAACCACCCTCAGCAAAGCTTGTTTAATCGTCTTTGGGGTACTGGTTTCATGCCATCCGACCATCAGGGTATACTTTTTCGAGCAGCAGAAAACCCTGTGCTTTATTTAAAAAATCCACAGGGAGTTACACGAGGTGACCGACGGGCACAGCTTGATGCCCTTGCTGCTCTTAATCAAAATCATTTTCAGGAATTCGCCGACCCTGAGGTACTTTCCCGTATCAAGCAGCACGAAATGGCCTATCGGATGCAGGCATCGATTCCAGAGTTGATGGATATGAAGGATGAACCGGAAGAGGTTTTCGAGCTCTATGGAGAAGATGCCCGCACCCCTGGTACTTTTGCTGCAAGTTGCCTAAATGCTCGACGCATGGCTCAGCGGGGTGTGCGCAATATCCAAATTTTTCACAGAGGGTGGGATTCTCATGGAGGTCTGCCCGCCCAACATGGTTCTCAATGTAAGGACATTGACCAAGCTTGTTATGGTTTAATTACTGACCTTAAACGCCAGGGTATGCTGGATGATACCCTTGTGGTATGGGGGGGGGAATTTGGCCGCACCAATTATTGCCAAGGCAAACTTACCCGCGAGAATTACGGCCGCGATCATCACCCCCGTGCCTTTACCACTTGGATGGCGGGTGGAGGAATTAAGCCGGGGATCACTTATGGACAGTCTGATGAATACGGGTATAATTTGACCGATCGAGATGGTAATATCATTCGCCCAAAGTCTGACCATTGGACCCAGGATACCATGCATATCCACGACCTAAACGCTACGATTCTTCACCTACTCGGGATTGATCATCGAAAACTTACTTACCGATATCAGGGACGGGATTTTCGTCTTACCGATATCCACGGACATGTCGTAAAAGACATTATTGCCTAGTTTTTTTTGCGGAAATATCCCCAATCTTTTCTTTGGGATAAAGTTCTTTCGAGGTTTATGAATCCACAACTATGTGGCACTGAAGATGCTAACATTAGGGGTATTGATGTTATCTTATCCTTTATTATTGGAGCGCCAAGCGGCCCGATTTTCTGGTGTGATGGAACTACCCCCTCCACATTCTGGCAGAATATATCTGCGCCTCGTCCGTTTGGCTAAAAAGGGAAGGGAGACGGTTATGGATGTGTACACATCCGGCAACCGTATGAGAGTAAAGATTACCCGATTTCTCGCTCCTTTGCGGGAAACCATTAAGGTTGATTCTTTGGATGGAAACCTAAGTGTCCTTTCTGACTTTAAAGTTCCTATCGAAGTGTCGTCTTGTGACTTGGAACCTTCTAATTCTTTTTTAAAAATGATTGCTAAGTTAGACTTTGGTAATTTTGCTCATGATTTATCCGACGAGATCGATGCCGATCATTACTTTATGTTTTATACCAATTCGAGTGGCTATACCGCTAAAGGAATGTCTAACCCGCATACCAAAAAATGGCCCGAAAATTGGTTGCATTTGATTCATCGTTCCTACGGTATGGAATTACACCCTCCACGCAGGTTATTTTACAAGGACAGAATAGAAGAATCTGTCTGAAGCTTGAGTTATAAAGAAAGGCTTTTGCCAGCTCTGGATTCTATGAAATCGAATCCTTACTTTTTCCGCATCGCCTCCCACTGGGCTTGGTTCGCATCTAAGTTTGTAAGCAGAAAATTACCTCCTTCAGGTATTATCTTGGACAGCGAAACATAAAGATCATGAACTACATACTTACCGAAGCCTAATTGGCATTCGGGTATGAGCACGGAATCACGATCACAATTCATCGATGGTTTCATGCCTTTTTGTTTTTCCAAATCTCCCTGTCCAAAAAATTCTGCCATTACCAAGTTGGCCCAACGCTCGCAAACTGGCCATTTTTTCCCGGGGTTACTAACATCTGCTGCGTGTAGGATGAAGGAGGCGATTAGTGACCGTGTCTCATCATCGAGATGCATCGATATATCGGTATTCTGTTCCTTGTTAACTTGTATAACTTTTACGATTGAAGGCACTTTTGCATTCATACGATTCATTAATTCTTTGTGTCTTTTAAAATCGGTGTAGAGGATAGTTTCCTTGATTAATTTCAAAGATCTTCTGATCTGATTATTAAGCATGGGGCTAGAAGTATCAGATTGGGTGTATAAATTGTTTTGTTTGAGTAATTTCAGAAGGTAATCAATCGAACGCTTTTCCTGTAAGCTTTCTAGACCAAACTCTTCAACCAAAGGATGGTTTGTATTAATGAGATATTGATTATTTACCCCTAGATGAAGAGCGTCGTGACCAAGAGCAGCAAGGAGTATAGCAGTTTTTTCGAAATTCTTTAAAAAACGGGCTCCGCCGCATTCTAATAAGGCATGAGTTGTAGCCAAGACATCGATCGCATGAGTAAAAGTATGATAGCCTCTTTGAATAAGGGGAGAACCAAGGGTATTATTTTTTAACAAATATCCCTCCTGTAAATCATCGTAAAA
>JAQXCL010000062.1 GCA_029251885.1 Opitutales bacterium | reverse complement strand
ATCCGACATGCTCTGAATACGCGCTCGAGTGCTTTCGTTCCTTGCCATTACATCTTGCAGCTTTTCGTTCTCTTTCAAGAATTTCCCGGTGTAACCCTTTGCATCCAGGAGGGTACGATCCTGTATTTCCAGAATCTACGGATGAGAACCTACCATCTTCATGATTGCACTCCCACAGACGGGACCATCACATTGCACTCAGACGGACGATCTAAGTCCTTATTTAAACAGCTTGGTTCTCAAAGCACGCAGCATCAATCGGTCTGTATTTTCATCGATTTCATACAAAACTTCGTTTTCCGACCCCTTAGCCCTTCTCGAATCTCTAAACCAACCAAACTCTCCCCACGCTTATTTCGAGAAATCAACAGATGAATTTTCCATCGCCTGTGGAGATTATATTGCCCGTGAGGAATTTTATGGGGAAGACCGTTTTCAACATGCCAAAAAGTGGGCAGATTCACTTTTATCAACCGTGGAACGGGCTGGAGATGCACCTATTGCTGGAACGGGTCCCACACTTTTTTTAAATGCTTCATTTGAGGCGGGCCAAAATCCTTCTGGACTTCCCTCCCTCCAAGTTTTCCTACCTGGCTGGCAGGTCGTGAATCAAGGAGGTAAACACTTTGTAGTCCTAAATACAGAAATCCATCCCCATTCGGACCCTCAACTATTACAAAAACAATTAAGCCAACGATTAGATGCAATGGTCGGATTAAAATTCGACCAATTCCAGCAACCAGTTGCAAATCGCACTACACTTGGAGCTTCCAAAGAAAATTTCAATTACCTAGAAGGTGTAATCCAAGCACTTAAGGAAATTAAATCCGGCAAGGTTTCCAAAATCGTCCTCGCTCGACAATTAACTTTTGAACTTACTTCCAAACTTTCTCCCTTCTCGATCGTACATGCCTTACGTGACCGCTTCCCAGACTGCCACACCTTTTCTCTCTCCGCACCCGATCAAGGAGTTTGGATCGGAGCTAGTCCCGAAACCTTAGTCCGTCTTCGAGGAAATTCACTCAAAACCGAAGCCTTGGCTGGATCGGCTCCACGCGGTCCATCAGCAGGGAAAGATGCTCACTGGGGAGAAACCCTACTTGCCAGAGAAAAGGAGGTCCTTGAACACCAACTTGTCATAGACAGCATCCGTCGCCGTCTTTCTTCAGTTGGGACGACTCATTTAAAACAGGGACTCCCCCGCCTTCTACGACTGACGAATCTCCAACATGTCCGCACACCAGTAGAGGGCATCATTCCCGATGGACTCCACCCTTTTGAAGTTCTTGAAGCCCTACACCCTACTCCTGCGATGGGGGGCTCTCCCCGTCCACCCGCTCTTGCCAAGTTGGCTGAAATTGAAGGAACTCCCCGGGGCTGGTATTCCGGCGTTGCAGGCTGGATGGATGCTCGTGGAAGGTCTGAATTCATTGTGCCTATACGGTGTGGACGCATACTCCACGATTCCCTCACCCTTTATGCTGGAGCGGGAATTGTTGATGGATCGATTCCGGAGCAGGAAAAGAATGAAACAGATTGGAAGTTACAAGCCATGCTTGAAGTCATCACGGGAAGCCCTAACCTTCCGATTTAAATGATGGATACATCCGAGCAAACTGCCCGGGCCAACTTTCTTTGGGGACGTGCAATAGCCCAAGGGCTGGCTGACATGGGCGTGAAACAAGTATTTTTTTCTCCGGGATCCAGGTCTACTCCCCTTGTGGTAAGTTGTGAAAGAGAAGCCAGACTTTCCTGCCTTCCTGTACTTGACGAACGAACCGCTGCCTTTCTTGCACTTGGCCATGCCCGAAGAACTCAGATGCCAGTAGCTTTGGTCTGCACATCTGGATCGGCCCCAACCAACTGGTACCCAGCCGTAACCGAGGCCAGTTATTCCGGGATTCCCGTGCTACTACTCTCAGCAGACCGACCGCCGGAACTCCAAGAATGCGGCGCTGGACAGACGATTAATCAAATCAATCTTTTTGGATCTTTCGTTCGTTTTTTTCACTCCCTCCCTGTTCCTAGATCTGAGAAGGATGACATTAATAATCTCCAAGCAATCTTAGCTAAGGCATACTCCGAGGCCACCAGTCAATCACCCGGACCGGTTCATCTTAACTTTCCTTTTTGCGAACCTCTTTGGCCCACTTTGGAAGTTACTAGTGAAATTGCACCTTTGGTCACAACAAAGGCTTCACACCGAAAGGCTGACCATCCCAAAAACTTTGCCGATAATGTTTCAGCCGCAATTCGAAAAAGTGTTCGTCCAATTATCATAGCAGGGATGAATTGCCCGCTGAATTCACTTCAGAGCTTGACCACTTTTCCAATTCTTTGCGATTCCTTGAGCCCCCTAAGGGAAAATGAACATCCGACCCGCATTTTACGCTACGAAAACTTATTGCGTTGTCCGAAATTCTCGGGTTCTTTAGTCCCAGATCTGTTTCTCGTCCTTGGTCCTTTACCAACCTCCAAAACCCTTAGAACATGGATGGATCAAAGCGGAGCAAAGCGAGTGGTCATCGAACCAAGCGGTCAAAAGGTGGACCCACTAAGTAGTACGGGTGAGCAACACACCATGAGATTTGAAGATCTAGCCGACATTGAATTCCCCACACCCGAAAAAGACTGGCTAGATAAATGGGTTAGCGGTGATGCAGCAGTGGAAAAAAATATCGATAAGGAATTTTCAAATCTTTCTTTTCTTAAAGAGCCAAAAATCACTCGCCTGCTTTCGCAAAATTTACCCAAAAACTGTCATCTTCATGTTGCCAACAGTATGCCAATTCGCGACCTTGAATGGTTTTGGAAACCTGGAGACCGAGAAAGAAAACTGCACGGTGCACGAGGTGTAAATGGAATTGACGGAACTTTGGGCACCGCCATGGGCATTGCTCACCTCAGCAAAGAACCTGTTTATCTACTCAGCGGAGAACTTGCTTTTTTACACGATTCTAACGCTTTGCTCTGTGCTTCCCATATACAAGGCTCACTAACTGTGTTTCTTATAAACAACCAAGGAGGTGGAATCTTTGAGAACTTAGCCGTCTCATCACTGTCAGAATTCGAAAAATGTTTCGCCACCCCACAGAATTGTGATTATTTCAAGCTTTGTCAGGCTCATGGAGTGGAGTATCATTTGTGTGAAAGCGAAGAAGAATTAGTCTCATGGATGGCACACCCGCAAAAACTTGGTATCCGGGTGATAGAGATACAAACCGATCGAAAACAGGACCGGGAAATTCGGGCACGATTGCTCTCTATCGGGCCAAGTTCTTAAATCATTTCAAATGCCCGAACTTGCCGAGGTTGCCTATGCATCTACACGCTGGAAGACAGGAATAAACCTGCGAATCCAGAAAGTTATAGTTCATCCAAAATCCAGGGTATTCCGGGAACTTGAGCGTTCGTCCTTTATCGAAGAACTTTCTGGCACCATCCTCAGAAGCTCCCAAACACACGGCAAACAAATGCTATTTGGTTTTTCTAGCCATCGTTGGCTGGGGTTGCACCTGGGCATGACTGGATGGCTTCATTCAGAATCCCAAAGCTATTCTCCAGCGAAACACGATGCATTAGTCCTAACTCAATCCAAGCAAAAGCTTGTCTTTCGGGACCCTCGGCAATTTGGTCGATTACGGTTTCACATCGGAAAAGAACTACCTGCCTGGTGGACCGAACAACCCATATCTATGCTCAATCCATCCTTCGATAAAAAGATTATAAGCGATGCCCTTTTCAGGCACAAGAAAAGACCAATTAAAGCCCTCCTTCTTGACCAACGCTACTTCCCTGGTATGGGAAACTGGATGGCAGATGAAGTTCTTTGGCGTGCCTGTATTCATCCGGCTTGCAGAAGTGGACAAATCAAAAAGCCTTTATGTGATATTCTTTTCCAGGAGATTCTATTTGTCGCCCGCGGAGCGATGCAATCAGTCGGCATACACGGAGGAGACCCACCAAAAGGCTGGCTATTTCATCATAGATGGAAAGATGGAGGGTATTGCCCGAAATCTAAAAACCTTTTGGTCAGGGAACAGATTGGCGGTCGGACGAGTTGCTGGTCTCCAGCCCGTCAGTCCATGGAGGTAGCCAAATAATTTTTTGCCTGTTCGCAATCTTTACGAATTTGATCCTTTAATTTATTCACTCCCGAAAACTTTTTTTCCGACCGTATAAAAAAGTCCAAGGACATGGATAAAGTAGCCTCTGCTTTCCAAATTGAAGAGTTTGGAGAATCCAAGCAATGCACCTCAAGGACAGGTTCACCAGCATCTACTTCGATCGTTGGGCGCAGTCCGTAATTTGCCACTGCTGGCAACACTTGACCTGAGTTTAATTCCTGCACCCGGCCAGCATAAACACCTAAAGGAGGTTGAGCCTCCGGACTCCACGGTATGTTAAGCGTGGGAAAGCCAATCTTTCCACCTAATGCCTTTCCTTGCTGAACTTTTCCTACAACCGAATAGTTTCGACCCAACATTTTTCTTACTTTCTGCATCTTAGCAGATGCCAAAGCTTCGCGAATACGAGAGCTGCTAATTGTAATATCCTCAAAGATTAAAGAATCAGCCACGCTCACCCTAAGTCCGTCCTCTTCTCCATAGCTTGCTAAAGATTTTGAATCACCCGATCGATTCTTTCCAAAACGAAAGTTTTTCCCCACGCAAACTGCCCGAAGATTAGGAATTCGAGCTTTTAAAAAGGACAAGAAATCAACTGCTTCCACCTCTGCCAATTCCTGATCAAAAGGTTGTAAAATGACCGCAGACATACCGGATTGGATCAATTGCTCAGCCTTACGGCTCGGACTCATCAACAAAGAAGGTTCTTTGCCTGGCCTTAAGAAAGCAGCGGGATGTGTAGGAAAGGTCAGGGCAGCAGCGGCACCCTGGCAATGATCTGCATTCTGAACGACTAAGTCTAAAACGGCTTGATGCCCACGATGTACCCCGTCAAACATCCCAAGAGCCAAGCATACATCGCCCTCCCATTCCTGGCCGAATCGAGCAATCGATTCATAAACTTTTTTCATGCTTAAAAAACGTGAGAGGGAACAGCTTCGCGAACGGGGATCAGGTGGTTATGAAATTCCCCCAACGGTACTTCATTAATTTCCTCAAGAGTCAGGGAATTTGCTATATCAAACTGATCGATTTTAGTTCTGCGCAAAGCTTTCAGGTGTGCACCGCAATCCAATCGCTGACCCAAATCATGAACAATAGTGCGAACATATGTCCCCTTACTACAATCCATAAAAAAATCTCCGGTCGGGGAAGTCCAACTTTTTAGAGTTAATTCATTGATGCGAATAAACCGGGGTTCACGCTCTACTGTTTTTCCTTTACGAGCCATCTTGTAGAGTGGGACACCGCCAATTTTTTTGGCGGAAAACATGGGGGGAGTTTGGTATTGATCACCCAAAAAGCTCTCCATCTCTTTAATTAATCTCTCTTGGGTTATATCTTCATTAACCGGTTTTTCCGCAATTATTTCTCCGTCGGCATCCTGACTGTCGGTCTCCACACCCAAATGGAAAGTACCTTCGTATGCCTTGTCCAAACTAATTAAGAACTGGGAAACCTTTGTGGCTTTACCGATGAGCATGATCAATAAACCAGTGGCCAAAGGATCGAGGGTCCCAGCATGTCCGATCTTTTTCATCCTTAATTTTCGGCGCAATCGATCGACCACATCATGGGAAGTGATCCCCTGGGGTTTATCAACCAAAAGAATTCCCTCAAACTCCATATCTTGACGATTATTCATAAAACATCCCCCTGCTCTACCGCTTGTAAATGCTTACCGATCTCTTCAACTAATCGGTCGTACAATTGATCCAAAGTTCCGGAAAGATTAAACCCAGCAGCACAAGCATGACCTCCACCATCAAATTTTTTGGCAAGCAAATCTACCCGGAACTTGGAATCTTTAGCCCGGAAACTTCCCTTAATATTGCCCGCTCTCTCTTCGACAAGAACTCCAATATCAACCCCCTCTAGGGAGCGTGCATAATCCACAAAATTTTCGGCATCTTCCGGCTTAGTTCCGGTCTCCTGGTAGAAATTATCCTTAATACTGCCAACACACACCCGATCTCCAAATTCCATACGAAAACTTGCAAGAAATCGTTGGAGCAATTGGATTCGCCCAGGCTTTTCTTTCTCATAGAGTTCATGAGCAATTCCGGAAGGACTTGCCCCTTTCTCGCACAGCATGCGACAAACTTCGAAAACCGACGCATTGGTTCCTGCATAACAAAATTGTCCGGTATCTGTACAAATCCCAAGGTACAGAGCCTCCGCAGTTACCTTGTCGACCTCATATCCGGAATCGAAAAAGAATTTTGAAAGAATTTCTCCCGTTGCTGAAGCATCACTGAGTATAAAATTCTCTTTCCCGTACAAGGTATTGGAAACATGGTGATCAATATTTAAATCAACCTGGGGAAATCGTTTCAGCAAAACTTCTCCGACCCGGGCATGATCAGCACAATCCACGGTGATAATTTGATAATCCCCATCGGGAACTTGTTCAGGTGAGCAAAAAGGGGTGTCACCCACAAATTTCAAGAGCGTGCGGGGAATGGGATCATGATTAACCGCACGAACATTTTTACCAAGGGTAAGCAGGACCCGGGTCATCGCAACTTGAGAACCAATACAGTCACCATCAGGGCGGCGATGGCCAAGCACCAAAATAGGTAGATCCCTTAATTGGGAAATTGCTTGGGAAAAGGAGACGGATTGATCGAGGAATAGACTCATGAATTTAGCAAAAGGGGAAAGCCTAACAGAAAGGCATGAAGAGGAAAAGCATGGAACTTAATCACTCAGGAAGCAAAAAACCTTCCGGATCCACATTTCCAAGTTTTAGAAATTACTCATTAATTCCTAGATCTTTTAGAATAAATTATACAGATACTGATTTACAGGAAAATCACGGTAGCAAAAGGCCCAATGTTCCATGCCTGTGTCCTGACTGTATTGTTTCTCCGTCGTTTCCATTTGGAAAATTCAAGGCAATCAATCCATTGAGAGGACTTTCCAAGACAGAGTGAGCCCAACGATATGAAAGAGCTCTCCCTGGTTCCTTTACTAAAGAACAGAACTCCCAAGAACTGGAGGAATTCAATCTACTACCATTATTATAGATTTACTGGAGTTCACAATGTACGCCGGCACTATGGCGTACATAACCGCCAGTATAAATTGATCAATTGCTGTAAACTCGATGTTTGGGAATTATACGGCCTCGAAAAAGATCCAAATGAATTAAACTCTGTCTAAGGAGACCCTGGATATGCTTCCATTTCTAAAAATTTAAAACAGGAGCTAGAAAGATTAAGAAATCAATATGAAGTGCCGGATAATCTACGCTCGGTTCAAGCGAATCGGAAAAATAATTTAATAAATATTTTCAGCTGCACGGGCTAGATCAAAATCCAACTCAGTGACCTTGCCCCCAGCATCATGTGTATTTAAAGCAAGTTCGACTCGGTTGTAGCAATTAAAAATTTCGGGATGATGGTTTCGATTTTCGGCTTCATAAGACAAACGAACCAAAAAGGCCATGGCTTCTCGAAAATCATTAAACTTATATGTTTTGTGCAATTTATTATCCCCAAAAGCCCATCCCGGAAGACCTTTTAGGGATTCGGTGATTTGTGCCTCGCTCATGGGATTAAACATCGGTTGAAAACGTTAGTCCAAGCTTTCCTCGTTGTCAATCGGTCCTGAACCCGTTGAGATAGAGTCTTTCCAATTTCCATGCTCGAACTCACGCCCGAAGAAAAAAACAACCTTCCCAGACATGTCGCTCTGATTATGGACGGTAATGGTCGCTGGGCCCGGTCTAGAAAAATGCCCAGGTTATTCGGTCATCGAAACGGGGTGGAAAATGTTCGGGCTGTTGTTAATGCAGCCAAAGAAGTGGGCGTGCCTTACATCACGCTTTATGCTTTCAGTACCGAGAATCAAAACCGTCCCAAGGATGAAAAGTCCGGTTTAATGAAACTCCTTGAGGAATTTCTTAAAAAAGAATTCCGGTCAATGATGGAGGATGGTATTCGGCTGCGGGCAATTGGGGATCTTTCCGGCCTGCCTGATTTTGCCCGCAAAATAGTAGAAGACACCATCGATGAAACTCGTGAGAATGACCGTTGGAACCTCACTCTCGCTTTAAACTATGGTAGCCGCCAGGAGGTTCTCCATGCGATTTCCAAGTATGGTCAAGATAATCCTGCATCCGACCATATTCCAACTTGGGAAGAATTTTCTCCTTATCTACAAACATCTGATCTTCCTGATCCAGACTTGATCATTCGTACATCAGGAGAATTCCGCCTGAGTAATTTTCTCCTTCTGCAAGCTGCTTATGCGGAGATTTTCGTATCCCCCTTACACTGGCCCGATTTTGGTAGGGATGCTTTTATCAAAGCACTAGCAAACTATGCCCAAAGAGAACGCAGGTTTGGAAAAACCAGCGAACAAATACAACAACCTGCCCAACCATTAGCCTCATCATGATCTTGCGTACTATTGCCACCGTAATCCTATGGGGACTGCTCGGAATTATTGTCTATGGACTAAAAGAACCCGGAGCAATGTGGATCCTAAATCTTTGTGCAACGCTGACTTTATTCGAAGTTTACACCATCCTTGGAAGAATTGGTTTTGCCGCTAATCGTATAACTGGATTGGTTACCGGGGCATGCATGATCCCCATCGCTTTTTATTTCCCAGGTGCGGGCATTGATGCACTCGCGGTTGGGGCATTATTCTCCTCCGCAGCCTGTGTAGTTTTCCCGCAAGATCAGCGCGGACTCTATGTAAAGCGCTTGTTACCTACCTTTTTCGGTTTACTATTCGTCACTTTTCTCCTGCATTACTTTGTAAGAATTTTGCGAATCGTTGAGTCTCCAGCTGATCCGCAAGCCCTTGGATTTGGTCTCTTTTTCTGTTTATGGATTGTGTTCGTTGCGAAATTTAGTGATATCGGTGCCCTGCTCGTTGGAAAAACTATTGGCCGCACGAAAATGGCACCATCGATCAGCCCGGGTAAAACGGTGGAAGGCTTACTTGGAGGATTGGGAGCCTCTGCAGGAATTGGAGCTTTGATTCCATGGCTGGCTAACCATCACCTTTCCCATCTCTTTGATTTCGGAGCCTGGTCTCTCGAACCCTCACAAGGAGCGTGCTGGGGATTAGTCATAGGGCTCGTGTCGGTCATTGGAGATTTGATTGCATCTGTATTGAAACGACTCGCAGGCATGAAAGATTCCGGTGGGTCCATTCCTGGGATTGGTGGATTACTCGACCTTACAGATAGCTTGATACTGTCCGCTCCAGCTGGATATTTTATCATATTATTGATTCATCCATGAGCTTCCCGAGGAAGCTTATCTTATTAGGAGCCACTGGCTCGATCGGAAAAAGTTCCCTGCGGGTAATCCGCAAACACCCAGATAAGCTTAAACTGATCGGCATATCGGCATACCAAAAGGCAGATGAACTCGCTTCCATTGCCCGAGAATTTGGAGTGCAGAAAGTTCATTTACATCAGCCACCCGCTTCTCCGCCTGCACTTCCATCTGGATCTAAATTGTCCACTGGGGCTCATGCTCTTACTGAACTTGCAGGCTGGGACGAGTCAGATGTAGTATTGGTTGCCGTAGTTGGTGCGGCCGGACTTGCCCCCACCCTTGCAGCACTTGAAGCCGGCAAGGATGTGGTCTTGGCAAACAAAGAATCTTTAGTTGTCGGAGGCGAACTAGTCATGGAGACCGCCCGTCGAACCGGAGCCCGTATTTTACCTGCAGACAGTGAACATAATGCGGTTTTTCAATGTTTGCAGGGACAACCTGAAAAAGCCCTGGATTCCCTAGCCCTGACCGCATCTGGTGGCCCTTTCCGGGACTGGCCGATCGAAGACTTAAATAAGGCAACTCCAAAACAAGCCATGCGTCACCCCAATTGGGACATGGGCCCAAAAATTACGGTAGATTCAGCAACCATGGCTAACAAGGGCCTTGAATTGATTGAAGCAAAATGGCTTTTTGATCTCCCTCCAGATAAGCTCCATGTTCTGATTCATCCGCCAAGTATTGTTCATGCAATCGTTCGTTTTTCGGATGGTTGTAGCTTCGCCCAAATGTCTCCCCCATGCATGACCTTTGCCTTACAAAACGCACTACTCTTCCCAGAACGTCATTCCGGAGTCGAGCAGGGGTTGGACCTTTCCTCTGCTATGGAACTTTCTTTTTCGCCACCCGACTTGGACCGTTACCCCTGCCTCAGTTTGGCTAGGCATTCTTTGGAACAAGGTGGATGCGCTCCTCTAGTGTACAATGCCGCCAACGAAATAGCAGTAGATGCCTTTCTCTCGAATCGAATTGGCTTTGGCGAGATTTCCCGCATGATTGAGACTACTTTGAGCCATTTTGATTACCGTTCTGTTCACGCACTTGAGGACTTACTTGCCCTCGATCAAGAAGCCCGCTCCCTTACCGAGCAAGCGATTTCTCAGGTCGCTTAGTCTCGTTCCTATTTCTTTTTAGTCATGACCATGCTCTTCGACATTGCTTTTCTGTTTATTGCCCTCTTTGCCCTGGGTTTCACTATTTTCATTCACGAACTCGGACATTTTTTAGCTGCCCGCCAGCGTGGGCTGATCATCACCCGCTTTTCCATTGGGTTTGGACCCAAGCTCTTTGGATGGACCCGTAACGGAGTAGAATATCGGTTGTCTGCCATTCCTTTCGGGGGCTATGTCGCCCTCCCTCAGTTATCGGATATGGGCAGACTAGAGGGTAACGAAGAACAACGGGGGCAGGACTCCCAAGATCCAGCAGACCGTCCATCTGCCTGGGATGATTTTGATGACGATGAGAAAGAGGTACCCAAGGATGAACCGATTCCCAAGATCACATACACTGACAAGATGATCGTTTCGGTAATGGGGGCAGTTTTTAATGTTTTGCTCGCATTCGCTCTATCCTCTGTCTTGTGGTTTTTCGGGTACGATGTCACCGATGCACAGTTGACCACCAAGATTGGTTATGTTGCAGATACTGTGGAACGTTGGAATCCTCTCGTGGAAGAAGGTGAAGAGGTCACCTCACCCGCAAAGAAGGCCGGCCTTTTACCTGGTGACGAAATTTTGACCGTTGATGGATCCCTTGTTGATGACTTCATGGACATTCAAAACCGGATCATTACCGGCAAGCAACAAACGGCACAAGGCAGAAGACTTCTCAATTTATCGGTTTCAAGAAACGGTCAGGAAGAAAAATTTGAAATTTACCCCGAAGTCTGGGGGCCGGAAGAAATGAGGGTAATTGGGATCGGCCCAAAAGAAACTTTTTTCATAGGGGAATTATCACCAGACATGCCTGCTATAGAAGCTGGCCTTCAAATTGGAGACCAACTGATATCCATGAATGGAGAAGTGATTCATTCCTTTGCTCAGCTCGTTTTCATGTTGGATAAAACGGATAATAACAAAAGCATTTCCTTAGTCGTCTGCCAAGGTGGTGAAGGAGGTTCAGAACGAACAGTTGAATTACTTCCGGTTGAAAAAGAAATTATGGTTGCCGGGGTTCCTAGCATTCGTCGATTAATCGGATTTCGTCCAGAGTTCAAAATTGTTACCACCTACCCAAATCCCCTTAGCTTAATTTATAGCAGGGTAAAAGACATGTATCTAACCCTTAGCGGACTGGTTAGCCCCGCATCTGATGTAAAACTCCGTAACATGAGTGGACCAGTGGGTATTGTGAATCACCTGAGTGTGTTTGCGAAGATCGGCTTTAAGAAACTTCTTTGGTTCGTTGTTTTTATTAATGTGAACCTAGCTATTCTCAACCTTTTGCCCATTCCGGTTTTAGATGGTGGTCACATGCTATTTGCCACAATTGAAAAGTTGCGGGGCAAACCGTTGCCCCTCGCATTCCTTGAACGAGCCCAGGTTCTCTTTGTGGCTTTGCTCTTCTCCTTTATGCTCTATGTCACCTTTTTTGACATGCAGCGCATTCTTCCCTTCTAAAGGAAAGCCTCTTCACTTTTGGTAATGGGTCCGGTGTCTCCCTATTGCGTATCCAGGTTTCATTCTACCCGGCGTACCACCAGGGAGGTAAAAATAGGCGAATTAACCCTTGGAGGGAAACAACCTGTCCGGGTACAATCAATGACCACTACCGACACCATGGATATCCGGGCTACCGCCCGTCAGTCCATTGAGCTGGCGGAAGCCGGGTGTGAGATCGTACGTATAACCGCTCCTAATTTAAGGGCCGCCGAAGCACTCAAAGAAATATCAAGAGAGGTAAGGGCGGCAAAAATTGAGGTTCCCCTGGTTGCGGATATTCATTTCATGCCTCAAGCGGCAATGGAGGCAGCAAAATATGTAGAGAAAGTCCGGGTAAATCCAGGCAACTACGCAGACCGTAAGAAATTTCAAATTCGAGAATATTCCGAATCCCAATACCAAGAAGAGCTTGATCGACTGCACGATACCTTCACTCCCCTGGTGCTTCGATGCAAAGAACTAGGGCGAGCCATGCGCATTGGAACAAATCATGGATCCCTTTCTGACCGCATAATGAATCGCTTTGGGGATTCTCCACGGGGTATGGCCGAATCTGCCCTGGAATTTTTACGCATCGCCCGCTCCCATCAATACCATGAGATGGTATTGTCAATGAAATCGAGTAACCCAAAAGTCATGATTGAGGCTTACCGCTTAGTGGTATCCTTAATGAATGAAGAAGGTATGGATTATCCCCTTCACCTCGGGGTAACCGAAGCCGGAGATGGAGAAGATGCACGTATCAAGAGTGCCATTGGCATAGGTTCTTTGCTACTTGATGGATTGGGAGATACAGTCCGGGTTTCTTTAACTGAAGATCCGGTTGCGGAAATCCCGGTAGCTCGAGATCTTGCCAACCGGGCACACCTTTGCTGGGAATCAAAAGATCAAAAATTGCCCGACCCAATTGATTTTATAGACCCCTATCTCTACCGGCGTCGGCCCTGCCCCTCGATATCGCTTAATTCAAAAACATTGAAGGTAGGAGAAAAATCTCCACCAGGTGTTTTAGTATCCACTCCTCATCGACTGGAAAAGGTGGAAAAAATCATTGGGGAAACAGCCCGTTCTCAATCCGCAGCCAAGGACGCCCCGATCGAAGGACTAATCGTTTCACTTGAGAATTCGTCCGCTCTTCCTGATTTAGAAATTTTGCGCGACTCTCTCTTCGGGGCGGTTTCCGTAATTGTTATCGATGACCTGAGAGAAGATCCCTGTACTGCGCTTCCTCCAATTAAGCATTCCTCCCCCCCCCTGCTTTGGCATGCCGCATCAATAGGAACGGAAGAGTCGGAGATCGCAAGGTTCCTCGCTCATTGTGAATCAGCTGGCCACCATCCCTGCATTTCTCTACCTGGAGCCACTCTTTCCACAGGAATTGAACTTCTATTGAACGCTGCATCCAGCCCTCCCGTTATTACCCTGCAAACAATTGCACCGTGGGATAACCCAGTGGCGGCTTACCGCGCCTTGGCTTGTGCTTTGGAGGAGGGAGGTCTGTCCCTTCCCCTTTGGATACGTAATTCCGACTCCTTCAGGTTAGTAGCGGGTGACGATTTCTTTTCTGCACGATTGCTCGATTCATCAATCATTTCTGGCTCCCTGCTCTGTGATGGAATTGGCGACCTTCTCTCCATTGAACACACGGGTGATCTCGACCGGAACCGGGCACTTGCCTACAACTTGTTACAAGGAGCTAGAGCCCGAATATCCAAAACTGAATTTATCGCTTGTCCGAGTTGTGGACGTACTTTATTCGACCTCCAAAGCACTACTCAACTGGTTAAGCAATCAACCAGTCACCTCAAAGGAGTTACCATTGCGGTCATGGGCTGCATCGTAAACGGGCCTGGCGAAATGGCGGATGCTGACTTTGGCTATGTCGGATCAGGACCGGGTAAAATCGATTTATATGTGGGTAAAAAAAGGGTAAAATCCGCCATCCCAGAAAAGGAGGCGGTTGACCGATTGGTCGATCTCATACAAGAAGAAGGAAAATGGATCGAACCCTAACCAACCAAACACCCAACCTGTCCTCTGCAGATCCTGAACTGCACTTACGCATACTCGCCGGACACAAAGCCGTACTCAACCAAGTCGATTACTTTCGGGCAAACTTTGGGCTTACTCAGAGCCGTTGGAAAAGAGATGGTACTCGTGTTACCGAGGTTGATGAAACCATATCTGCCCAGCTATTTTCAGCGATGGAAAAACAATTTCCTTCTGATGATTATTGCTCTGAGGAATCGGTGGAAACTCCTGAACCCATACCCCTGGAAGGTGAATTCGCTTGGATTCTTGATCCCGTTGACGGAACAAACAACTACGCAGTCGGAGTACCCGAATGTGGAATTTCTCTGGGCTTACTCCGAAACGGATTACCCGTTTATGGATTTATTTACGATTATGGGAGGGACAACTTGTTGCAGGGCGGCCCCCAGTTTGGGGCTATCGAAGGAGACCGTTCCGTGCATACTGCTCAGTCCTTGGTTAATGAAAAGCTTACCTTTTGCATGCATTTCCCAATACCCGTTGAAGAATTAAACGCCCTAAACGAAGCCTTACAGTTATGGCGGATTCGCTGCCCGGGATCTGCCGCCATCGGCTTGGCTAATGTGGCAACTGGTAGGCTGGATGGTTGTTTGGAATTTCGGGCTAAGCCATGGGACTGTGCAGCGGGTTATGCCATCTGTGAAGGTGCAGGTGCCCGTTTCCACTTTATTCGAGATCCTGCCTTTCCTATGCAAAGTTTTAGTCCGGCAATGGGACCGTGCCCTTTTCGCGTTGGTTCTGAAATTTTTCATCAAGAGGTATGCCAAGCACTTAAATTAGCTGACAACCAAGCTTGATTCCCCTTGACCGAGAGCCCTACCTTCGGTTTTATTTCAACCTTTCCTCAAGCGGGCATAGTTTAGGGGTAAAACCCCAGCCTTCCAAGCTGGTGTCGAGGGTTCGATTCCCTCTGCCCGCACCATTTTAACATCTTTGTTAATATAGCCTTCCATCAAACTAGGTTCTAGTTGCTAGGCGTACACTTTCCTCAATCATAGCTTTATGAGAAAGAATCCTTTTCTCTAAAGATGCTTCCGAGGGAGTTTCAATAGTAAAATTTCTCGTTCCGTGATTTTGAAAAAGATAAAGGGCCTCCGGAATACCCTCTTTCGGTGGGTGGGTAACCCGGGGTCTGATAATTCCATTTTTTGCGTTTTTCCCATCGATTCTTTTTCTTGTATCCAAAGTGAGGAATTTTTTTCCGGCTTGAAGAATTTGATTTGTCCATCGGTCAGTTCTTCCTCCTTGGTATGGTTCGTAGATGTAAATACCATTGGCATCGAAATCTTCGTGCAAATTCAATGAAAGAAAAAAGGATAAGCCTTCAATCCGTTTCAAAATTTGTTCGGTCAGCGGATGAAACACATTCCCCCAGATTCGGTTAAGATCCTCCCCATTTTCATCTAGTCGAGAATTATGCACAAAGCCCCAGGGATTAAGGCATGGATAGAACAAAATCGGAATATTTCGAAGAAGACTATGATTTTCCTCCACCCATTCAAGTAGAGCCCAACAAGGTGCAGGCTCATCACCATGAATCCCAGCAGATATGTAAAGGAATGGTTTCTCCCGACATAGTAGATCATTGGTTACCTCAAAAAAAGGTAAGGGTTCAGGGGTACTCATTTCTCTGACCCGCAAGACCGTTTTTGTGGACAGTGCTCGCCATTTACGAATCAAGGTCGAATAGTCATGAGCTGAGCAATTTCTTGGCATATAAGTGATTTCCTAGATCAAGTTCTATACAGTGCCAAGGTTGGAAATTGATGAGGGGTTGACCCCAGGGAAACATTCAAGTTCATTGAGGAATGATTCGTTTTTGGACTAGTAGTTTTCTCTTTTCCTTTTTGGTATCTTGCGGTGGTAGTGGAGTAACTGTGACCAAGAGCGAAACAGTGGAATATCTTACCCGTACTTTTAATAAATCTAAAAAATGGTTTCGCTCAACAGATGGAGAAACTACCTCAGAGAATGGACCACCCCCGCCATCGCCTTTTCAGCCATCAGGCAGACAAGTTATCGAAAAAAGATCAGACGATAGATTGGTCAACCGAATGTCCAGAAAAGATTATAATCGTGCAATCAAAAGACTCGAAAGCTCGATTTCCGAATTAGAAAAAAAACATGGTAAAAATAATATGGAAATTGGAGAGACCTATTTCACACTCGGGTCGATGCACCAAATTCAAGGAAATTCAAAACAGGCAAAAGTTGCATTTCAACAGGCACTATCGATTTTCTCACCTTGGTTAGGCTCGGAACATCCAAGAGTTTGGAAATTAAAGACCAGGATTTCTAATTTAAATTAAAGACTTGTTGATCTTTAAAGCAGAAGATCTCTCAACCTCTTTAGATTAAAAGGGGTTGGAGAGTTTAAATCGGTCAGAACCAAATCGGCCTCAGAAAAATCGTGCATGGCCGCGAACTCGCTTGGGATTGCAATACAAGACATACCAGCTCTTTTGGCAGACTGCAGACCATGGCGTGTATCTTCAATAACGACACAGGATTCTGGATGAACGCCAACTTTTTGAGCGACAAGTAAATAAATATCCGGAGCAGGTTTATGCTTTGGCGTCGACTCACCCCCACACAAACAAGCAAGTGAATGAAGAAAGGGTTCACCCAAAGCAGCCTGGACAACTTTTTGGGCAGCCCACCCAACGCAGGCAGTTCCTATAGCAATCGGAATTCCAGAATCTTGTACTTCTTTAAATAATCTCTCAATCCCTGGTCTTAGACAAAGCTGTCCCGCAGTTAAATCGTGTGTAATTAACTCAACATAAAGCTCAGTTTTACGGGCATAAAGTCTTTGTTTACTCTGCTCATATTTATTTTCGGGCAAATTTAGCCATGAAAAGATTTCACGAAATTTATTTCCCCCCATCGTTTGCAACCGATGAGCATAGTCTTGTTTGCTCCAACTGGCATCTAGACCCAACTCCTTAAATAATTCATTGTAGGCAAGTCGGTGGTAATTTTCCGTTTCCACAATGGTACCATCTAGATCAGATATGACTAATTCCAACTCCATGCTTTGTTTACTCGGATTGGTTAGAACCTTCGTGACATAGCTGACAAAATCGTTCAAAACGATTTTGCCTTGCGGGGTCAGGCTTCGTAGGAGGGTCAACTTGGGTTACTATGTTTACAACTTCTCCAGAAATTTCTCCCACAGTTCTTGAGGTATGACCAGCAATCGCAAGTATAGCCGCACCCATCGCTGAGTTTGGGTATTGTGGAATCAGGATAGATTTTTGTAACATTTCTGCACGAATATGAAGCCCCATTTTGCTTTTAGCTGCTCCTCCAGTGGCAAAAATAAACGGACCTACTTCAGCTCCAAGCTTCTCCAAAAGTTGATAAACCATAAGTTCCACAAAAGCCAAACCTTCCAAACAACCTATAAAAAATTCACTTTCTCCAACAGCTCCGCCTGCACCAAAAGGTTTAAACTTAGGATTAGTAAAGGGTAGGCGCTCTCCCTTACGAATAGAAGGATAAAAAAGCGGAGGATGTTGAGGTAAGGAGATAGTTTTATTTTCCAAAGTTTGTAATCGTTCACCCAAACGATCCTTTAAAATTTCACCGCCCGCATTAGATGCACCTCCTGGTAGCCAAGAGCCATCTGGGTGACGATGACAATAAATTCGACCCAGCCGATCGAGTATTCGGTTTTTTGAAAGACCTTTGACTGCAAGAGTCGTCCCTATTGTGGTCGACCATTCACCCACCCGACCCGCACCGGAGGCGTAAAAGGCAGCATTTGAGTCTGTAGCCCCACTAACTAACAAGCAAGAACCACTCAAGCCCCACCTCTGCTTGTGAACCAGTGAAATCTCGCCGATTAAATGTCCAGGTGCTACAATAGAAGGCAAGTTAATGGATGGTAAATCTTCCAACCAGTCTTTGGTCTCCAAGTCTACTCCTGTTTTCATCGCATTGGTAAAATCTGTGGGAATCTCGATCGATCCGGACACCCAAACATTTAAAAAATCAGTGGCATGAACAAAGCGCACATTATCAGGTAAATGGAGTCGTCGTTGCATCCATAAGATCTTCGGCAATGCAAAGGTGGGAGAACATTCTCCGCCAAAAAGACTTCGACATTCCTTAGCCTCATCTATTGCACGAACATCGTTGTGTAAAAATGCATGCCCGAGTGGATGTCCCTCTTCATTGACGGGCAAGACCGTACCCGATGTGGAATCAATGGCCACAGATAAGACTCTACGATGATTAGGAACTGAAAAAAGTTCATCGAAGGCATCTTCCAAGCATCTGATCCAATCAAGTGCATCCTGCTCTGATTCCCCAGCTTTTGTTGAACGGTTCAAACAGGGCAACGAACGGGACACTTCAACAATTACGGACCCATCTACCCGAATCAAAACACATCTAATTCCACCTGTTCCTAAATCAATTCCCAAATAAGCCACATCACATCCTTTTATTCAATAAACTGAATTGGCAACATCAACTCGTTTTTAGGTTTCTCAGTACAAGGAAATTAAAGATCTTATTTTGTAATATTAAGATCGTTTGCAGGGTATTTAAATTTAATTTCATTACTCAAATGAAGGCTCTTTATTCGAGAGTAAATTATTAAAAATACAAGATTTTCACTGCTTGTCCCACTGCCCCTGAGCAGTACTTCACCTACAAGCCCAAGTTTTTCGTACCCCTAAGGAATTATCCCTATTTATTCAGGGAAATCAGCCAGATTGCATTTTCATCTTGCCATATAGTGTATTTATTGTTTTAGTTTAATAATGAACCTTATGGGAAAAATTAGTCGAAAAGATTTTGAACTCGGTGATGTAGTGGTCGAAAGAAATACTGGAACTGGGCGTAAACGAGTCGGTGAGATTGTTTTCATAACCGAAGGGAAAAGACCAAAACTAAAACTCGTAGAATTAACTCCCAGAAGTTTGTGTCCTAAATTTAGCGGTAACTTTGGAAGGTTGCGCCTCTTTTCCTCTCAACATGACAAGTGCAGAAAATTAAAAGTTCTAAATATTCGAAACCGGAAAATATTCCAGTTAGGGGATGTAATAAGGCATCGGAGAAATGGTTCTTTTAGATTTGGAATTATTGTTGGATTCCATCACCCAGATGGCCTCTACAGTGATTCGTGGGAAAAGGGTTACAACGGCAAAGACATCATTGAATGTGTGGAAATTATTGGCAGGTCCGGCTTACCCCGCAAACGAGATATTGAAGGCAAAGTAAAGAAATTTGAAATCGGCCCTTCTCATGCCAAACTTTGCGAAATTCTACCGATGGACCAGAATGGAGGAATTCGCATAAAGGACTATTATTTATTCTTAAATCAATAGAATTTTTATATTTTTTAACCTTCTTAATCTTTAAAACTAAAACTCTACCTAACCGAAAATTTTTCAATTGGTGGTTATATATCCACTCGAAAAGTTGTTGAGTAAACATTGCCCCTGCTTGGATATGGTACAGAATAATAAGGATGAGAATCGGCATCTTTTGTTTTCGAAACGATCTGCGACTGCAAGATAACCGAGCACTCCAAAAAGCGCGGGATGCTTGTGACAGACTTCATTTAGTTTATGTATTTGAGGACAGACTGTGGAGAGGATCTGCTCCCCATAGAATATCAACACATCGGGCAAGGTTCATACTAGAATCGTTGCAATGCCTAATGGAACAAATCAATAACTTGGGTGGCGGACTCAACATTATCTATGGAAATATCGAATTATCCATTCCACTGTTCATGGATAAACACCGTGCTGAAATCTGCTTCCTTTCTCAGGAAAGTGCATGGGAGGAAAATAAGACTGAGGAAGCACTTTCAAAAGTGGTACCGACAACCCTGGCTAACAATGCTACCCTAATTCACCCTAATGACCTGCCGTTCGCACTTAGTGACCTACCGGAAACCTTTACCCAGTTCCGGAAAAAAGTGGAAAAAAGCTGGATCGTACGACCTTTTGTCACACCGCCAAGGAGTCTGAATAGTTGCGACACCACTCAGACTAATCTACCTACCCTATCAGATTTGGGCTTTTTCAATAATACTTTGGACCCAAGAAGTTGTTTCACCTTCCATGGAGGATCCTCATCTGGACAAAATCGCATCAAGAATTGGCTATGGGACAAACAGTGTTTAAGCACTTATAAGCTTACTCGGAATGAAATGACTGGAGCTGATTTTTCTTCGCGGCTCTCAGCTTGGCTATCGACAGGCTGTTTGTCTCCTCGGGAAATCTACGAGGAAATAAAAAGATATGAAAGTAAACATGGGGCAAATGATAGTACCTACTGGTTAATTTTTGAATTATTATGGCGCGATTTCTTCCATTTCCTCGCCCGGGTACATGGACCCAAGATTTTCCAAAGTCGTGGAATTCACCCTGAAAGAGAGAAGGGAATAGAACCAGACGATGCGGAAGACCGATTCCATAATTGGAAAAATGGAAGAACCGATAATCCGTTTGTAAATGCGAACATGAACGAACTTCGAATAACTGGATGGATGAGCAATCGAGGCAGGCAAAATGTTGCATCTTACTTAATTAACAACCTCGAACTTGACTGGCGTAAAGGAGCACAATGGTTTGAAGAGCAACTTATTGATTACGACCCATGCAGTAACTATGGAAACTGGCTTTATCTTTCAGGATACGGGAATGATCCCCGACCTGGTCGGTACTTCAATGTAAAAAAGCAAGCAGCTACTTACGATCCACAAGGGAAGTATACAACTACATGGAGCTAGGTCTACCAGTTCCTTATCAGTTGATCCCAATAGGTTTCAAGCGTTTCACTATCTGGAAAGGACTTAGATACAATGGCTTCTTTACTTAATGCATCGTGGTAATGGAAAATTATCTTTTTTTCGCCATTTAATTTTTTGAAAAGAAAAACTTGTGATTTATTCACACAAACGGAATTCCCTTTTTCATCCACTCCTGCCATGATGACCTTTAATTTGGTTTCTGATTTCTCCAAAAAAGACCCCATGAAAATGCCTGCTAAAAAAACCAACAAAACACCGGCCCAAAGATTATTTTTCAATTTCATGATTTTGTAAGTTCGATCTGCTGATAGTTTATCTAGAATAAACTCAAACAATTGGATAAGAGTAAGAGTTTTTCAAGAATATCCTCAAGGTTTAGGTTTTCTTAATCTTGTAATGAACAAACTCTTTAGCATTGATCGATAAATTCCAGTGATTTCAAAATTTGTCACCCAGTCACTAAAAACAAAACCCTTTCTAACAGATTGGACTACTGAGTTGTGCAATTGGATCCAAAATCAAAAAGACTTAGTCTACTGGTCGGGCAACACCTTCACGGGTAAAACGTTTAATCCAAGGTCGTTAAAACTGCATTGCTTACAAAAAAACATATCTCCTATGGGATGGTTGGATCAAGAAGGTAAACTTTTAGTTTATGGAGAAATTGTAAAGAAACCTGACTGTAATCGGTTAAATCTTTGTCGAATCATTGTCAGACCTAATCAAAGGGATAAA
Organism: Opitutales bacterium; assembly: GCA_029251885.1. Classification (GTDB taxonomy): domain Bacteria; phylum Verrucomicrobiota; class Verrucomicrobiia; order Opitutales; family Seribacteraceae; genus Chordibacter. The sequence continues at coordinate 22,591 of JAQXCL010000062.1, read as the reverse complement.
GGTTATGGGAAAAAATTCTGTAAGTCGTTAATTGAAATAAGCCAAAAATCAAGAAATTATCGAAGTATAAGGCTCAATGTTTTGTCTAACAATAAACCTGCAATTTCATGTTATTCTAGTTTAGGATTTGAAATTATTGGTACATTACCAAATGCTCGTAGAATCGGTAACAAAGTCCACGACTTAATGATTATGTCTTTAAATTTCCCCCTTACTGAAGAATGAGAAAAGTAAGTGGTGGATTAGTATTGTACCGAAGAAATTCTAACAAAGATGAAATTCATTGTTTAGTAGCTCACCCAGGAGGCCCTTTTTTTAAGAATAAGGACGAAGGATGGTGGAGTATACCCAAAGGTGAACCCGAGCCAAATGAAGATATTTTTTCGGCTGCACGGCGCGAATTCGAGGAAGAAACAGGAATGGCTCCCACTGGCCCTTTTTTAGATCTTGGCTCAGTTATCCAAAATAACGGAAAAGAAGTTTTTGCCTGGGCTTTTGAAGGCGATTGGCCAGATGGTCGACTACCCGTCTGTAATGAAATTACTATGGAATACCCAAAGGGATCTGGTAAATTTTGGACATTCCCAGAAATTGACCGTGTCGAACTCTTGCCACTGTGCGATGCCAAAAAAAAACTTAGTAAACAGCAAGCTGAGTTACTCGACCGATTAGCAAAACGAGCTGTGAAACACGAAGGGGGAGAACGAAGCTAAGATTGCAATCCCTCAATTAAATTTTTATACACAGCTTTATGCCTAACTTAAACCACTCACCTGATCGTTTATCTCCAAAGCTTTGGATTGTTGGATTAATTATTATTGTTGGGTTTAGCCGTTATCTTCCACTTGACTACCCCAGTCTCTTTAACTTTTCCCCCACCTTGGCAATTTTCATGTTTTGTGGAGCATATATGAAGGGTTTTTTCTCGTGGGTAGCTCCAATCATGGCGATTTTCCTTAGTGATTTATTCTTGAGTTCCTCTTATGGGATAAACTTACTTGAACCCTTCATGCTCGCCACTCTTGCCAGTTATATAGCCATATGGATATTGGGTAGAAAACTCGGAAATAATAGAAGTGCTTATTCCTGGACTGCTGGGGCTGTCGGATCTGCCATTCTCTTTCATGTAGTCACCTGTGCTTTTGCTTGGATAATTAATCCTGCCTACATTAAGAACTTTTCTGGTCTTATCCAAGCGACTGTACTTGGCGAACCCGGATACGCCCCAGCCTATTTATTCCTTCGGAATTCTATTCTTAGCACGGTATTCTTTGGCCTGTGCTTCAGGTGGATTAAGAATACAGTTTTTTCGGAAAGCTTCACTCTCCAAGCTTCCACACCTGCCACTCAGCGCTAAGAGTAGAGCCAGCTAGGAAGACCGTTGCCTTCGAGCTTCAAAAAGGCAAACTCCAGTGGCGACGGATACATTCAAACATGCAACCGTCCCGCTCATTGGGATATAAATCAATTCATCGCAGTGTTTGGCTGTCAATCGACGTATTCCAGTTTCTTCTGCTCCCACAATCAATCCACACGGTCCAGTCATTGTGGAATCATAAAGAGATGTGGTCGCCTGATCACTGGTGCCTATCAAACGAATACCCCGCTCGGTCAACTTCTCCATATAACGAGCCAAATTCCCAACCCTGGTAATAAGAAGTCTTTCCACCGCACCGCAAGCAACATGTCTAACTACATCTGTTAAACCAGCCGAACGGTCACTTGGCAAAACAACTAAGTTAACACCCACACCATCTGCCGAACGTAAACAAGCCCCTAAATTCCTAGGGTCCTGCACTTGGTCGAGGAGAAGAATAAAAGGATCTTCCTTCAAGGCATCAAGCCTCTCCAAAGACTCTTCTTCGCCTAAGGTAGATACTGGTGCATCAGGATTTGCATGAGTCCGTCTCCCTAAGGATTTAGAATATCTGCGCTTCACCTAAAAAAACAAAATGATGAAGTCAAAAAAGCTATCGAACTATTCGTGAAAGTCAGACCCTTTGACCGTAGCATTAACATAGCTTTTTCGAATACAAAAATCTCCAAATCTTTCTTCAGGGTCGCGATTAGCAGCAAAATCTTCGAGCACGGGTCGCAACTCATCAACAATTTCTTCGTGAGTAATCGCCGGACGATACAACTTATTCAAACGGGTACCATCAAGACCAGCGCCCAGGTATAAATTGTATTTCCCTGGTGCTTTACCAACCAAACCAATTTCTCCAAGATATGGACGGCCACATCCGTTGGGACAGCCCGTTGATCGTATAGCTATTGATTCACCTCGAAGGCCTAGACGATCAATAATCGACTCAAGCTCGTCAACCAATTGGGGTAAGTAGCGTTCACTCTCTGCAAGAGCTAAACTACATGTGGGCAAAGCAGTACATGCAATTGAATTGAGCCGAATACCGGACAACTGGTCAGGTAGTGTCATTCCGTTATCACTGAGAATTCCAACAAGTTTTTCCTTATCCTCTGCAGCTACGCGGGCAATGATTACATTTTGGTTGGCGGTAAGGCGAAATTGACAAGGGATTTCTTCAGCAATTTTGCGCAGTGCTACACGACCACGACTGCCCTCTTCGTCTCTTAGACGTCCCCCCTCAACAAATAAGCCATATGCCCATTTCCCATCTGCATCCTCAGTCCATCCATACCTATCAGTAGTGGAATCAAAATTAAATTCTCGAGACTCTTGCAACTCCCAACCAAGACGTCGGTTCAGTTCTTCAAGCATCCAATCCGCACCACGATCCTCAACCGTATACTTCATCCGTGCATGTCTTCTGTCTGAGCGGTCACCAAAATCGCGTTGTATTTTAACGACCTCTTCTGCGACTTGAACCACTTGATCAGGAGTGCAAAAACCAATCACATCAGCCAGCCTTGGAAAAGTTGTAGTTTTGCCATGAGTCATGCCCAAGCCACCACCTACCAAAACATTATAACCCACAACCTTTTCGCCATCAGCTATTCCAACAAAACCAAGGCAGTTGGAAAAAACATCCACATCATTTCTAGGGGGTAATGCCACAGCAATTTTAAATTTCCTGGGCAAGTATGTCTTACCATAAATTGGCTCTACACTTTCTTCGCCAATTCCTCCCTGCTTTTCTCCATCAAGCCAAATCTCAGCATAGGAAGAAGTTTGAGGAGTCAAATGATCATGAAGATTTTGAGCAACATCGAGTGCTTGCTGGTGAAGTGACGACTCAAAGGGATTGGAAGGAGACATTACATTACGATTCACATCACCACAAGCGGCTAAGGTATCAAGCAAGGTATCATTGATTTCCTTCATCGTTTGCTTGAGGTTACGCTTAAGCACACCGTAGAGTTGAAAAGCCTGACGAGTCGTCAGCTTCAAAGTACTTTCACCAAATTTATCTGCTAGTTTATCAATACCAATCCATTGACTGGGAGTACAAACCCCACCTGGCACACGTACGCGGATCATAAATGAATATGCTTTTTCCTTCTTTTCCTTAATCAAGGAAGCCCTTATATCACGGTCGTCCTGCATGTAGGTACCATGAAACTTAGTCAGTTGTGCATCCTCTGCCGAGATGGACCCGGTGGAATCGTCGGACAAGCTTTCCGAGATTGTTCCTCTCAAAAAGTTACTTCGTTCCTTGATGCCTTCGTTGGCGGATAATTTCTTGGGTTTGTTTGGATCGGAGATCATAATGTATGATTTATTTCTAAGGATTTTGTAAAGTGTGGCAAGTAATGCATTTTAAAATCAATTAAATAGGTGCAGCGTCTAAAGTTAGACCCGGATTAAAGTTTAGTCCACCTCGCAAATTAGACCACAATCCGTTTGGGTCAAGATGTGCAGCATGAGCTATCATGGCAGCGTTGTCACCAGTATGCCTTTTTTCAGCAGCTAAAAAAATTACATTTCTTTCCTGACAGATTTTGCCGAGTCGATCCCTCAAGTTCTCGTTATTAGCTACCCCTCCTGATAAGCCAAAACTACGGTATCTTTTCTTCCCTAAAAACCTAAGACACTTTTGACCCAATTGGTCCATAGCAGCTTCTTGATACGAAGCACATAAGTCCGAGTGGTTCCGCTCGACCTCGACCTCACTCATTTTTTGTAAGGTATAAAGCAGGCTTGTTTTAAGTCCTGAAAAACTGAAATCATGATCTTCTTTGGATTTAAAAGCTCGTGGGAAGGAATAAGCTCTTGGATTTCCGTTCTTTGCCATTTGCTCGAGTTCCGCTCCACCAGGATATGAAATGCCAAGAAGTTTCGCACCTTTATCTAATGCCTCCCCGGCAGCATCGTCTTTTGTTCTTCCAATGACAGTTATCGATCGGTCCTCGGTAATTTCAAACAAGAGGGTATTCCCACCTGAAACTAATAATCCAAGATGCGGAAGGTGTTTAGTCCATCGAGTGGTTGGATCATTCGATCTCATAAATGGGGAATAGGCATGCCCTCTCAAATGATTCACGCCGTACACCGGTATGCTCCAAAGCATCCCCAAAGTCTTGGCAATAGTCAGACCAACACCGAGGCAGCCAATTAACCCTGGACCACAAGTAACGGCAATTTTAGAAATTTTACTAGGCAATTTAAATTCATGGTCTAATTGATCAAGCAATGGGAAAAAGTTGTCCAAATGTTGACGAACAGCTAAATCGGGCACGACTCCACCGTACTCTGCATGCTTGATGACTTGTGAGTGTATCCATTCATTTACAACACCGTGTTGAGGACAAAATAAGGAAAGAGCGGATTCATCACAGGAACTTTCAATTCCTAAAATCATTACATTGCTGGCTTGAGTTTCACGCAAAACAAGGTACCCAAAAGCTATGTGCCCGACAACGCCAAAGCTTTCAAAAATAACGTCAAATTCCTTGGTTGATAGATTGAATGGGCGAAAACAAATGCCTTATGACGAATTTTTAGAGTGGGTATTATACGATCCCCAAATTGGATACTATCAAAATTCTAAATATCGGGTGGGCAAATTTAAACACAATGATTTTTATACTTCTTCCAACCTCGGCGGTGTCTGGGGAAGTTTGATTGTTGAAGCTTGCACAAACTTACTGGGCGAAAATGACCCTGGTTTATTTACATTTGTTGAAATCGGTGCAGAGCCTGGGTCTTCTACTTTAGATGGTATTGAGAATCCTTTTGAACAGGTACGAGTGATTCGTTTAGGAGATACGCTTAATGTCCCGAACCGAGCGATTATTTACAGCAATGAGTTACTTGATGCTCAACCCTTTAAACGATTTCGCTACCATCAAGAAGCAGACGACTGGTTCGAGATTTTCGTAACCTTAGAAGGGGACGAGCTCATAGAATTAGATTTGGAAAGAAAAGGGCCTCTTCCTTTCCCTCCCCCCCACCATCCGACAGAGGGCTACCTTATTGATTGGCCATGTGGATCATTGTCCATGATGCAAAAAATTTTATATCCGCCATCCTGGAAAGGAGTTTTTCTAACTTTTGATTACGGACTTGATCAAAATATTCTCATGCAAGATCGACCAGAAGGTACTGCAAGAGGATACTACCGTCAAAAAATGAATAGCAAGTTACTCGACCATCCTGGAGAACAAGACCTTACTTGTCATTTGTGCTGGGATATTTTGGAACACTGTTTGAAAGAAAATGGATTCAGCCCTTCAATTCGTATGAGCCAGGAATCTTTTTTGTTAAAATATTCAACTTCTTCTATTCAGCGTATCTTCAGGGAAAGTGAAGGACCAATGGACGCCAAAATGCTTGCATTAAGGGAACTGATACATCCAGCCCATTTAGGTCATGGATTACAGGGACTAGCAAGTACCCGGTTTTAAAGGCAAACCCTTTTCTTCCATTAGGGCAAATGGGGCTCTGGCTTAAATCCTTGAGGACGACCAACTTCAAAAAGCTCTCGAATTATTCCTTCATCCCAAACTGATGCAAAAATTGCAAACTCGTCGATAGATCCTCTAAGAGAAAGCTTAGGGTTACGGTCGGGGAATGCTTGGAAATGTCCTAATAAACCTTTTTTCAAAGAGATTGAATTAGCCTGGTTTATTTTCTCACGACTAAATGAACGCCCGTTGATAAAATGATTTACCCATTTTTTCTCCGCATCAAAAGTAGTAGCCAAATGAACCCACTTTCCAAGACGATCCGGAGGAAAAGCCACAGCAGATTCATAGGTTTCTATTAAATTGGATGTTTTAACTTCAAGCACAAGTTTACCGGATGAGTTCACAGACCATCCAATCGCACCATCTAAATGAGGTTTTGAAAAGACCAGAGGTGCGCCATTGGCCCCCAATCCATTGAGCCGCACCCAGGCTACTAATGTCGCCTGCCTCAGAGACTTATTAAGATTTAAGCATACCCGGTCATTATCTTGGGCAAATTCCAAGGCACCTTTGCCAGGCCAGCGACCCTCTGTCCAATTACATCCAATTACCGCACCGTCTCCGGCTCCGCTGGCACGATTTGTTTCGTCCCTTACAACCCGAGACCAAGAATCATGTCCATCAAAGCCATAGTAAAGCAATGTGTTAGGGTCCGCCGCCAATTCTTTACTTTTTTTCATCCAAGCGGATCTTCGCTTGTGCGCGTTTTCCAAAGAGCGAAAAGCTAAGTCAGCAGTTCCAAGGAAATTTCCAGAAGGCATATCTAATGGTGTTGAAATCCCAAAGGAATCTAAATAAATCGCCTCGCCCCCTGAAAGCTCATTAAACACTTCATTTCCCTCAAAATCGACGCCTTTGTACTGAACCTTACCTCTGTAAACAAAAACCTCAGCCGAACCCTCTGGATGAACCTCGACCCCGAAATCTGTACCCAAGTCGACTACCCGGCCCATTGGAAGATCAACGCTAAAGCCAATTGCTACTTTTGGAACATGAGCCCGTAACTTACCTAATCTTATAGATACAGCATTGTCATTAATTAGTTTAGCATCTGCCGGGCCTTCCAATATCGCAGTAGCTCCTTGCATAAACTCCAATTGGGCCATTCCCCTTTTTATCTCGAAAACACCGGGCTCAAGTGCAGAGCCAAGCTCTGGGCGATTATTCGTATTCGAAGACCACTGCAACCCCACGGATTTAGTAAGCACGGCGACAGGAGAAGTTCGATCTGAATTATACAAGCTTTTGTATTCTGGTACGGAAGAACTTTTTTGAACAACAAGTCCACTTGTATCATTCCCGCTAAAAGAACTGAGGGAAAGATTCGAGTAAAGATATACTCCGACAACCAATACCGCAGCCATTGGTAGCCAGGGTTGAACAAAATTAATAAATTTCACAATTTGGCTACGATTCTCAGGCTCTTCTTTAACAGATAAGCTTTCATCTGCATAGCTACTCAAGCTCACTGACATATCGACAAAAGAAACATAGATGCGGCGGGCCTCGTCAGATTTACTAAGCCAATCTTCTAAGCGTCGTTTCTGCTCGTAGGAAAGGTTCCTCTCAACCAATCGATCGAGTAATTCGTACAACTCGATGATTTCTAAATCGCTTAAGCTCATCAAGGGGTTTCCATGCTGACCTCTAAGCTCACACAATCGTGCAAAGTTTTTCTTATTCGCGTCAGGGCCTTGTATGCACCTTGAATTGTGCGACCGCAGGCTTGAGCTGCAGCTTTTACATTATGCCCAGATTCATAGCGTATTAACACCATACGCCGGTCCCTTTCGTTTAATTTTTGTAAACATTTAGAAAGTGCCCGATGTCGGTGGTCAAGCACCTCCTCCATTTCTACACGAGTTTGAGAGATGACCTCAAACACTTCCTCGTTAAAAATAACCTTAGAGGTGGCGTACTTTTTGCGGGCGGCACGAACTTTCCAATAAGCAATTTGACAAGCCCATGAATAAAAGTTCGTTCCTGAAGTGTAATCTGAAAACTTCTCACAAATAGTCAGGCTTGCTTCTTGAAGAATATCTTCCGCATCTGAGCGAGAAGGCACTAAAGTCATTATATAACTTAACAACTTTCTTTGATGCTTCATCATCAATTGTACCAATTCGGATGAACGGTCTGGAAGATTAGAACTCATCAAGAAAAAATATGTACGCTATGCGGCTTTAGAAGTGAATGAAACATTCCTAAAATCAGACACATTTCCGAGAGAACCTTTCTCCAATCTATCCAATCCTCTACGGATGATCTCTTTTCGAGCCTTCACTAAAGATTTTGATGCAAGTTTGACCTTACGAGATTTTGTTCTACCAGAATTACCTTTATGGAACTCAGTCATGCGGTAATAAATTACCCCACTCGGAGACTGAGTCAATCGGTCGGTTAGTCGAACTTCTTGTTTTCTACGACGGCGCAGCCTTTTTACACTGCAAGTCGGATGGCTTTCCGTCCCGGTTGTATTATCACGCCCTAGGTCTCCACCTGCCTCGTTGAGCAATCGATCAATGGTCGGTTCATCCAAGTATTTATTTCGGAGATCGGTACAGACAAAACCCTCTTCATAAATTACTTCCTCCATAGGATCGTCGATCATCATTATTTGACTAGGGGGGCCCAATACCTCTCGTAAATCTTTTGAATACCAATCAGTTGCTTTTTCTACAGCCTTTCTGCGGTTGCATCCGTAAAAATATTTATGAGCCACAAAAATTCGACCCGAGCTAAGTCGTGCCTCCAATAAATATTTTGTGTCATAAATTAGACTAAAGTATTGGTCGTAAGGTATTAACAAAGTTGCTTTGTACTTCTGGAAATCATTAATTTTCATCATCATCTATTTATCCTTTTGGCGTTATATGTATAATTGCGGAACAACTATTCCATAGCCAACGACTTCAAACTTTGGACAAATTAAATTTGAAATTCTCGCGAACTAACCCTCACCAAGAACTTAATATTTCAGAACACGACTTGATACTCGGTAGAATTATTTAATTAATTTGGTAAGCATTCTTTTTAAGTCAGATCCCTGAAATGGGGAAAAGCCAACGGCAACATCATGTACTAGACCATCTTGATCAATCACCACAGTATGGGGCAATCCTTTTACATCAAAGGCATCATAGGCTGAAGAATTTTCATCTAACAAAATTGATAACTCATGCATGTTATACTGATCAATAAATTCTAATAACTCTTCCCTAGAAGCATCCTGATTAACGCTTACAAGTTTTAATTCAGAGGAATTAAATTCGCTGGTTGCCTCTAATAAAAAAGGCAGATTACGGATTGAAGGCCCAGACCAAGTAGCCCAAAACCCAAGCACAACTACTTTTCCTTTCTGTTGAGCTAAGTCAAAATGTCCACCGCTGAGCATGGGAAGAAACAAATTAGGTGCAGGTGAACCTTCTAACCTTCTCGCACCAATTTTAGTAATTTCTATTGGAGGCATAGGAGAAAGCGCGGATACAGACGCTGATACGACTTCAGCAATAACTGAAGAATTTAACTCCATGCTTAAATGGAGACAATTTTCTCTTATTCCGGAATTCATGTATCGCAACGCAATAAGGGCAGCACGAGCCTTGGGTTCCTGAGCAAGTACCAGTTGAGCCATACCTAAAGAACCTTGATACAATGTGTTTAATCCGTTTGCTGAAACTTCATCTAAACACTCGAACAAAAGTTCTAAAGATATGGATTCATCCCGAAAAGCTACTCCCCATGCAATTTCGTGAACCCCAGCAAAAGCATTAATCAAGGGATCCGAAATCTTATCATTACCCACTATTTTTTCACGAAGAGAATCTGGCAATTTGAAATAAAAAGAAATTTGGCGATCATCAGGTAAATTATTGAGCAAAGGAATTCTCTTTTCGCTTACATCAAAACTTCCACCAAGATAATCATTAGAACGGGAAACCAAGGCATGTATCATTGTTCTGTTTCCATCGAGAGTAATATCAACGGACAAATTCATATCCAAAACCAGTTGAGATTCGTTCTGCTCTACCGATTGGTAAAATTTACTAATGGGTAAAATGAATTTTAAAGACTTTTCAGTTAAAACTTCCCCTAAGTTAAAATTTTGAGCTACGCCCGTCGTAAATTTGTCCCTTAGTTGCGTTTTGAACCAAGATAAAAAACGAGGCAGATCCATCGGTTTATCAGCCATTATATTGATGGATAAAAAAAGATCAGAAAAAGATAACTGATTAGAATTATTAGAATCAGCCAACGCATCTATTCCATTAATCAAAGCAGTAAAATGAGTAAAATCATTTTGCCTCAAACCCATGGCATTAAGAATTTCACGATCTTGATCTAAATCACGGTCAAAATTGTCTGCCCATTGACTCATCTGAGGATACTTATTCTCTAGCCACCTTGAAACCCCGCTGCTCTCAATTGATCTTGCATCAATGGATAAAAGAAAGTCCATATCGGCATTAGCAAATCCAGGCTTTTTAAAATAAGTAATACAAATTAAAGGTAACCAGATTAACCGAAAGTTGCTCACCAACCCAAGGCACTTTGTGGATTTAACGAACATGCTTGAACCGATAAACATTTGTTACTCGTGCAGAAAAGCCCACAGATTGGTAGAGTCGATTGGCAACATCACGACTTGGACGAGAAGTGAGATCAATCGTCAACACACCCATTTTTTGTGCTTCCTTTAATGCATGCATGACAAGTAATTTACCAACCCCTTTCCCACGTGCTTTAGTACCCACAACTACATCCTCTACCCACCCACGTAATCCTGTAGGTATTTGGAAGGTTACGAGACTCAGCATGCCAAGGACTTGCTCATTGTCTTCTGCAAAATAGAGATGAGTGGACTCAGCGTTGAGAAGAGATGTGAATTCTGCTTTAGTCAGAAGTTTAGCTGATTGAGAAAGCTGAGGAATCAGATTATTAATTTCTAGCAAGTCTTTTTCGGTTTGTTCGGAAACTTTTCTTATCCTGATCATGTAATTATTAAGCTATCTTACGAGTTACTTTCTACCAATAAAAAAGCCTCTTCATCCTGCTTAATTCTTTGCTATTGCGTAAATGCATACAATCACTCATTATAAATCCCTAATAATGCCCAGATAAATGGAGGTTTTGAATGCTCAATCGTTAACTCGTAAAAGAAACTTCAAACAACCGAAATGAGTCTCGGCACTTCAATGTTATCAATAAATAAAGACAATCAGTATTATGGAAATCTATGTGGGAAACCTTCCTTGGTCCGTTAGCGATCAAGAATTATCAGACATCTTTAATGAACATGGAACCGTCGATCGCGCATCCGTTATCGTAGAACGTCCTTCCGGACGATCCAAAGGTTTTGGGTTTGTTACCATGAATAACGATGACGAAGCCAATCAAGCCATTGAGGCGTTGAACGGTACCGACATGAATGGACGCCCCTTAAAGGTAAACGAAGCACGTCCTAAGGAATAGTGTTTATTGCCTTGGGAGGATTACCCAAGGCAATTTTTTTCTAATTACGGCCAGCATTAATTTTATTAAAACTTAGACATTGCTTGCCTCACGGTTTTCGTTAAGAAAACCGAACATGTCACCAAATAAAGATCTTTCATTTCTAGAAAGCGTCAACAAGAGTTTCAACCTGGCTGCTGAAGCCATGGATTTACCCAAGGGGTTGGCTAGGCAAATACGCACCTGCAACGCAGTTTGCGAGATGAAGTTTGGTGTAGAACTAAACGGCGGATACGAAATTTTCACTGGTTGGCGGGCCACTCACAGTGAGCATGCCCTTCCTGCTAAAGGAGGCATACGTTATGCACCCTTTGCCGACCAACAAGAAGTCGAGGCATTGGCTGCGTTGATGACCTACAAATGTTCGATTGTAAATGTTCCTTTTGCTGGATCAAAAGGTGCACTTAGCATCGATCCTAAAAATTATTCGTTAGAAGAATTGGAACACATTACTCGCCGATTTGCTCAAGAATTAGACAAACGAGGCTTGCTTGGGCCAGGAATCAATGTTCCAGCTCCCGACATGGGCACAGGGCAACGCATGATGTCTTGGATTGCCGATGAATACCAAAAGCTTCACCCCAACGAAATAAATGCTCGTGCTTGTGTAACAGGAAAACCAGTGCATTGTGGAGGGGTTCAAGGTCGAATAGAGGCAACCGGTAGAGGAGTACAATACGGTATTCAGGAATTCTTCCGACACTCAGATGACCTTAAAAGCGCTGGTTTGGAAGGCAATCTAGAGGGGAAAAAAATTATCGTACAAGGATTAGGTAATGTTGGTTATCATGCAGCCAAATTTCTAGAGGAGGAAGATGGAGCCCTTATTGTTGGAGTAATCGAACGCGACGGAGCCTTAGTTTGCGAAGAAGGACTTTCAACTGAGGCTGTCTATCAATATAAATCAGAACACGGAAAACTAGAAGGATTTGCCACTGGCAGATATTTTAAAAACGGCAAGGAAGCTCTTGAGCTACCATGTGACATATTAATCCCAGCCGCCCTTGAAGGTGTAATATCCAAAGAAAATGCTCCCCGAATCCAGGCTCGAGTAATTGCTGAAGCTGCGAATGGGCCAGTTACTTTTGATGGAGACAAAATTCTTCGGGAAAAAGGTATTTTTATCATTCCAGATGCCTACTTGAATGCAGGTGGGGTAACCGTTTCCTACTTTGAATGGCTAAAGAATTTATCCCATGTCAGATTTGGTAGAATGGACCGAAGATTTGTCGAGGCTCAAGGCGCTAAAATTGTAAGATTAATCGAGTCGGGCATAGATAAACCTCTTGATCCAAAGGCCAAGGCCGATTTGCTAAAGGGTCCCGATGAACTTACCTTAGTTCGTTCAGGCTTAGAAGATACGATGTGCGAAGCCTATCAAGAAATTAAGGAAATACATAGCTCAAATCCAAAAATCAAAGACCGCAGAACAGCAGCTTTTGCTTTGGCTATTCGAAAGATAGCCGACATTTACGACAGCATGTACTTGTAATTGCTTCTTTAAAAGTTTGGGATAATTTTTAGGCTGACTGCACTTCCCAACCCTTCCGATAAGATTTAGTAAGCAAATTATTAACATCATTACGGTTAGAAGCCCCCAGTTCTGGGTCCCAAGAGAATTCCCCCCCCGCCAAGATAGCAATATTTCCTAATAAAATTAGTTCGGTTAACTCATAGCCAAAATCAAAACCGGCCAGTGTTGATTTTGGTTCCCCCCTACGAATGGCTCGAACCAGTTCATCCTTTAATCCAGAATCCCCCCTTCCATTTCGCCCAAGTACACCGCTGAAAGATTTGATTTGATGTGGTTTCATCCACTTATCCTCTAAATAAACTTCCCATTTGGACCCGTATATTGACGGCGAATATAATGTCCCCTTCGAGCCTCGAATCAAACATCCGCTTGCCGATGGCTCTCGTCCCTTAAAGAGTTCGATATTCGGAAAATTCTTTCCGCCAGTAGCTGTTTTACTGAGATGGCCAATTTTTCCTTCATACCAATGCATGGGAATTGTTTGGCCTTTATCTCGTCCGGCAAATTCGTACTTCACAATTGCCCAAGAAGGATAGGTCTCTAAGTTTACTGGGCCACGAAGCAAACACTCAACTTTTTCAGGTTTCTGAAGTCCACAGCCTAATACCGGCAAATTGAATAAGTGAATCCCCGAGTCACCCAAAGCACCAGTGCCAAAAGATTGCCATCCCCTCCAATTATAAGGCTGATAAAGTGGATGGTATGAACGATCTTCAGCGGGGCCCAAGAATGCATCCCAGTTCAAACCATTTGGAATCGAAAACTTTTCGCTAGGTCGTTTGGTATGTTGGGCAGATTGAGGCCAAATAGGACGATTAGTCCATACATGGACGTCCAAAATTTTGCCCAAGCCTTCTGCTTGCAAAAACTCTACTCCCTGTCGAAAAAGATCAGAAGTACTGCCTTGTAAACCCAGTTGTGTGCAAATTTGCTTTTTGCGGGCAGTAATTTGTAACTGACGTGCTTCCCAAACGGTATGCGCCATGGGTGTTTGTAGGAAAAGGTGTATTCCTAAGTCTAATGCTAACTGAGCCGAATGTGCATGAACATGATCAGGAGCACTTATACTTAGTAAGTCAATCTTGCCTCCCAAGTGAGCAAACATTTCTCTGTAATCATCAAACTTTGCAATCTGAGAACGACCACGCCGTGCATATTTTATTTTTTTTTCAGAAATATCACATACCGCGATTACATCGCCATGTCTGGCCAAATGTTGAAAATCACTTCCGCCCTTTCCCCCTACCCCGATGGCTGCGATTTGAAGCCGCTCGTTAGATCCCTTTGCTCTTTGAGGCAAATATGAAAATGGTAAGATTGAACCGATGGATCGTAGAAAAGGTCTTCTTTTCATCGTATCAAATCTGGGTTAATTGTTGTGAATGTTAAAACGAGATACTTCTTTAGCGACCAGTTAATTTTCAATAGGAGAAGTAAGACCGATCACCTGTATTGCATCTGCTATAACGTATCCCTCAGTATTTTCATTACTTAAGCAAACAAAATACTGCTCTCCTTTCTTAAAATTAAAGGACCCCAAAGAGAACCAAAGATCTCCAATCGTTTGGGGTTTTCTTTGATCAACCAATATTTTGGCAATTCCGTCATCGTGTTTAACTTCATACTTCAAATTACCAGCCCGATTACCAAAAGATGCATACGAGACTTTGATTTCGTGTAATCCATCTTTTGGTGCAACAAATGGGAACATTGCTTTACGCAATCCCTTGCCACCATTTCCATCATGATAATAAGATTCACCCACAAAGGGGCGAAGCGAACTACTTTCCGTCCATTCACCTTCAAATTCAACCGTAGTTCCATCCACCACCACTCCACTTAAAGTATTTGGCGGAATACCAACTCCCTTGTTTTTTCTATTTTGTATCTTGGATTTCAAAACTTGCCCATCTGCCAACAAGCGTTTGCACAATTGATCATAGGGGAGATCATGAAGAGGAATACCCCCATCAATCGCCAAAGCAGCAGCCGTAGCAGCAGATTGACCAAGAATCATAAACACCGGCTCCATCCGGACTGAACCAAACGCAACATGTGACGCAGACAGACAGTTAGTCACCAATAAATTCTCGCACTCTTTTTTTTGCGGCAACAAAGAATCGTAAGAAATCTTAAAGGGCTTTTTGACCTCAACTTGAAAATCTCCTTCATTTAACACGTATGATTTACCATTCTCATCTTTAGCAACATAGCGTTGAACGTTATGAGAATCCATGGTGTAAGAGCTCATACCTACAGCTCTTAGCGTTTTTTTCCTACCCGTAACCTCATGCTCAGTCATAATGAAATCACCGATCATTCTCCTCGCTTCTCGAATGTAGAGTTGCTCCGGCCAATGACCATTTTCTTCAAACTCGTCTCTTGCTAAACCCCATTGATTCATCTCATCACGAATTTCTTGAGGAACTCTAGGATCATTGCATAGAAAATAGAAATACCCTTTAAGGTAATTTTCGTGCTCACTGATTATTTCACTTCTCTCTTCATAAGTTCCCTCAGGATACCTGTAGTTCATACCGATATTATCCGTACTAAAAGAGCCATAATTATTGGTGTCAGTTTTAGCATTGGGTATTGGATCAAAGTGAGAAAACACATGCCTCGATCCGCGGATTAAAGTTCTTAATAGCAACTCGTACTTAGATGGATCATAGGAACTTGGCTGAGCGAAGGGCACACGATTTTCTTCGACCTGAGTTAAACATAGCCGAAAGTTGTAAGCTTGAATTTTATCATCACCGATTCCATCCCCTTCCGGCTTCCAACTACTAATACCCTGAAGAAGACCACTCGCAGAATCACCAGGAACTTTGAAAGGATCGATACGATAAAAGAATTGATTCTTCTTTGCTGCAGAGATTTGTACTCCGTTAAGCGTTTCTCCATAACGATCGTTCCCTTCACGACCTACAATATAACTGATTCCTGCAGCAGCCATCAAATCACCTTCGTAAGTGCAATCGATAAAAACTTTTGCTTCATAGCGATTACCTGACATTGAGGTGATAGAGACTATTTTCCCGCTCTTCATCTCGACACCATTTGGTCTGTCCAACCATTCGTTCCGGAAAACTTTAATTTCATTTTCGGTGATCCAAGATTCAAATATCTGCTCAGCAACCTTGGGTTCAAAAACCCACATTGTACGCCTGTCCCCATCAATCGCAGGGGACCCCTGCCCGCGATTTCCATAATCCTCTAGTTTTTGCCACCTCCAAGCATCGGGGCTTTGATAATGTCTCCATACACGATGATAAAACTCGCGAGCTATTCCACCAATAACCTCCTTTTTCCCGGCACCGGACCAGCCAAGACCGTTACTCGACAAACCGCCCAATCTGCGGGCGGGGGAAACAATAACCACCGATTTGCCCATTCTTTTTGCTTGAACAGCAGAGACAATTGCCGACGAAGTACCCCCGTAAATAAATATATCCGATTCAAAAACTTCGGCTGAAAGCCAACTTTGATTGAGCAAATAAAACCCAGTCAAAATTAATTTTAAAACGCTGACTTTAAGATAAATTCTCACAAGGTAATTTATAGTCCTCCATTTCCTTTTTTAAATTACTCTAGAAGACTACAAATTGCGCTATTCAAACTCGAATAGGTAAAGGGATATTTTTTTTCTTCTAAAACGGTTGAAGTGACGCGACGACTTTGCAATGCAAGCTCTGGAGCGGACCCCAATAAAAAACAGCCGATCCTTACTCCAAATGATGGTGCGGGTAAGCCAAGTTTTAAAGGAGCAAAATGATTCCTCAACACTCTCATAAAATCTTTATTTTTGACGGGTATTGGAGATGCAAGGTTGACGGGGCCTGTTATATCTTCCTTCTCCAATAAAAAACGGGCAATTCCAACCCAATCGTCCTGGTGCAACCAGCTCATCCATTGCCTGCCAGATCCCTGGTTCCCTCCAAGTCCAAATAAAGTCAGCTTTTTGAGCAGAGGAAAGGCACCGCTAGAACGGCCAAGAATGAAACTTATGCGCAAGGCAACTTGACGAACATTAGGACTATTGAATTTAAAAAATTCATCTTCCCAAGCCACCGTTACTTCTTCTAAAAAACCGGATTTTGTGATTGGAGAATTTTCATCGTGAGCTTCTTCACCTCCAATACATTGGCCATATAGTGCCATCGAACTAGCATTTAACCAAACAGCTGGAGGTTTTATACAATGGTGCAAAGCTTCACCGAGGACACGAGTCGATTTGATACGGGAATCTAGAATTTCCTGACGATTCGAAGGTGTATGACGACAATCGATAGATCGACCAGTTAAATTAATCAATGCCCGAGACGCTTCAAGCTCTTCAATCCAATCGCCCGTAGATTCACCATCCCACTTGACTAAGCGTCCTAGAACACCTGCTTGGGAAATATTTCGGGAAAGCAGGACAACATCATATCCATCTTTTAAAAAAGATTGGACAAGTAATTGGCCAAGAAACCCTGTACCACCAGCAATAATTATTTTAGGCAAGGGCACTAAATCTTTCATGTCCTAATTCCTTAATGCTGGGACTGAAGTTGGCAACCCGCAATCGGAGTAGCCATACAATCGAACAATTATTTTAAGACAATGTTGCGGAAATATACCTTCATTGAAGGACCTTGGTGTACTTGAAAGGCAAGCAATCCATCCTCACGCCTTTGTTCTTTGTCCTCATCGATCAATTCACACATTTTTTGACCGTTAATGTAGTGCTCAAAGCGAAAACCTTCTGCGACGATTCGGTACTTATTCCAATCTTTCTTCTTAACCGCTAAACCGAGCTTGGAAGTATCTCCAATTTTCTCAGTATTTTTGACTAACTTTCCAGATTCATCGCGACTTAGGGTGGTTTGATCTCCCCGCATGCAAAGTATTCCCCGAAATGCCTCGCCATAGCAAATGCCCGAATATTTATCACCGGACTCAAAATCTGCCTGATATCCACCAACTCGCCACCCATCATGGTTTCCAGGTTTTACAAAACTTCGGTACTGAATCCCACTGTTACCAGAATCAATTTTACACTCCAAAGTGAGATCAAAATCTGTGAGACTTCCCCCTTTCCAAATCAGAAAGGTATTCCCCTTAGTTGGGTTTTCTACAGTATTCACCCCAACGATAGCCCCCTCTTTCACGCTCCAATGAAGCGGGTTACCATCCCACCCATCCAAGGTTTTGCCATCGAAAAGTGATTGTTCTGCAAGCAGCGTGAAAGGAAGAAGAAAGGATACGAAAAAAGAGAAGATAGATTTCATAAATAAATTATTTTCTATCATCCCATGAAAACGAATTGATTCAAGGAAAAGTTGACCGTTCAACAATTTTACTTCGGTATGCTTTTATGGTAGATCAACAAGATGATCGAGGTTAAGGACCTTAAATTACACTACGGCGACTTTGTTGCCTTGAATCAGTTGACCTTCTCGGTTAGCCCTGGGTCCATCTACGGATTGATCGGTCCGAATGGTGCAGGCAAAACTAGTGCTATCAAGGCAATCGCCACTTTACTTGAACCGACCTTTGGAGATATTTTGGTGGAAGGAATTTCTGCACTGCATCAACCAGAACGGGTACGGGGCGTCCTCGGTTACATGCCTGACTTTCCTCCTATCTATGAAGATTTAAAAGTGTGGGAATTTTGCGACCTTTTTGCTCAAGCCTATGGTCTTCGTGGAGAAGAAAGACAGGCAAAGGTTTTGCAAAGCCTATATGCAACAGGTTTAAAGGAACAGATGCATACCCTGTGTAAAACTCTGTCACGGGGAATGCGCCAGCGGGCATTGCTTGCCAAAACCTTGGTACATGACCCCTCCGTTCTTTTATTGGACGAACCCGCGGCCAACCTCGATCCAAAGTCGCGCATCGATTTACGTAATGTGCTCAAAAAATTGGCAAGCAATGGGAAGACCATTCTTATTTCCTCTCATATACTGTCTGAAATTGAAGACACTTGCGATAGCCTTGGCTTCATGCGGGATGGAAGGATGGCCCTATCCGGAACATTGGATGAAATTTCGAGGCAGAAAGATAGAGCGACTCAGCTCAAAATTCACCTACTCGAACCCTACCCTGCCCTGCGAGAAATCATCTCCAGGATCCCCAGCCTTTCGCAAGTCGAAGAAACAGGAACATGCAAGACCAAGTTTCGTGTTTCCCTTGATGGTGGACAAAAGGAAGCCACCCAGGCACTTGCAAAACTAGTTGAAACTGGTGTTCCCGTCTCAGAATTCATCTGTCAGAAACCAAGGGTTGAAGAATTATTTCTCGAACTCGAATCCGCATCCAAAGAGAGGGGGAAATGTTGAATCCTTTAATTCGCCGGGGAATCCGGGAACGACTGCGCCCAAAGAACCTCGTTGCCTCCGGTCTCTTTTCCATCATTGCGTGCACCACTCTTTATCTTGCCTCCTTCTTCGACGGCATGCAGGAAGTCATTCCTGCTAGCGAATCGGAGTCTGGCCTGGCCGAGCTTATATCCATACCTGTCAATGGTGCCCGTGGAGCCTTTACTGTCTTACTTGGATTGCAGGGATTCTTTCTAATGTTTTTGGGTACAGGAAGAGTTGCATCGGTAACGGCGGAGGAAAAAGAAGCTGGCTTGCTTGACTACCAAAGAATGACTCCAATGAACCCGTCTTCAAAGATTCTAGGATATTTGTTCGGTCTGCCTGCCCGGGAATATTTCATGTTCCTTCTGACCCTGCCATTTCTTCTCCACTGCATGGTCGTAGGTAAGATTCCATTGCTTAACCTCCTACAACTCTACGCAGTTTTTTTCTGCTCAGTCATTCTTTACCACCTTACTGCCCATGTCATCGGACTTGTGGTGCCCAAACCGCGGGCAGCTTCATGGGTAGCCCGCCTTGCCGTGCTCGGACTGTATGTTTTTCTTCCCGTGCTCGGACAGGCAGGAATTTCCTTCCTTTCTTTTCTTACAATACTGCCCACTTATTTTGGTAAGATTGTTCCCCACCTTCTGGCCGAAGGCACCGAAACTCTTGGACGTTTTGAAAGACAAGTCGTGACTTTTTGGCAAGAAATTCCCTTTTTTACCTTCCACGTTTCTCCAACTACTTTTACCTTTGTAATGCAAGGATTGATCCTTCTTGCTCTCTTTGCCACAGCTTACCGAAAATGGCGGCTCGATTCCCTACCGGCTTTTTCTAAGCCCATGGCAATTGGTCTGTTTGGCATTTTACAAATTCTTTTGCTCGGTTCGCTCTGGCCTTTTTTCTCACAGGGAGAAGCCAGTGGACTGCTCGGTCAGAGCCTACAGCTTGATCCAACAAAGGTCGGACTGCCCGATCAGTTAAAAAACGACTCACTGCCTTCCATCTCCATGATCGTGGTCCAATCAACCTTCTTCCTCCTAAACCTCGCATCTCTTTTATTATTAATCAATGTATGTTGCCCGGATCCGCACCGGCAACTTAAAGGCAGACAACGTTCGGGGAAGTTGGGAATGAACCGCGTACCTTTGCTTGCAGACGAAGCACCTGGAGGCTTGTTTGTTGGTGCGTTGGTCTGTATCTCCACCGTGGTTTATGCAGTGCTACACTTGCTGGCCGTAAGTTCCGAGACCGTGCAGTCGGTTGCACCGTCTGCCAAATCAGTCTTTCTGCCTGGCCTAGTTTTACTTTTTACCGCACTAGCTTTGCGGGCAGCACGAGAACAATGGTTTAATTTAGGATTCTGGGGTTTTGTAGGTTTGCTATGGCTAACACCCATGCTTGCCTGCCTCGTTCTGGCAGTGGATGATTTTCTCGGAAATTCCCAACTTATGCTAAACATCGCCTCCCTTTCTCCCCTTACATTTTTCCCCCAGTTGATGGTTTTTCTCGCCCCCAATATATTTCCCGATCCAAACCCATTGATCAATCTTTCCACATCCATCAAGATCGGTGTTATTAGCAGTACAATACTTGCCATCTTTCTTTCCATCACTCTCTTTCGTACATTAAAGAAATAATGTTCTCATCTATCCGTAACCTCCGCATCCTGGGAAACATTGAAGGTGTATCCTATTTAATTCTGCTTGGTATTGCCATGCCTCTAAAATATTGGTGGGGAATCCCCTTAGCTGTGAAAGTCGTAGGGATGGCCCACGGCATTCTCTTTGTCGCTTATTGCCTTTTACTCGCTACATGCATGAAAAAACATGCCTGGTCTTTTCTCTTCGGCCTTTACCTTTTCGTGGCGACTTTAATTCCCTTTGGCACTTTTATAACCGATCGAAAGCTTAAAGAATTCTCTAAAAACTAGACAAGCAAACTGGAAATACTTCTGGTACTGTCTGCAAATCGATCAATTTTAAGACCCTTTGCTTTAGCCTGCGTGAGCCATAAAATAAGCAAGGGCTCTCCACCATCCGGTGTTTTGTAAGTTCCATTAAATTTTTTACCAATCCTGATTTAGCTGAAACATTTAAGTGCTTTCCGGTAATAAATCTCCCACCTCCTGAACCGGCCATCAAGATAGGCAAAGCACTGTATTGGTGAGTGGACCCATCCCCCAAACCTGAACCATAGATAAATAAAATATTATCCAGTAAGGTCTTCCCATTAGCTTCCTCTATCCGATTCATCTTTTCTCAAAGATAAGCAAATTGCTCCATGTAGAAGTGATCCACCTTAATCAGGTCATCAACAAATTTCCCTTGATTGTGGGACATCATATGATGGCTCTTAAGTTTATCGAAGAAAATTTTCACGGAAGAAATAGTCTGCTTTGTTGGATTGTAAAAATTAGGTAATCCTTCAGTCTATGACTCATGTTCTCCTTGGGTCAGCTACCGCTCAAATCCAATCTTTTCCTGTCACCTCTTGCAGGATACACCAACCTGCCCTTCCGTTTGGTCATCCGCGAAATTGGTGGGGTTGATCTTTGCACCACAGATCTTGTAAACGCCCGATCCCTCATTGAACAGAACCCCAAAGCACTCAAATTAATTGAAACGAATAAGCAGGATAGCCCCCTGTCCGTTCAATTATTTGGTGGCGTCAAAGAGGAGATGAGAGATGCCGCGGTGATGCTTGTTGAAAAAGGGATTGATTCCATCGATGTCAACATGGGCTGTCCCGTACCAAAGGTTACCAAAACCGGAGGTGGAGCCAGCATGATGACGGAGCTACCCAAAACTCAGGAATTGATCCGTTCTATGGTCGAAGCAGTGCCCGTACCGATTACCGCAAAGATGCGACTAGGTTGGGACGATCAAAACCTCACCGCTCCAAACCTTGCCCGTGCCCTGGAAGATGCCGGGGTGGCAGCCATTTTCGTTCATGGTAGAACCAGGGCACAAGGATTTGACGGTGTGGTTAACCTGGAAGGTATTCGTAAAGTGGTAGAAGCAGTCGATAAGATTCCAGTCATTGGGAATGGCGATGTCACCACCCCCGATGCCGCCAAGCACATGATTGAACAAACCGGCTGTCATGGAATTTCCGCAGGCCGGGGAGCCTTCTACAACCCCTGGATTTTTCTCCACACCCAGAAATATTTAGAAACAGGAGTCCTACCCTCTGAGCCTAGTTTTGATGAAAGAATCCGGGTCATGCGTAGGCATTACGATCTAATGGTAGAAGTATTTGGCGAGGATCGTGGATCTCTCCAGTTTCGTAAAGTTGCTCCGTGGTA
>JAQXCL010000060.1 GCA_029251885.1 Opitutales bacterium | reverse complement strand
TTTTTTAGGAAGAACGAAAAGACTTAACCCTAACCGCTTTGGCTCTCTTCCATAAGCCAGTATCCAAACCTACCGTGAGGGGATGGCCAGAATCTCGGCTTCAGATGGCCAGTATTTTTCTATATCTTCCAGAGGTGGGATCTCTCTTGGTCGTACCACGCGAAAACCAACAAACAGGGCATCGGTATGATACCATACACTTTTAGGAATTTGAGGATCCTGTTGTTTCCAGGATTCATCCGAAGCCATGCGGGCAGCAGAACGATGGTTTTGGGGGCCATCATCCCAGGAACCGCCCTTTACCACTCTGGGGTACAGCGAGGTGGGTACTACCATTGGGTTTACCCGTTTCTTAGCAAGTGCTGTTGAGGGAGGTGGAGCAAATTGATCAAGGGTCCATTCCCAAACATTTCCATGCATATCAAAAAGGCCAAAGCCATTGGCAGGCTTTCCCCCAACTGATTGGTACTGAAAGAAACTATTTTTGAGGTGCCATGAATGATTGGGCAGTGATTCAGGATCATCACCAAAATTGTATGCGGTATTACTCCCTGCCCTGCAGGCGTACTCCCACTCAGCTTCCGTGGGCAAACGATAAAACCTGCCGGTTCGGGCACTCAACCACATACAATACATTTTAGCGGATAATTGAGTCATGCAGATTGCGGGAAATCCGCTTTTGCCCATTCCAAAAGTCATATCCGTGTAGGGAGCGGTCGGCTTAGTAACCGCATCGGTCAGTGCATCTGCCTTGGTTTCCTCCATTTTTTTGTAAGCCCGGTTATCCCGGTCGATATTGAGCATCCACAACTCGTAAAGATCCCAAGTGAGCTCATACTTACCCATCCAAAAGTCGGATACTTCAACTTGGTGGGCGGGCCATTCATTCTCACCGCGAGAAGAATCATCCAACGGACTACCCATGGTAAATTCTCCACCCTCGATTGCAACCAATTCAAAAGCAAGGTCGGAGGTAGATATTTCCTCCTCGTACTCGGAAAATTCATCCGTAACCGGACCCTCAGAAAAACCAAGTTCCTGATACAAGTCTTTGGGCATCGTCCCCAAAATGGTGAGTGACTTCTTCTTCGGAGCCAAGGTTACTTCTTCGGGCCAATCCGCACCTTCATCAATCCACCGGCGTAATGTATATAAATCACCTGAGGAAAGAGGGTCCGCAGGGGCTGGGGGCATGAACATTTCATCATCCATGGGAAGAGTGCACAAAATATATAAGTCGCTCTCCAGGGCATTACCGGGACTAATCACATAATCAGTGGCAAATGCATAAGCCTTAGTATCTAGTCTCAGGTCCGCTTTTACCTTTCCCTCGTAGTGGCAAGCCACACAGTTGAGTTCCAAAATAGGCTGTACATGCTCAACAAATGAAATGGTTTTAGGTAGTCGCTTACGCGGTTCTAATACGATTTTTTCGGGCCATTCTGCTCCATCCACAATCCACTGTTTAAGGACGGCTTTTTCGGCATCAGTTAAAGGATAGTCTTTTTCCTCGTTTTTAATGGGAGGCATAATTAATTCATCGTCCAAGGGCAGGGTGGTTGTCCAATAAAGCGAACTCGCCTCTGGATCCCCAGGCACCAAAACATCGTCCCCGGCAAGAGTAGCGGCTTTTGTGTCTAATCGCACATCGCCCTTGGCGTTGTCTTCGCGGTGACAACTAACACAATTGTGTTCGAGGATAGGTTGTACATCGCGGGCAAAATCAATCTCGGAAGAATTTGCTTGAACCCAAGGTGAGGCGAGGATTGCCCCAAGTACGAATTTGCAAGTAAGTTTGAATGGCTTCATAAATACGAAAGTAAATATCCTTAGTAAGAGATATTTGTATACAATCTCAATCTTTAATCATCCTTTCTCTCAAATTCCAATAAACTAAAAAAATGATTAAATTACTCCAACTGTGGCTAACTTTGAGTTATGTGCTTGTAGGGTTTGGAGACGAAAAGGGTACACCGAAAGCACGCTTTTCTAAAAAAATCATGGGCACTGAGGTTCTAATTATTGTAGATGCACCCATGACAGATGCTCTCAAAAAGGCAACAGACTCAGCCTTTCGTGAAGGTATTCGTCTAAATATGCTTTTCAGCGACTATGAAGCCAACAGCGAACTATCTCTGTTTTCGCAAAGTTCAGAAGATGGTAAATCTGTAAAATTATCTGAAGAGCTCTTTAAGGTTTTAGATTATGGACAAGAACTTTCGAAAATGAGCGATGGAGCATTTGATGTAACTTTAGGCCCGCTCACTCGTTTGTGGAGAATTGCACGCTTTCGACAAAAGCTACCAAAGGTGGGTAAGCTTCGTGAAACTCGGCAACGAACCGGTTATCAAAAATTAGTTCTGAACAGATTGGATACTTCTGGAAATCTTCTCGTTCCAGGGATGGTTCTAGACTTAGGGGGTATTGCCAAAGGGTATGTTGCAGACCGCATGCTTGATGTAATGAAAACTCGGGGCTTTGCAAAATGTTTAATCGATGCTGGTGGAGACTTGACCATTGGCGATGCCCCGAAAGCATCTAAGGGATGGCGGGTGGAAATTGGAGGAAGGTCTCATCCGGAACTGCCAATACTTGAATTATCAAATTGTGCGGTGGCCACCTCGGGCGATCTTGAGCAAAACCTAGAAATCGGAGGAACACGCTATTCTCACTTACTTAATCCAAAGACTGGAGTTGGCTTAGAGGGAAGTGCTCAAGTTACTGTAGTGGCTCCAACTGGCATGATTGCTGACTCCATAGCATCGACCTGCTTAGTTTTGGGAATTCATAAAGCAACCCTGTTCCTTGCACAAACGAGCGTGTCTAAAATGTACTATCTTACGGAGAGCAATTCATCCATCAAAGTTCATCAATACTTGCCACCTCTATAAGCCTTTTATCTTGTCAGATCGCTAATTTCTGACATGATTTAACTCTTATCCCCTTATTTACATTATGTCCAAGATATGTGCAATCACAGGTAAGCGCCCTAAAGTAGGCGGTCGTATAATCCATAAAGGCGTTAGCAAAAAAGCCGGCGGTATCGGCTTGCAGTTGGTCAAAAACAACAAACGTACTTTTAGACCAAATCTACAACGAATTCGTGTTAAACTTCCCAGTGGTCAAGTTAAGCGTCAATGGGTATCAGTAAAAGCAATAAAGGCTGGAAAAATCCAAAAGGCCTAACACTTTTGATTGGCCCGTCCGGATCGGGCTTAATTTTTATTTTCAAATGAATCCGGAAATACGCTTTTGGAACCCCTATCTTTCGGAATATGAATCCGAAAAAATCTACGGGGAAAAATGGTTACGTTTTTCTTACGAAAACATTTTGGGAAGGATTGGATTGTGGGGAATGGTTAAAAGACCTTGGTTCTCCAAGTGGTATGGAAAGAAAATGGATACCCTTGAAAGCCGTTCCAAAATTTGTCCTTTCATCACAAAATACGAGCTTAACACAGACGAGTTTTTAGAGAACACCGACAGCTACAAAAGCTTTAATGATTTTTTTTTCCGAAAATTAAAACCTCAAGCTCGACCAGTTCATCCGTCCCAAACTTCAGTTGTCTTCCCTGCAGATGGTAGGCATTTAATCCTGCCAGACTTATCAAAAGTCTCCCAAGTGTATGCCAAAGGACAGGAGTTTGATCTTACTAGATTACTCGGTTCTGAAAACTTGGTAAATACCTTTAGAGAAGGATCCATGGTTATTAGTCGCCTATGCCCTGTGGACTACCATCGATTTCACTTTTCACTTCCTGGCAAAGTGAGTAATAACAGATTAATAAACGGTAGTTTATTCTCCGTAAATCCAATCGCTCTTAGAAAGAGAATCTCAATTTTTTGGGAAAATAAGAGATACCTCTCAATTGTGGAAAACGAACAGGTAGGAAAAGTGGTTCAACTTCTAATCGGAGCAACTTGTGTGGGATCTGTTCACATTACCGCAAATGAAAATTCAATTGTCGAAAAAGGAGATGAATTTGGATATTTTTCTTTTGGCGGTTCTTGCGTCATGACTATCTTTCCTAAGAATCGAATAAATTTCCGTGAGGAACTTCTGGAACAATCAGCCAAAGGTTATGAAACTTACTTTAGGTTCGGAGAAGCCATGGGGCATATCGCATAATTACTAATAATTAAATTGGCTCTTTACTTGCCTGGTTAAAGGTTAGTACTAAATTCATCTTTTAATGAAAGAAACGATCCCTCCATTAACGCGGACAAAAGGCTTTACGGTCATCGAATTGCTCGTGGCAGTCTCGGTAACTGCTCTCCTGTCCGGTATGCTTCTTTTAATTTCTACCCAAGTTCTCGAGACTCAGTCAAAGTCAACATCCACAATCGAAACGAATCAAATTGCGCAATTTGTACTCGATCAGGTTCAAGAAGATCTTCAATGCGCCCTTTACAGGAATGATGGAAATGTGTGGATGACCATATCTTTACTTGACGATAATGAAAACAGCGGTTCATGGGTAAATCCGGCCATTAGTAGTAATGGTAAAAGCCAGATTGATTCTCTTCGAGTAGTTGGTTCAGACTGGCCAAGTGAAGAATTAACAGATTCAGAGATTGATGCACTTGGGCAGGGTCCTTTTTTAGAATCCCGTTTTGGTGTTGCGGGTTGTTGGTTACGTTTTTTCTCTCAATCTCCAGAATTAGACCCAAATGCAAAAAACCATGGCTCTGCACGTGCTATCGGTTATCAAATTATTCGATACGGATTAACTGGCTCTCCTTCATCTAGAGCAAAATATCAACTGTTTAGATCTGATGTATCCGCTAGAAACACCTTTGAAGCTGGCTACAATTTCCACCCTGATGGAGGGTACAATTCATCAGCATCCTTGATCTCTCTTGATCCTAGCGATTTAGGCACTCCGCGAATTCCTTCCTCCATAACTAATCCTATCGTAACAGACGGGACTGATTATTCACCAACATCCTTTTCTCTAGCTTCAAATATTATAGATTTTGGAATCAGAGCCTACCATTTAGAAAAAAACAGTTTTGGTACGGGAAATTTGGTTCAGGTTTTTCCTCCCATTGACATAAGTTCCCCAGGAAATCTACTTGCAGATGAATTTATGGCAACATCCTACAAAGCTTATCAAACTCTAAACAATAAAACCTTCTACCTATTCCCAGATGTTATAGATGTTATGGTTAGGGTACTATCCATGGAAGGTGCTAGGTTGGTGGAAGCTTTTGAAAATGGTTCCGTTCCAAGTACAGATAATCTCAATTGGTGGTCAATCGCTGAAGAACATTCAGAAGTTTACATTCGTAGAATAAAAATTTACGGAAGCGGAATATAAATCCTAAATAAAGCCTCTTTGTTTTCTATATTTTAAGGGCGTTATTTTCATTTGTCTCCTAAATAGTTGTGTGAACGAACTCTGGTCGTAAAAGCCGTTCTCCCCAGCAATTATGGATAATTTCTTACTGGATGAAAGTAAATCATCACAAGCAGCCTCAATTCGTGTTCTCGTTATGAATTGCATAGGAGCAGTACCGAACAACTCGACAAATCCACGATGCAGTTTCCGATGAGGAATCCCAGATACCTCCACTAGGTCGCTAATTGAAATTTCACCACGAAAATTATTTCGAATATGATTAACTGCACGGCCAATTTCGTCGTCTCTTTCCCATTTTAATTCTTTATTCTCTCCATCTCCGTATGGACGAACAGTTCCCATTAATCCAATAACATCCGCACGATCATTAAAAATCGGATACTTATTAGTTAGATACCAGTCAGGTAAACCTTGGCTATTGAAAACCAATTCCAAAATATTTAACTTCGGTTTTTTCGATTCAAAAATATCTCGGTCATCCCTCCTAAAATGCTCCGCTAATCGGGCAGGAAATAAATCAAAATCAGTTTTTCCAAACAATTCTTGCTGAGATAAACCCAGTCTAGGTAAAAAACCTTCATTGACCATCACTAGTCGGTGTTCACGATCTTTAATAAAAAAGCTTACTCCGGGCAAATCATCAAAAAGACCAGATACACAAAGAGAGTTACATTGATTTTTTTCAAACCATTCGGTTATGTGACGAATAGATTTTGATGAATCATTAAATTTCTCTTTATCCATAAATTTAGATAATTACCAAACAATATTTTTGGCAAGGATTTTATAATGCCAATAATTGAGTGTTTATGCATCATCTATGCATTCTTCACTTTTTTTATTTTTTAAGCTTTTACCTGATATTTAATCTAATGAGACCCAGATTTCTTGCACGACATGCATATCTAGCATAAAAATATTAGGCTAACAAAAAAAAAAAAAAAAATGTGCTAGAGACAATGTGGAGCTTTGAACTCCCTAAAAATATTTCAAATCTTTATTCTAGCCCAAGTTTTTTAAGTTTTGGGCGAATAACAAAGGAACAATAACCTTGTTCTGGATTCTTAGCATAATAATCTTGGTGATAATCCTCAGCCGGATAGAATTTGGGAGCAGAAACAATTTCGGTAACAACCGCATCAACAAGCTTAGCTGTTAGTTTTTCTTTCCATAATTCTGCCTCTTTTTTTTGCTTTTCATTGTAAAACATAATTGTCGAACGATATTGAGTACCTACATCCGCACCTTGCCTGTTAAGAGTCGTTGGATCATGTGCATTTCCGAAAATTTCTAAAATTCGAGCAAATGAAACTTTTGATGGGTCGAAATGAATTTTTATAACCTCAGCATGTCCACTTTTTCCGGTACATATATCTTTGTACGTAGGGTTTTCGGTCTGCCCACCGGCATATCCAGAGATTACGGATATAATCCCATCAATCTGTTCAAATACCGCTTCGGTACACCAAAAGCATCCGCCTCCAATTAGAGCAAACTGGTTTTTGGAATCTACGGTTTTTGGATGGACATTATTCACATTTTCAAACTTATCCACCTTTGCAAATAAACCCAAACAAACGGCAGAGAATAGCCAGACTTTAATAAATACTCGGTATATAAAAGTTTTCATTTATTTGTAATCCATTCATGCCCCCGTTGAAGTAATAATTTATCGGCTGCCAAAGGACCCCATGATCCAGCAGCATATTCCTCTAACCCTTGGTTGCCCATAGATTGCCAATAATCGAGAACCGGCGTTAGTAACGCCCACGAGTTTTCTGCTTCATCGCCCCTGATAAAAAGCGTTCCGTCTCCAGCCAATGCATCAAGTATAAGACGTTCATATGCTTCAGGTGTATTTGAGCCAAAAGTCGTTTCATAGCCAAAAGACAGATTGACTGGTTGAAGCTTAGTCTCAAGACCTGGAGTCTTCGAATTTAAACTTAAACCCACTCCTTCATTTGGTTGAATACGAATCGTCAGAAGGTTGGGAGAAAGAGGTTGTCTTGAGTCATGGCCAAAAAGAATGGCGGGAGGACGAGTGAACTGAACCACGATTTCACTTACTTTACGAGCAAGTCGCTTGCCTGATCTTATGTAAAAAGGCACTCCCTTCCAGCGCCAGTTATCCAATTGCAAACAAAGCCCTGCGTAAGTTTCAGTGTAAGATGTAGATGAGACACCATTTTCGTTTTGGTAACCAATCGCCTTTTCGCCACCAACTAGTCCTTCTGTATAAACTCCACGAACGACCTCTGCATGAGGGTCGTTTAATTTCAATGGCTTAATTGCTTGCAATGCCTTGACTTTCTCGTCCCGTATAGCTTCAGGATCCAACGACGATGGTGGCTCCATAGTGGTCAGGGCGAGCAATTGCATGACATGATTTTGGATCATATCTCGCATTGCTCCGCTACGATCATAATAACCTGCACGCGAACCTACCCCGAGGTCTTCTGATACGGTAATTTGAACAGAGGACACATAATTTCGATTCCATACTGGCTCAAAAATGCTATTAGCAAATCTTTGAACCAATAAGCTTTGTACAGTTTCTTTACCTAGATAGTGGTCAATTCGAAAGACCTGTGACTCTGAAAACCTACGATTTATCATTTGATTAAGTTCGCGAGCACTATCCAGATCTCTACCAAATGGCTTTTCTACGATAACCTTGGAAGCAGAAGGGGTATTTTTATGCAATCTAGCCAAGCCACTGTTTCCCAAATTCTCAAGAATTGGTAAAAATCCTGACGGGGGAGTTGATAGATAAAACATACACTGAATTGGTCCACCAACCATCTCCTCAATCTTTTCAATTTTAAGCTTCAACTCCTCAAAGCTTGATGGATCATCGTAGGCTCCAGTATGGAAAGAAACACCTGGCTCCAACTTATCCCAAATATCTTTATTTACAGGTCTCCGGGAATGAGCAGATAAAGATTTTTTAAGCCCAGACCGAAAATCATCATCGGAAACATGTTTACGCCCATAACCAATTAAAAAAAAGTCCTTAGGCAGTAAGTGGTCTAAAGATAAATTGAACAGTGCTGGAACAAGTTTGCGGGCAGTAAGATCGCCCGATGCACCAAAAATTACCATAACAGTTGGAGGAATGCTCCTTTTTCCAGAATTTTTCATAAAACTTTCTATAATATAAAGAGTAGAGTATTATGGAAAGAGGGAAACGTTTTCGTGATGAAATAACTTATTGTGAGACTCTACCAAGTCAATTTCGACGACATCAAATCGATAAGTGTTATACCTGTCCTTATTTTGATTTAAAAAATCCGAGCAGCCTCGTAACAAGGTATTTTTTTTTTGATAATTAATTGAATAGTATCCGCTATTCAAAGAACTTTCGGATCGTGCCCGCACTTCCACAAATACCAAGCATTCGCCGTCCAGACAAACGAGATCAATTTCACGACGAGCGTCTTTAGGACTACGCCAATTTTTTTTCAAAACGGAAAAATTTTTACGCTTTAAATATCTTCGAGCCAACCACTCTCCATACCAACCGCGTGTTTGATTGTTTCTAAGGGGCAAAGAGCCACCTAAAAACCAAATAAGCTCACAGAATATCCTAGAGAGTCCAGCTTTCTTCAACGCCATTCATGCTTGGGGTAGCGTCCGGCTAATTCCTTACGTACCATAGGGTATGCACCACCCCAAAAACTTGGCAGATCAGTCGTTCTTTGAACGGGGCGCCGGTTAGGAGCAAGAATTTCAATGACCAATGGATGTTTTCCAAAAACGATCTTGGGGTGTATTTTCACCTCATACAAATCTTGCAATATAGCCCTAATCACAACTTCTCCTTGGTCAGAATAATCAATAGGATAGGTACGATTTTTTGTACCCAAATTGATTTTTTCAGGAACGGCTTCATCCAAAAGTTCGTTCTCCTCTTTAGAAAAACAGTTTCGTAAAGGATCATATACATCTAAATTCCGAATCTCACGCCAAGTAGATCCTGATTCACACAATTGCTCGAAAAAAAGAACCTTTAGACCGTCGTCAAATTCCTTAATTCCCAGTTCAGGAAAATGTCGGGCAAGAAAGCTCTGCCGCTCTAACAACTTATCCACTCTTACATCCCATTTTTTTAATTTTAAATCTCCCAACAACAAGGCATTGGCATAAGCTTTGGTTTTTTCTTCCTTGCTTACATCCTCAGATTCACGAATTGAAAGAATTAGGTTTTGCCAAGACTCGACTTCTTTTTTTACCACTTTTCGAGTGTTTAAATCTAAGTAAACTTCCGTAGTCTTATTTTTTTTCGGCCCAATAAATTTCCTTATCCAATCCTCATTCAGTCCTGTTGCCCACTCCATCTCCAGAACCAAAGAACCTCTAATTTTTTTCTCAACTACTCGTAATGGTAAAATGAAATGCTCACTTCCAAGAACCGATCTTTTGCTTAAATGGAGTCGACGCCCCTGAGCATCCTCGTAAATTCGCCTGCCTGCACTTACAAGACGAGCGATAGCTCTAGGGAAACAGGATATTAGAATTTTAGATAACTCATCAAAGCTTGGAATTTCCAATTTGTATTCAAGCCCAAGCATATTACAAAGCGAATGTGCTAGAAGTTCAGAATCTTTACACCTTCCGGCATGAATTCCCAGTTTTCTACAATCTTCAACTGAAAACTTTCTTCTAGATGCCTCTTCAAAAGCCAGAAGTAAACAATATGCATCGGATCTTGGATTAGGCATAGGATAAAAATCACTTAGCACTTCGGATTGTACAGGAGGTCGTTCCTCAAGCATTGCCAAAAGTAAGGCAATCACTGGGGCCAAATTCTTTTCGTTTGCTTTAAGTAAAGCATGCGACCAATTGGGGTGAACTGGTAATCGGCTCATTCGAGTTCCATGCTCAGTCAAATTATTCTGATCGGTAAGTGCACCAAGGTCTTTTAACTTAGTCTTCGCATCGTTTAGGGCGGACTGAGCAACTGGATCAAACAAATCCAGTTGCTCGAGATCGATATCAAACCTTAAAAAATTTAAATAAATTTGACTTAAGTCTATTCTATTAATTTCTGGAAGATCAAATTCGACACGCTTTTCATGCTCTGTATGACTCCATAATCTAAGACAATAACCGGGTCCGAGCCTTCCAGCTCGACCAGTTCGTTGATCGGCAGAGCTTCTGCTAATTGGCTCGGATAATAAAGCGTTTATTCCACGATTCTGATCATAACGCATTTTTTTAGCTTTTCCTGTATCAATAACAATCCGTATCCCCTCAATCGTTAAGGATGTCTCTGCAATATTTGTACTGACGATAATTTTCCTTTTTTTACTGGGAGCCAATGCCATATCTTGCTTCTCGCTAGACAGGTCACCAAATAGCGACCTTATTTCCAGCCCGCTTGACCAAGAACTTGTTATGATTGCACTTACCGTTTTAGAAATTTCATAAGCTCCATCCATGAAAATCAAAATGTCGCCATCCATTTTGCTCAATAACCTAGGCAAAAGGTCAACCAATGTCTTCCAAGGGGGCAATTCCTTCTTCACAACCTGGTATTCGACTTCGACCGGATAGGAGCGATCTTTTAACTCCAAGCACCCAGATTGAGGTATAAATTGGTTTAATGCGGAAAGGTTTAAAGTAGCGGAGGTTACTATAATACGAAGATCTGGCTTTGATGATTGCCATAATTGTAAGGCTAATCCCAAGCACAGATCAATCTGAGCACTTCTCTCATGAAATTCGTCAAGAATGACTACCTCAAATTCATTTAATTTTTCTTCGCCTAACAGCTTGGCCAAAGCAATGCCATCGGTTACATAAACAATTTGAGTTATTGAGCAGTATTTTTTGTCAAAGCGAACTTGATAACCAACTTCTTTACCTATTGACCAGCCCGCCATACGGGCAACTTGACCTGCAAGTACCCGTGCAGCTATTCTTCGTGGCTGAACAACCAGAATTTTGCCAGTAGCCAGACCAGATTTGGCTAGTAAATAAGGTAGTGCAATGGATTTACCCGACCCAGTAGGTGATTTTAGAATAACATGGGAATTAGTTTCCCATTTTTGCTTAAATTTTTCAAATGCTTGAAAAACTGGTAATTCTCTGAATGCATCCACAGAAAAAACGCTCTACGAGTTTTGAATTTTTTCAATCTCAAAGAAAGGGATCAAAAAAGGCTCTTGTATTGTTCTAACATTCGTCGAGCCACCCCATCTCCTTTTTGTGCGGCTACGGATAGCCACTGCTTAGCATCTTTTGGATTTTTCCCTGTTCCTTTTCCCGATAATTTCATCAAACCAACTAAACGAGCTGCTTCTGGATAACCTCCCTTGGCCAGGGGTAATAACATAGAATAGGCCTTTTCATAATTCTTAGACCTCCCAATTCCAGTGTAATACTTTCTAGCTTCATGCAAAATTTTCTCATCTTCACTACTCGTCATATTAGAAAAATTTGAAGTGGTAGTTTGAAGAACTTTATTAGAAATCGTCCCTGGTTTAAGGTCCATTTTTTCTAAATAAGCCCGAGCAAGTTTATGACCCTGCTTATCAGCCTTGTTTAGCAAACGAACGCCTTGACTAAGATTTTTAGGCAAGCCTTCTTCACCTTCAGCCAACAGCATCCCCAAGACATACTGGGCTTCGACAAAGTTTTGCTTCTCTGCAACCTGCAACCACTGTGCTGCCTTGCTAGGATCTTGAGGTACTCCATCTCCGTTATAATAAGCCATACCAAGATTAAATCTTGCAGTCAAAGATTTGGCTCGAACAGCTCTTGAGAGAAGATCAACCCCTTTTTCAGGATTTCTCTCCAACAGACCAGGCAAACCCTTTAAATAAAGAGCTCCTATGGTAGCCTGCGCCTGAGGGTAACCTGCATCAGCGGACTTTTGAAAGAGGTCTAAAGCTCGGGGTACATTAGTGGGAAGAACTTGAAAATCAATCTCCCCCATACAATACATAGCTACGGCATCTCCATCTGATGCTCTTCTTTGAAGAAGCAGGGCTGCATCTTGATAAAGTCTGGTTGCCTCAGAAAAATCTCCTTTTAGCATAGCAAGGTTAGCTAAGTTATAAGAACCGAAAGGATGCCCTTTTTTTAAAGCTGCTTCGGACCATTGCCTAGACGCATCCACATTTACCGAGCAACCCGCTTCACCGGATCTCAAATAAATCCCCAGAAGTCCCATATGATAAGGAGATCCATCTTTTGCTTTGGTCACTACTTGGTCGTATGAAAGGGATGAATCCCAGATATCTTTTGCCCAACTGACAGAGCTCAGATGCAAGAATAAGGAAAATAGGAATATAAAGGTGCTTTTAAGATCCATCTTTATACATGATTAAGTCTTAGGAACATATGTTCCAAGCTTGAAAGACTTCCCACAATGGGAAAGATAGGATAAGGATGACTGCTTTTTCTTACAGACTACTAATTTTGCTAATTTTTTTCATTCATAATTTAGAACAGAAAATATTAGCAAATCCCACAAGTCTATCTGATTTGGAACTTTCTAAAATCGTTGACCATCAGAATCGATTGTTCAAAGAGGGAAGTAGTTGGACCGAAACAGAACTAACCAGGCAAGCTCAAGAGATTGTAAACCTTTATGAATCCTATCTTTTGGAAAATTCAAATAACACCCATGCCCTTATTTTGTTTGGTAAGTTCCTCAGAAAGACAGGGCAGAATGAAGATGCCGTGGCTCTTTTTTTAAGAGCCGATCAAGCGAACCCTAACATGGCCGTGGTTAAACAAGAGTTAGGAAATTACTTGGTTGAAAATAATCAACCTATGGAAGCATTCCCGTTTTTCTTGATGGCAACTCGACTAGAACCCAATGAACCTTTTTATCACTACAACCTAGGCAATTTTGTTTTTCTTTTTGAAGAACATTTAACCAAGCTAAATAAAGGTGAGAAGATGGGCCTACTAATGCATGAAAGTTTTAAAGAAGCAGCAAGATTGCAACCGGCCAACTTCGATTATCAATTAAGATATGCACAAAGCTTTTTTGACTTAAATTCTTCTAATAAGGACGACGCTTTGATCGCCTGGAATATTCTAATAAAAGAATTTGGCAAGAGAAGTGAGATTGAAATTGATTACTTAAAATTAGGAAAAGCTAGAATTTTAATTGATTTAAAAAGGCATGATGAAGCCATACCCCTGTTGAACTCAGTTGAGTCTGCTAGCGTGATTAGGCAAAGAACGGATTTATTAAAAGAAGCTTTCATTAAAAAGAAATTACCACATACAGATGTCGATAAACATAAATTTGATACGAAAGAAGACCAACACCCTCCAACATTAAAATCAGGTTACCTGAAAACTGTACCATTCGTCTCTGATCCACTACTTGAAAATATTAAAAGAATTACAAAACAACTCCTCGAAGACCGCATGATTGAAGATTTTAAACGTGATGTAAGAACAGCAAAAATTCTTTCGAATGGAGAATTATCGTTGGAAATGTCTGTTCGTGATCAAGCTTCGCACCATTCAATCGAACCTTAAGTTTTAACATTTGGAAGCAAATAACTCGTAATCTTGATCGATTCCAATAAAACAAGATTGCATGCGACTTATTGGAAGTTTTAACACGGAAAAGCACGCTCTACGCTTTTGGAGTTATATCAAAAAGCAGGGCATAGAATCGTCCCTTGAAAAAGCGGATTCCCCTAAAGAAGTAAATTGGGAAGTTTGGATAGCGGAAGAGGACCAAGTGGATTCGGCTTTTTCTTTTTTGAGCGAATTTCAAGCAGATCCGGAAGACCAAAAATATGAGGTTTCGTCCCAAATAGAAAAGGACGCAAAGACAAGAAATCCTCCCAGGAATCGTGGTTTTAGGGAATTTAACCTTCGAGATAAATGGCAGAGAACTGACCGCTCAGCAGGCACCATGACCCTTTCGCTCATTATAACCTGCGTTGCGGTCTTTCTACTTTCAGGTATGGGTAAAAACACCGAACTAGTTGGCGGTTTCTTTATTTCAGAAAAAGTTGATGGTCAATTATCCGAATTTCTTAATGGAGAGATCTGGCGCGTCTTTACTCCAATCTTCCTTCATTTTAACTTTTTGCATATTTTGTTTAATATGTTTTGGCTCCACGACCTTGGTGGACAAATCGAAAAAAGAAAAGGACCTAAGTTTTTCATTTCTTTCATACTCTTGATTGCATTGGTATCCAACCTAACCCAATTCACCCTAACTGGACCAGCCTTTGGCGGAATGTCTGGAGTCGTATATGGATTATTTGGATATGTCTGGGTGAAAACACGGTTAGACCCGGCAGACGGATTTCGGCTGGATCCGATGGTAGCCATGATTATGTTTGGCTTTTTTCTAATCTGTTTTACCGGTGTTTTTGGCGGCATTGCCAATTGGGCACATGCGGGTGGATTGGCGGTTGGTTTAGCGTGGGGGTATGGTTCTGCATACCGCTGGAACCAAGGACGTAAATAGCCCCTAGTCCATACCTTCCTTTACCAATTCATAAATGGCTAGTCCTGCCCGAAAATTAGGGAAAGCAGAACAGGATTTTACCCAGTCGCCTCGATAAAACATTCTTCGTCCCAATCTTACCTTCATTCCTTCTGCTTGCAGACGAGAACAAAAATCTTCGAACTCGCGAATCGAAAAATGATTACTTAAGTGACTACTCTCCCATTGATGGGGGTAAACATCGTTACATACCCGTTTTCCATGTAAGAGGAAATTCCAACGGTTTCTCCAGTAGCCATGGTTAACAAAACTTACGGCTACTTTACGTCCAACCCTAAGTGCTTGCTTGAGAATTCTGCCTGGTTCAGGCAAGGATTCGACCATACGGGAAAAAATTACCCAATCGAATGAGTTATCATTAAACTTTGTCAAAGCCGATAAAATTTCTTCCTGATAAATAGGAACTTTCCGGGCTACACAGAAAGTGGAATTGTTTAATTCCCAATCAACGCCCAATCCTCGAACTTCTTTGGTTTCCCGCAAATGCTCAAGCAGTAATCCTCTGCCACAACCCAAATCCAGTACTTTGTCGTGGGGAGTCACCCAATCATCGATTGCTCTAAAATCCGCTTCTTTTTTTACCTCATATCGATTTTTTAATTTTCTAAACCCATCAGCTTCAAGGTTCTCCGTTTTTGAAGAATCCTCGGTTTGGAGAAAAACATCCAATGCACGAAGAAAGGGGCCAGAGTCGATGAGAAAAGAATCGTGACCATGGGAATGATCAATTTCCAAGTAGGATGCGTCTTTTCCTGCTCGTAGTAAAGCATCCACAATCTGCTTGTTTTGCCTAGGTGTATATAGCCAATCACTTGAAAAAGCGATGACCAGAGTGCGAGTATTTACTTCAGAAACGGCCTTCGCCAAACCTTGATCACCTACTAAATCAAATCTGTCTAAAGCTTCGGTAAGTTTAAGGTAAGAGTTGGCGTCAAATCGCTCGATAAACTTTTTACCCTGATAATCGAGGTAACCCTGAACACTAAATTCAAAATCTTCACTAGAATTCAATCTTCGATCACCCCCAAATTTTTCCTCCATACCGACATCGGAAAGATATGTGATATGAGCCATCATTCTAGCTACCGATAAACCCTGCTCAGGGCTGTTATCTTCTTGATAATCCCCACCTTGCCACCCGTTATCACCTCGAATGGAACGACGGCCTGCTTCGTTAAAAGCTATGGTTTGTACACTGTGCTGGGCAGTAGCCGCAATGATGATAGCATTTTTAGCAAACCCCGGATACTCCACAATCCATTGCAAGGCCTGCATTCCGCCCATGCTTCCACCAACCACCGCATGCAAAGCTCTTATCCCCAGATGATCAATTAACGCACGCTGAGCATGAATCATGTCTCGAATAGAAAGATCAGGGAAGGACGATCCGTAAGCTTCCCCACTCTCATCTGATCGCATACTGGAAGGCCCAGTGGATCCCCTGCACCCACCAAGACAATTCGAAGAAACTACAAAGAAGCGATTTGTATCAACTGGCTTTCCTGGCCCCACAACATGGTTCCACCAACCCGGCTTATCGTCTTCTTCACTGTAAATTCCGGCAACATGATGATCACCTGTCAAAGCGTGGCAGATATAGACTGCATTGTCTTTTGTAGAATTAAGCTTCCCGTAGCACTCGTACCTTAATTTATAACCCTCTAAAAACTGACCATTGGAAAGCTCAAAGCGGTCCTCGCACACAAAAGATTCCTCATGAACCAAACCAACTTCATTTGGCTCGTTCGAAAAGTCAGTTTGATCAGAGTGGGGCATTGAATTGGGTTTGGCTAATTATTAACCCGCAAAGGCATGAAAAGAGAATATTACAAAGAAATCTTTTCGAGCAAAGGCTTGTCCATGTCATAATTGCCGTGAACCGCTTTAACATCTTCGAGTTCTTCCAACGCCTCGATCAAATTCATAACCTTACGTGCTATATCTTCATCTTCTATTGGTACCAAGATATTGGGAAGGTAAGCTAATTCCGAGGAATCCGGCTCTACTCCTTTTTTCTCAAAAGCCTCAGCTAATCGATCAAAATTCGCTGTTTCACAAACTAGCTCATAATGATCATCTTCCACCAAAACATCCTCGGCTTCGTTATCTAAAGCTAATTCAGTCAAATCATCTTCTGGCATTTTATCCAAGGCCAGCAGGAACTGACCTTTCCTCTTAAAATTGAAAGCCAATGCACCCACTCCTGCCAAGTTTCCACCTCTCTTTGAAAAAGTACTCCTTACATCAGAAGCCGACCTATTTTTATTATCGGTGGTAACTTCGACAATCAAACCTACTCCTCCCGGTCCATATCCCTCGTAAAGGAGTTCTTCATAGATCACGCCACCGAGTTCGCCCGCTCCTTTTTTAATAGCCCGATCAATGTTATCGGAAGGCATGTTAGCCTGTTTGGCTTTCAAGATAAGGGTACGAAGCCGGGGGTTAAACTCTGCATCTTTGCCTCCGTCCCGAGTGGCCAAGGATATTTCTTTACTGATTACACTAAAGATTTTACCACGCTTGGCATCAATGGCAGCTTTGTGCCTCTTAGTGGTAGCCCATTTACTATGCCCAGACATGAATATTTAAATCGAACTAAAAGAGGGTAGGGGTTGTCAAGATTGCTTATTATCCATTTTCCTCAAAGTCTCATAAGCCTCAGTGATTTTGTCACGCTTTTCTTCGGCTGAAGTCCTTTTTTGTTCCGACATATTCTCCAGGCGTTTTGAAGTATAGTTGTTCATTCTTTCCTTATACCTGCTTTCCAAAAGTTTGAGATCAATCTTCCCTTTTGCCTTTAAGCCAAGCAGGTTTCGCAACTTTCTTTCTTCATCGTCTGACTCCTCTTCATACTCAATGTCTTGGACTTCTCTTACTGATTTTCGATCAAAACTTTTGTCCCGACCTTTTTCGTCTTTTTCAGTCAAATTGGGTAAAGTTACATTTTTGGTCAAGAGCGTCTGCAAAATGGTCATAATGTTTTGCACAGTCCAGTAAAGAACAAGAGCAGATGAGAAAAAGTAAAGGAAAACCAAAAACATGAAGGGCATAAAGCGCATCATTTTTGCATTTATTCTTTGAGCCTCGCTCATTTCTGGTCCTAATTGCATTGGATTGAGCCTCATTTGATACCACTGCGTAAGAACCATGAAAATGGGTAATACATTCAAGGAAAATCCGTAAAGCATAGCTACACTATCCTGCTCGGATAAGTCCATCGCCCATAAAAATTCCTGACCGTACAATTCTGCCGCGGACCTCAACATCCAAAACATTCCAAGAAAAATAGGGATTTGCACAAGAATAGGCCAACAGCCAGCAAAGGGGTTGACCTTGTGCTCCTTGTAAAACTTCATCATTTCCTGGTTGAGTTTCTGGGGACTACCCTTGTGCTTTTCTCGAAGCTTACCGAGCGGTCCTTGTAGGGCCTGCATTTTCTTTTGAGAGCGAGTAGCTTGAGCGGTAAGGGGCCAAAGGATAAGCTTTACCAGTACCGTGAGTACTATTATGCCCAAACCATAACTACCAAGAATAGAGCTTAATTTATTCAAGGCCCAACTAAAGGGCTCTGAAATCCACCAAAAGACCCCAAATTGCATGACTTTTTTCTGTTCATGTGCGAGCTTGGAGAGTTCGATGTAATCTTTGGGACCAGCATATATCTTAAAAGAGAATTCCTTGCTTTGTTTCGGCTTAAAAATTCCCAAGGGGAAAGAAACTGCCCCGCTAATTCCAAGAATTTCCTTTCCACTCTCGTCAGTAGAGGATTGTACGGATTCACCCCAAACTCGAAAGTCATTAAGTTCAGACTCTGGTCGTAAAAGATTAACGAAGAATTGATTATTCACGCATGCCCATTTAGCCTTAGCCAATCTCCTTGGTTCGATCTTTCCACTCGGTCCCATTTCATTTAACTGAAAGAATTCTTCTCTTTCACCATCGATTCTTCCGCTGCAAGTGGCACAGGAACAACCCTCAGGCAATGGAGCACCTTCATTATAATAGCCAACACTTAAATAAGTGGTTGCCTGGTCAAAAGGGTTGTACATGCGGGGAATTTGAAAACTTGAGCCCAGATACATTCGTACTCGATCAATTACCATAGGAGAGTCTCTCAAACTACGAAAAACGGTTTTGTGGATAAGACCATATCCATCTACCTCTGAGCGTTCATAAATTCGATCAATGCTCAGATTTCCAGGAGATTCCCAGCGATAAACAACACGACTGGGAGAACTCTCTATCAAGCGAAAATCTCGAGGATTAGGCAATGCTTCTGATAAAAGAGCTCCGGATTCATCTTCAAAAGCAATTCCTAAAAAAGGCTGTTCGGAATGATCTATATCATAAGCCTTATTCAATCTTTCCGATTGATGAAGCTGAACCGATCGGATTGCTCCAGTATGATTGGAAAAGGTAATCGAGGAAAGGTTAGTGCTTAATCCATCCGTTAGCTTCTCCTCCCCAAGTTGTACGACTGCAGCAAATGGAGTCGAATCTTCGGAATTTACAATACCTGGTTCTATGCCAGGAGTTATTGAATAAGGAGAGGAGTTACCCTCAATGACTTCAACTCTTTGAGTTTGCTCATTTACTTCTTTATTTGAAAGACGGTCAGAGTATTCAATCTGTTCGGCTCCTTGTTGCCAAATCAGATAAAAAGCAAGAACGAGAAATCCAGCTCCTAATAAATAATTTTTCATAATCGTTTGGACGCTTTATTAAGAGCATCAATGAATAAAGTTTCTAAGTTAGTAAATGGCGTTTGGAAAATTGAGCGCCTTGGCAAGACAACCAAGTGTATGGTAAATGGCAAACGGTGTTTGTGCTTGCGGAACAATTCGCGAATTAGTCTTTTTGCCTGATTTCTGGCCACCGCATTCCCTAATCGTTTGGTGGCGATTACTCCTAGCTTGGAAGGACCAACAGAATTTTCATGGGCTTGAACCCAAAATGGAGCTTGCCGAATAGAAACACCATTGGATTTGACCTGCAAGAACTCGTAGCTTTTGCGCAACCTTTCTGTGCGTGAAAGACTTAAGTTCACGCAGTTTGCGGCTAGGCAAAAAATGACTAACGAAACCGAGGAAGAACAGAGGCGGTTAATTTAGCCCTGCCCTTACGGCGACGATTTTGAAGCACCTTGCGTCCGGCACTCGTTTGATTGCGCTTGCGAAAGCCAAACTTTCGGGCTCTGCGCAGTTTAGATGGGTTGTAGGTAGGTTTCATGACAAAGATCAAAAAGTAAAGTATGAGCGGATAATGTCAAACTTCTAGAGTCATGAAAATAAGACTAACAGATTCGACTTGCGAAAAAGAAAGTTTTAAACAGGATGTGTGAGTTCGTCCCGTTCGTCTAGCCAGGTCAGGACACCGGGTTTTCATCCCGGCAACAGGGGTTCGAATCCCCTACGGGACGCCATTTTAATTTCGCGTCTTGTCCGATTCTCCAATTCCCCTAGGAATAACCGATGCCTAATCAATCACTGCCCATCCAATTACGCGGTGCCCGAGAAAATAATTTAAAAGGCATTAATTTGGACCTTTCCCCTGGCCAATTAACGGTGATCACAGGTTTAAGCGGTACAGGAAAATCGACTCTGCTTTTCGATGTTCTTCACGCAGAGGGACAAAGACGATATGTGGAAACATTTAGTCCGTATGTCAGGCAATTCATGGAATCTTTACCACGACCCAAAATTGACTCCATGGCAAATGCCCGTCCTTCCATTGCTGTAGAGCAAAAAAATACAGTAAGGAATTCCAGGTCAACCGTTGGTACGATGACTGAACTCT
Source organism: Opitutales bacterium (assembly GCA_029251885.1). GTDB lineage: Bacteria > Verrucomicrobiota > Verrucomicrobiia > Opitutales > Seribacteraceae > Chordibacter. The sequence goes on along the minus strand of JAQXCL010000060.1, from coordinate 16,249 downwards.
GCGACTATTTTAAAGTTTGGTTTCCGCAAGTTGCTCGCCTGCATGACCCCGATGATCAAGGAAAGCTCATTCAAGTAGAAACTCCTTCGACTCAGGCCAAGGCTTGTATAAGCCAATTCAGTAATCGAAATGTTGTTGTAGGCTTTTCCATAGAGCGGGGCAGTTTACCGACTACTGATTTTCTTCAGTTTCTAATTTCTGCAGGTCATGCACGAATATTATCATCTAAAGACTACGGTCGCATAGAAGATCTTCTTCAAGAGGGAATCTGGGACCAAACTTCTGCATTTGTAGTCGTTGATCGAATCAAGGTAAAACCTGAGAGCAAAAATCGAATAGCCGAAGCCATATCCCTTGCCCTCTCCCACGGAAAAGGAAGAGCTGAAGCGAGATCATCAACCGGAGAAATCTTGTCATCTTTTCATACTGGCCTGCGCTCTCGAGTTTCTGCAAAAAGCTATGCGAAGCTAGAACAAGGTTCATTTTCTTTCAATTCTCCCGCCGGGGCTTGCCCAAAATGCAAAGGCTTTGGGCGGATAATTGAAATCAATCCAAATCTAGTTATTCCCGACACAAAGCTTTCTTTATCTGAAGGTGCGATCAAGCCATTTCAAGGTAAAGTATACGGTCACTGCCTTGAAGACCTCATGCTAGCAACAAAAGATTTAGATATTAATCCGCAGCTGGCATGGAAGGATCTTTCTCAAGACAGCCAAGATTTTATTTGGAAAGGTGATCCCCTGTATGAAGAGGGAAATGAACGTTGGTATGGAGTTAACTCTTTTTTCAAATGGTTGGAAAAAAAGACCTATAAAATGTATGTTCGGGTGTTTCTATCCAAGTATCGAGGATACTTTAATTGTCCTGAATGTAAGGGCACAAGGTTTCAACATGAACCACAACTCTGGAAGTGGAAGGGTCGCTCTCTTCCAGAATTATATTCTTTACCGGTTTCCGAACTCCTTTCGCTGATGGAAACTCAGCCTATTAGTAATGAGCCAAAGACTGACTTACCCCTCGAGGCCATTTGTACGAGGCTTGGATACTTAAGAGATGTTGGCTTAGATTATTTAAGCCTGGATCGTACTTCCAGAAGCCTAAGTGGTGGAGAGACGCAAAGAATTAATCTTACTGCCTGCCTTGGTGCTGGTTTGACGGATACCCTTTTTGCCTTAGACGAGCCAACCATCGGGCTGCATCATAAAGATGTTGGCCGTTTGATTGGAATCCTTCGGGACTTGGCAGCCAGTGGAAATTGCGTATGCGTGGTTGAACACGATGATCAAGTGATTCAAGCAGCTGATCGGGTAATTGAAATTGGTCCTCAACCAGGAACAGCAGGGGGGCATATTACTTTTGAGGGTACGGTTCCCCAACTCTTGCGTTCCGCCAAATCTGAGACAGGAAAGTGGCTCGCCGGGAAGTCAACCGAACACCAGCAAAGTCAAATTAAGTCAAGCAAGGCACCCACCAAATTTCTAAAGGTTAGGAAAGCAAATGTTCACAACCTAAAGAACTTCAGTGCCAATTTACCTCTTGGCCAATTTACATCAATCGCTGGTTTATCTGGCTCAGGTAAATCTACCCTTGTTCATGACCTAATTTATCAGGAACTTAGCCAAGGCTCACCCAATGGTTGGGTAACCAGTGACCTGCCTTTTTCTGAAGTGGTTATGATTGACCAAGGAACCGTTGCTCGCTCCTCCCGGTCAAACCCTGCCCTTTACTCTGATGCCTGGGGACCAATCAAAGAGGCATTTGGTCGAACAGAGCAGGCAAAAATGTCTGGTTTTTCCGCATCTGACTTTTCTTTTAACTCGGGGCAAGGACGGTGCGATTCATGCATGGGCTTAGGTTATGAGAATGTGGAAATGCAATTCTTACCCGACCTTTCAATTCCTTGTTCTTTGTGTCATGGCAAACGCTTTAAGGATGATCTTTTGGAAATTAAATTGGACGGATTAAACGTTGCCGATGCTTTAGACCTTACGATCGCGGATGCGTTACTCAGATTCGCTCATTTTCCCAAGACCCACAAAAAACTATCCCTTCTTCATGAACTTGGATTGGGTTACCTTAAGATGGGCCAACCGCTTGGAACTCTTTCTGGTGGGGAATCGCAAAGATTGAAATTAGCCAAATATATGGGACCTCTTGGGAAAAAATCGGAGCCTGCAATTTTGCTGATCGATGAACCTACCACTGGCCTTCATCTCTCCGATGTTCAGCGTTTGGTTGACTGCCTTAAAAAAACAGTGGCGGAGGGCAATTCACTATTTGTCATCGAACATAATCCCATGGTTCTTTGCCAATCTGATTGGATCGTAGAACTTGGACCAGGAGCAGGAAAACTGGGGGGTAAAATTATCGCTGAAGGGTCTCCTCGTTCGTTCCGCTCTCTAAATACTCCGACAAGTAGCTTATTCTCAGATTTAGAAAAAAAACCTAAAGATAAACAAATCGACTATGGGCCATTTAAAAAAGGCAACTACGGCAGAAAAAAAGACTTAGAAATACTCGGGGCTCAAGAAAACAATCTCAAAAACATAAACTTACGAATTCCCTCAAACCAGTTTGTCGTAGTTACCGGACCTTCTGGATCGGGAAAATCATCCCTGGCCTTCCAAGTAATTTTTGCAGAAGGACAACGGCGATTCCTCGAGTCTATGTCATCCTATGCTCGACAATTTGTCGAACAAGTCGGAAAGCCAAAAGTCGATCAAATCAACGGAATTTCTCCGACGGTAGCCATCGAACAAAGGGTTACTCGAGGTTCCAAAAAGTCTACGGTTGGTTCCATTACAGAAATCGCTCAATACTTAAGGCTTCTCTACGCTCGCCTTGGAGAACAACACAGTCCGCAAAGCGGAAAACCTTTGGTCTCCTCCACTCCTCAGGAAATTTCCCGAATCTTAGCAAAACGGATTCAAAAGATCAGCGGTATTCGTCTACTTGCCCCCCTCGTTGTGAATCGCAAGGGCCATCACAAGCCCTTGGTTAACTGGGCAAGGGAGCAAGGGTTTATGGAAGTTCGTTGTGATGGAGATATTTTACCGACGCATTCTTTTGAGGGCCTTGACAGGTATCGGTTGCACGACATTGAAGTGGTAATGAACCACTGGGTCAAGTCTCCCTCAAGGCCCGTTTTAAACGCTTCGATCGACTACGCTTTAAACATTGGCAAAGGGCGCTGCCTCCTCCTTTTTCCAGATGGTGAAATTTGTTGGTTTTCCATTCGCAAATCAGATCCTTCAACCGGGGAAGCTTATCCAGACCTTGAGCCTTCGTTACTTTCCTGGAATTCTCCCCGCGGACAATGTACATCTTGTCATGGATATGGAAGAATTTATGACTGGATGAAAGAAGATCTCCCAGCTAACGGAGATTGGTGGAAACTGACCAATGGGGAAACCTGTCCTAGTTGCCTCGGAGAGCGCTTAAATCCAAGTGGCCGAAATGTATTTTTACAAGATAAGAATAAAAGATCTCTTTCTTTACCAAAGCTACTTGCCCTTACCCCGGAGGAAATTTCTGGGTTCCTTCAAAACCTCCAAATTCAAAAAGAAAAATTACCTATTTTGGAAGCAATTTTGCCCGAAGTTCTCGAGAGGTTATGCTTTATGGGTAATGTGGGTTTGGATTATTTATCCCTTAACCGTGAAACATCTTCCCTGTCCGGTGGAGAATCCCAGAGAATTCGCCTAGCTAGCCAATTGGGCTCGAACCTTTCCGGTGTCCTTTATGTTTTAGATGAGCCATCTATTGGCCTTCACCCCTCGGACAATCAAAAATTAATTGATTCTTTGCGCAAGCTCCAAGCCAAGGGGAATTCACTACTTGTGGTAGAGCATGATTTGGAAACTATCTTACAAGCAGACTGTGTTATCGAAATTGGCCCGCACGCTGGAGAGGATGGCGGTCATGTGGTTGAAGTGGGGAAACCACTTCAAATTGCTGAAAATGCTCAATCAGGAACCGGCAAACACCTTTCCATAGGAATACCCCATCCTTTAAAAGGACAATGGCGCTCCCTGCCTACACTCAATAGCAAAACTTCAAAAGCTTACCTTGAACTCTTGAAAGTTAATTTTCGAAACATCAGAAACTTAAAGGTGCAACTACCCATAGGGCGACTAATTGTATGTTGTGGGGTATCAGGAGCGGGAAAGTCTAGTCTTGTACGAGGCCCTCTTTTCCAGGGGGTTAAAGAAGCCATTCAACAACAATCAGGGCATATAAAAGCCGACGGATACGAATTGAAGAATGGCAACATCTTTGCCAAAGCAATCGAAGTCACTCAAAGCCCAATCGGCAAGACTTCCCGTTCCACTCCGGTTACTTACTTGGGAGTTTGGACCCGCATAAGGGAATTGATTTCCACATTACCAGAAGCCAAGGCTCGCGGGCTTGGGCCAAGTGATTTTTCCTTTAACGTAAAAGGGGGAAGATGTGAAATTTGCAAAGGAGCCGGGAAAATTAAATTGGAAATGAATTTCCTGCCGGATTCATATGTTGAGTGTGAAGAGTGTGCAGGTAAACGATACAAAGACGAAGTCCTTGATTTAAAATGGAGAGGAAAGAATATCGACGAAATTCTTAACCTCACTTTCGATGATGCAGTAGATTTCTTTTCATTTGATGAATTGCTTAAGGAAACCTTTTCTCTCATGAAAGAAACGGGACTAGGCTATCTGAGGTTGGGTCAAACTTCACCAACCCTTTCAGGAGGAGAGGCGCAAAGGCTCAAACTGGCATCGGAACTTTCTTCTGGAATCGAACTCAAAGGAAGAAGATTGGGCAAGGTCCAAAAAAACTTTTATGTTTTAGAAGAGCCCACCATTGGACTTCATTCAAAAGACTGCCAAAAATTAATACTTCTCCTGCATCGATTAGTAGATGATGGTCACACCGTGGTTGTGATCGAACACGATGTCGATCTCATCGCAGAAGCGGATTTCGTTATTGAATTGGGACCGAAAGGTGGAAAAGAGGGCGGCAATCTTTTACATCATGGAACTGTAACTTCTTTATTAGAGAAACATAAAAATCCTACTACACGATTTTTACGAAAAGTAGTAAGAAAAAAGTGAGTCTTTAAAACTTACGGCTTTATTCGCAGAAAGATTTTTTTACCCGCTTTAAGAATTTTTGGGGATGCTGACAGAGTTGCTAAATCAATATCTGGACTATCTACTTTTTCACCTTCTAGTTTGACGGCTCCTTGTTTAATCAATCGGCGAATTTGACCTTTTGATTCAAATAATCCAGATTCTGAGAGGATATTTAAAAGGGTTGGGGGTTGTGAAAGACCTTGAGAAATAGAAATTTCAGGCATGTCATTTGGGTCTTCTCTTTTTGAAAAAACTTGGGAAAAAGCACTCAGTTCTTCATCAGCTCTTTTATCACCAAAAAAAACAGAGGTAAGTTCTCGTGCCAATTGTTTTTTAGTCTCCATTGGGTGAGAATGCTTAAGTCCCATCAATTCAGATTCGTCTTTGAGTAATAACAAACGATAGTAATCCCACATCACTTCATCGGAAATAGACATAGTTTTTCCAAACATATCCTTTGGCGAATCATTAAAAGCGATGTAATTATCGTAGCTTTTAGACATCTTTTTAGAGCCGTCCAATCCGACAAGTAAAGGTAATGTAATCACCGCTTGCGGGGACAATCCTTTTTCTTTCTGCAAGTTTCTGCCGACCAACATGTTGAAGAGTTGATCATTTCCACCTAATTCAACATCGGATTCCAAGACAATGGAATCGTAACCTTGAATCAACGGATACATAAATTCTACCATGGAAATTGGTTGATTAGATTTAAAACGTTTTTCAAAATCATCTCTTTCTAGCATTCGTGCCACCGTCATACTTCGAGTAAGAGAGAGGGCATCAGCAAAGCTCATCTCACCAAACCATTCACTGTTCCTACGAACTACAGTTTTAGACTCGTCAAGTATCTTGAAAGCTTGCTCGAGATAAGTGGTAGCATTTTTTTTAACCGCAGACTCGGTTAATTCAGGACGCAGTTCAGAACGCCCACTCGGGTCGCCAATTCGAGCAGTGTAATCACCAATTAATAAAATGGCTTCATGACCTGCATCTTGAAATTGTCTAAGTTTGTTAAACACAACCAAGTGCCCAAAAGTCAAATCAGGACGAGTTGGATCAACTCCAAACTTAATCTTTAATTTACGTCCCTGCTTAAGATTATCGAGCAATTCATCTTGCCCAATTACAACCTCTGCATTTTCCAACAACTTATTTTCAATCATTACGAATTTTATCTCTATAAATAAATTGTGCTACCTCTACGAGCGAAGAATACGAAAGACTCATTCTTTTCTGTTATGATTCAGCTTGCAAGAAACCCATGTAACCTTACCAATTTAAAGTCTTCTTATAACCCTTATCCAAGAGACAAAATGACCTTAGACATTGGCACAATCGCCCCAGACTTTACACTGAAAACCAAAACACCTGACGGACTACAGGATATTACCTTAAGCGAACACAAAGGCGAATCCAATGTAGTTTTACTCTTTTTTCCTTTTGCATTTACCAGTGTATGCATGGCAGAAGCATGTTCGGTAAGGGACGACCTAAAAGCTTACGATGAATTAAATGCAAAGGTATATGGAATTAGCGTAGATAGTCCGTTTGCACAGGAAGCAATGGCGATCAAGGAAGGTTTAAACTTCCCTTTACTTAGTGACTTCAACAAGGAAGTATCCCAAAATTATGGCGTGCTATATGAAGATTTTATCGGCTTTCAAGGTGTATCAAAGCGTTCAGCTTTTGTTATTTCTAAAGAAGGCACAGTTGCCCTGGCTTGGTCTTCTGATGACCCAAAACAACTTCCTGACTTTGCGCAAATCAAAGGAGTTCTTTAATTCAAAAATCATAGATTGAAGGGTATTCATAAATTCATAGCACCCGCAAATCCAGGAATGGTAATATCTCAATCGTGACTTGCTTTCCTTTTAAATTAATACCTGCAAGCTTCTCCGATTGTGAGGAAGTTAGAGCATAATAGTTTACAGAAGTGGACATTAATTATCGAGTTCATGTCACACCAGACCGAGCATTCGTAAAGGTTCTTAACAAAGCTTCGTACTTAAATTGTGAACCTCTTCGATTTTTTTTTGAAGAGCAGGGTAAGAAAGGACAAAAAAGATATGTTATTGATTTTGAAGATTGCTCCAGTATGGACAGTACTTTTCTGGGCATCTTGGTAAGCGTTGCTTTGAAAATCCGCAGTGCTGCCGATGAAGGCAGTATTTCTTTACTCAACCTACGAGGAAGAAATTTAGAAACCGTATGCAACTTAGGGATTCACCAGATTGCAAATGTAAGTTCAGATGAAGTAAAGGATGAAGTGCAGCTTGAAAACCTTGCTATTAAACCTTCCCAATCGAATGCCAATCCTGATACGATATACAAAGCTCACAAGGCACTGATGAATCTCAATGAAAAAAACCTAAAAGTGTTCTCAGATGTCGTTAGCTACCTTGAGCAAAAAAAAGAGGGATAAGTTAGTTACCAGAAAATATGTACCCTTTAATTTGGTTTTTTGGCGGATTGATGATCGGTCTTTGTTTTTGGGTTATTGGCCGGAGACGTTGGCAAATTTCTCGTAAAAAATTATTGCAGCAAAAAAATCAACTCTCGCAGGAGAAGAAAATCGCAGTTGAATTTATGCATAATTTGGCTGAGGCCATTGGTGAAGGAGTTGAAAGAAAAGTCCTCTACCAACGAATTGTTCATACTGCTGTTATCACAACCGGGGCAATAAGTGCATGTATTTATGAAAAGCTTCCTAACGGCAGGTTAAAGGGAGTTGCGGTTGAAGGACTTTTCCCTCCACAGCGAGCCATCAAGACTAACTCGGAAGAAAAAACCTCTCCACGTGCACGCTTCATTGAAAAAGTATTAAACTCTGAAATTTTGGAAGCTGGGGAAGGTATTGTTGGACAAGTAGCCAAAACCGGCAAGCCAGTGTTTGTTCCACATGCCATTGAGGATCCTAGAATTATAAGACACGAGGATACCTCTTTATCTGTCCGCTCTATGGTTTTTTCCCCCTTAATTCATGATGACCAAACTATAGGAGTTCTCGCAGTAGCAAATCCTTCCAATGGGCTTTCTTTTTCCGAAACAGACTTTTCGATGATTAATTCATTGGGTGAACAAGCTGCTCTAGCGATCAAAAATTCGGACGCCATGAACCTTCGATTTGAAAAAAACCGAATGGATGGTGACCTTAAACTTGCTCATGATGTTCAGGAGCTTTTCTTAACCCGAGTCTTTCCCCCTAGCAAAGGATTGGAAATAGATGCAAGGTATGTACCTTCGGCTCAAGTAGGCGGAGACTTTTACGACTTTTACAAGCTATCTTCCCATAAGTTTTGCCTATGTATTGCCGATGTCTCAGGGAAAGGAGTGCCTGCATCATTGCTTATGGCCTTATGCCAGACACACCTTAAGCACTTAGTTCATAAAAATCGATCGCCCTCTGAAGTTCTTGTTCTTTTAAATGAAGAACTTTTTTCAAGAATTCGAAAGGATATGTTCATCACACTTTTTCTTGCCGTAATCGATACCCGTTCTAATAAGATAACCTACGCACGAGCCGGTCACGAGCCAGGCTTACTTGTAAGAGCTTCCACCACTACTAACGAAGTGGTGGAACTAAGAGGTAACGGTATGGCATTGGGTATGGTCGAGCCGGATTTATTTTCTAGTCTTATTAAAAACGAAGAAACCGATTTTTCCGTCGACGACTTACTCTGTTTATTCACCGATGGCGTAACTGAAGCTAGTAATCAAGAAAAGGAGGAATTTGGGGTTTCTCGTCTAAAGGATGAACTGATTAAACATGCGGGCCTTGATCCCCAGTCCATCAATCAAAAAATCATTCAGGATTTAAATAAATTTAGTCCGCAAAGCCATGATCGAGATGACTTAACTCTTCTTACAGTTAAGCGAGTTTAACTTAAGACTGAATACTAAGTTATTTTTTGTTCATCGAAATCAATCACGTCAGCAAAAGAGCGTAATTCATCGCGACCTGCGGCACCCAAGCCTTCCTTAATTTCTTGTAATTTTTCAAGTGCCATGTCGGACATTCCAATTTGTACCACTCGGCGGTTCCATTCATGAACTCTTAAATCTTTTGGTAAAAGCTCCTTTAAGCTATGGTTTAATTCTTCTTCGCTTTTAGCCTTTTGTACGCAAGCAACGATCTGCTCAGCTTCAAGTCCTAAATGAAGACACAGAAAACCATCAAAACCTTTAGTGAAATTCCGTTGATAGCTTTTGGGTAAAGTCCCTTGCAAATGTTTGCGAATTTTTGCCAAAAACCTGGGCAGGTGAAGGAGTCCCGATGAATGGGCCTCATAAGGGGAGGGGAGGTCTAGTAAAGTAGCTCCGGTCGGTCCGTGAATGATTTTTGAGTCCAAGTTTGTAATATAGTTAAGAGAAAGTATTGTGTGATTGTTTTTAATTATAAACATGAGCCCAAACAAAAAGACAAAAGTAATTTCAAGAGTTAGTACCTATATACTTTTTCACAAGCTACTTTTTGGAGGAACTTTGGCATTAGCCTGTGTAATGACTTTGTTATCTGTATTGGCACCCTCTGTCATTCAGCAGGTTTTGGACAATGTTTTTACAAGGGGTATTGGGGACGGAAAATTACTCATAAAGGGAATTTTACTAATCGCGGGCATATTTTTTCTAAAAGAATTGTTGAACTGCTTTCGGATTCGCATCAATAACAAGCTCGAACAACATGTGATCTATCGCTTGCGACAAGATCTTCACGACAAATTACTCCGTTTACCAATCAATTTTTATGATCGTCGAAAGAGCGGCGATATTTCATCTCGAGTATTAGAGGATGTACAGAGTGTGGAACGTGCGATTTTAGACGGGACAGAACAAGGAGTGATTGCGGTTCTCACGTTAGCCGGTGTGTCCGCTATGATGTTTTTTCAAGAACCAAGACTTGCGATTATTGTTTTTCTACCCCTCCCCATTTTGGGATGGATGGCCTATCAATACGCCCGTGTATCGAAGAAAAACTGGCGAGCTGTTCGTGATAAATCTGGCGAACTCAACTCCCTTTTGGTCGAAGATATTCAAGGTAATCGATTGATTCAATCTTTCGCACTTATGCTCCGCGAACGAAAAAGATTTGCAAAGGTTGCTCGAGAGCTCGAAAAGGTTTCACTAACCGCTATGTATCGTTGGTCCATTCAAGGTCCAGGGGCTAGCTTTACATCCTCCTTAGGGATTCTTGGGGTGGTTGGAATGGGTGCTTATTTGCTCGAAACTGATCCAGGATTCTCAAATGGCCAGTTCTTCGCGTTTTTACTTTATGCCAATATGTTTTACGAACCAATTAGACAACTTGTTGGAATTAATAATCTTGTCGCTGCAGGAAAAGCTTCGGGCGAAAGGGTTTTTGAAATCTTAGACGCCCCTATTGAGGTCGAATGTCCTGCCTCCCCACTTCCATTCCCTCTTATCGAGCAAGAAATTAAATTTTCCAAAGTAAGTTTTTCTTATGCTGAAAGAAGTCCTGTGGTTAAGGACCTATCCTTTACCTTGGCACATGGCTCAACCACAGCACTAGTCGGGCCGACAGGGGCCGGCAAGAGTACAATTGCTAGCCTTTTACTTCGCTATTACGATGTAGATGAGGGAAATATTACCATTGGCGGAAAAAATGTAGCACAGCTATCATTGAATAATTTAAGGACACATATTGGCTTGGTTTCTCAAGACCCTTTTCTCTTCGATACATCCGTTAGGGAAAATCTACTCTTAGCATCCGAAAATGCGAGCGAAGATCAATTACAACGAGCCTTAGAAGCAGCTCACGCATGGGAATTTGTTAGGCGATTACCTGAAGGTATGAATACTTTAATTGGAGAAAGAGGGGTAAGATTGAGCATGGGGGAAAAACAACGACTTACCCTTGCCCGAGCTATGCTAAAATCTTCGCCAATCCTCATTTTAGATGAAGCAACATCAAGTGTGGATGTGGATACAGAACGACAGATTCAACAAGCTCTACATGATTTAATTAAAGATAAAACAACACTTATTATCGCCCATCGACTCAGTACTATTCGTGAGGCTGATGAAATTATCTTTTTAGAAAAGGGCCAAATTCTTGAAAAAGGTACGCATCCAGAATTAATGCTGCTTGATGGAGCTTATGCTAAATACTGCAATTTGCAGGAAAAACTGGTGTAAAAGACTAAGTCTCTTGGCCTGCCTTGCAGAGGATTATTCGTAAAAAATTAAAAAACAAATACGGAGTGAAAAGGAAGACAAGACTGCGTAAGAAAAGTAAACTGAACTCTCCCAATGGGCCATAAACAATTTGTTCTGCCCAAACTCTTAGCGTTGTGCTCTCAAAAAAACTTATTCCGAGAGCAAGTCCTAAGTAGTACACCATTAAAGGCCAAACTGTAAAGCCAACGGAAATGAATAACAGTGCAAACCAAAGTTCTTTTGACCAGTTCATCTTAATTAATATTTTATATAGGATAAATTAGGAACTGCAAATACATCTCATGCTTAATTCCATCCACTTAACAACAATGTTGACCAACAGCAGAAAACAGAAAAATTCAAAAAGAGTATTCTTATTCGTAAATTGGTTTGCTTCAATGAAAGCCTTGTTCTTTGGTAAGTCTTTACAATGAACCAAACTGATAAAGAAGTCATTTCAATTTTCGAAGAAACGCAAGCTCTGCTCAAGGGTCATTTCATTTTACGTTCGGGATTAAGAAGCGAGTATTTTTTCCAATGTGCCCAGGTTTGCCAACATTTAGATAAAGTCAAAAGACTATCCGAACTACTTATCGAAAAGATTCCTTGGACTAAGGTTGATTTAATAATTGCCCCTGCAATGGGTGGGTTGGTAATTGGCCAAGAAATGGCAAGGCAACTTGGCTCACGCTTCATTTTTTTGGAAAAAGTGAACGACAAGCTTGCCTTGAGAAGAAACTTTATGATTCATCCGAAAGACCGTGTACTTTTAGTTGAAGATGTCGTGACCAAAGGCGGAAGAGTTCAGGAAGCAATCAAGATAATAAACAATCATCCCTGTGATTTTTTAGGTGCTGTGTCCCTGGTGGATCGTAGTGTTGAGCCAATCAATTTCGGCATTACATTCATGTCTCTTTTGAAGATGAATTTCCCGACCTATTCAGTAGATCAGTTACCCGAAAATTTGCAAAGTATACCGGCTACCAAACCCGGAAGCTAAACCGGGTGGTATACATGGTTTGATTCCAAAATTATTTGGAACTGAATAATTCAAATTACGGAATGCGATATGCAAGAAATCTGTAATTTCCTCGGTACCAAACATAAAACCGATTAATTCCAGAATATAGGTTTTCAGAAACATCGCCCACATCAAGTATCTGAGAACCATTAATTTCAACTAGGACCACACCCTTTTTGAATGTTTCATTTTCTCCAGAAGAACGAGAAACTAAAACACCTCTAACAGAATCGGGAATATCAAATTCTTCTCGGTTTTGAAGAGTAAGGACTGTCAAATCAAGACCTGGAATAGGCACAATACCCTCCGACATTGACCCAAGAATTGCATAGAGCGTTTCGGGTTCTCCATTTCTTAAAACTTCGATTTGTATTTGAGCCCCTGGCAAAGTTTGAGAAATGGCTACTCTCGCTTGGTTAACTGAATAAACGAGTTTTTTTCCTACTTTTACAATCTTATCATTAGCCAAAAAGCCTGCCTCGTCCGCCGCACTTCCAGAGACTACACTAGCGACAACTGCAGCATTTCCATTTGGATCTGGCTCTAAGGATACTCCTAAAAAACCTCTTCGTATTTTACCTTCCTCCATATAATCAGTGAGTGCTCGTCGTACCATATTAACAGGTATCGCCAGTCCAATTCCTATACTGGCTCCAGTTTGTGAAATAATGGCCGTATTAATACCAACCAATCTTCCTTGTGCATCTAAAAGAGCTCCGCCTGAATTACCCCGATTGATAGATGCATCTGTTTGAATAAAGTTTTCATAAGCACCATCTTCGCGAAGAATCCCTAATTCCGATTTTCTTGTGGCAGATACAATTCCCATAGTAACTGTCATCCCAATTCCAAGTGGATTACCAACGGCAAAAACCACATCACCGACTTGAAGCTGATCGCTATTGGCAAGTGTGGCAAAGGGAAGTTCTTCGTCAGCTTCGATCTTAAGTACAGCAATATCTGTGGTGTGGTCATAGCCAATGATTGTTGCAGGGTAATCCTTTTGCTCGCCAAGCTTAACCACCACTTCTTCCATTAACTCTCCAGTTCTAGGATCTGAGATGACGTGTGCATTTGTTACCACATGACCTTGCGGAGAAACGAGCACGCCAGAACCTATACCAGCAGGTACTTTTTCTTCTTCTATCCTTGGCTGATTTGTTCGCGGAAGGCCATAATAACGCCTAAACCAATCTTCTATTGGATTACCTGCACCGGGATATAATCTTCTGACAACTTGTTGGGTAGAAACCGCAACTACTGCTGGAGTAGCCTTACCGAGAATGCTTGAGTAACTCTGTATAGGATTTGCCGCCAAACGATCAAGGTCGGTCTCATCAACTTTAAGTGAAAATCCTTTTTTTTCTCCAAACGCGTTCCAACCAATAATGAAAAAGCTAATCCAAACTAACCCGCAATTTAGAAGTATAATCTTTTGACGCATTAACAATTGAAGCGAAATTGGTAAGCAAAATTGTCTTGGAAATACCTAAGTTCTGTAAACTTAAACCTAGAATCCCTTAACTTCAAATAAACTCGATATGCTAGTGTCGGTATGTGTCCTTTGAATTGCTTCCCCAAGCAAAGGAGCCACACTCAATTGAGTTATGGGTAAATTATCTACCTGCATATTTACAGAATTGGTGGTAACTAATTCATCCAAGTGACCTTGTTGTAATCGCTCTTTCCCGGTTTCATTTAGCACGCAATGGCTAATTACCGCAGAAACTCTCTTGGCCCCACGCTCTTTCAACAGCTTAGCTGCTGCGGTCAAGGTACCAGCTGTTTCAGTCATATCATCAATAATTAAAATTTCTCGACCTTCCACTTCGCCAACTAAATTGGTTGCCTCTACCGTACTTGCCCCCGTTCTTCTTTTTGCTACAAACCCTAATGGACAACCCAGTACCTCAGCGTAGGCACTGGCCATTTTCATACCACCTACATCGGGAGTGAAAATGGTCATATTGTCCGTATTTCGATTTCGCATATAATCAAAAAAGACGGGGGATGCATATAAATGATCCACTGGAATATCAAAGAATCCCTGAATTTGCTGTGCATGCAAATCCATCGTAAGCACTCGGTTAGCTCCAGCTGCAACCAAAAGGTTGGCTATCAATTTTGAAGTGATTGGAACACGGGGTTGATCTTTACGATCTTGCCGGGCGTATCCAAAAAAAGGAATAACCACAGAAATTCTCGCAGCAGATGCCCTTCTTGCGGCATCTATCATGATCAATAATTCCATGATGTTGTGATTTGCTGGGGAATTGGTCGACTGGAGAAGGTAAACATCCATTCCCCGGATATTTTCGTTGTACCGAACGAAACTTTCACTATCAGGAAATGAAGTGACTAGGGCATCGCCTATTTCCACATCAAGGTAGGCACATATTTCTTTTGCCAAAGGGAGGTTCGAATTACCGCTAAAAATCTTTAAGTTAGTACCGTTTCGCATTTCTTTGTTTACTCTTTGCTTTTTTCTTGGGCAAACCTATTGAAAAGATCTGGCAATTTTCTTTGTAATACAGAAATCCTTTGAGCCAAATGAAAGGGCAGGGCTGGGTTACCTTTAAGAAATTCCCCTGGCTTTACATCTTTAGTTATACCAGCTTGGCCAGCAATCTTTGCTCCTTTTCCAACTCTTAAATGTCCTGCAAAACCAGCCTGTCCACCAACTATTACTTCATCCTCAATAACCACGCTTCCACTTACTCCAACTTGAGCAACGATCAGACAATTTTTACCAATTTTGACATTGTGACCAACTTGAACCAAATTATCAAGTTTGGTACCTTGACCTATCTTGGTTTCTTCAAACCTAGCTCGATCGATACAAGTATTAGCCCCGACTTCTACATTATCTTCGATGACAACCTTTCCAAGATGAGGAATTTTTTGGTGACTTCCATCACCCTGATCAAAACCATAGCCTTCAGAGCCTACTACAACTCCAGCATTCAAAATTACTTGTTTACCTATTTGGCAGCGGGCCAATAATTTAACTCCTGGATAAAATACACTGCCTTCACCAATCGTTGTACCCATTCCGATATGGCAATGAGTATTGATAGTGCAATTTGGACCAATGGTAGATTCATGCCCAACATAACTAAATGCACCGATAGAAGAACTTTGATGAACGCTAGCACTATCCTCTATAAATGCTGTGGGGTGAATCCCTGTGGCTGGTGCTGGATATAATTTTTCCTCCAATAATTCGCAAACTTGAGCCAAAGCTCGTGAAGGGTTGTCCAATCTTATAAATAGTTGGTTGTTTGAGGGCTTACCTAGAAAATCATTTGGCAAAAGAATTACACTGGCGTTACAGGGTTCAACTTGGCTTTTATATTTTGCATTACCCAAAAAGGAAAGATCCCCCGCCTTCGCATCACGAAGATTGGCAATGCCATCTAATTTCCCAATAGACGTTTGACCTGATTGAATTGCATCAGGAAATAAATCGATTAATTCCGATAGATTTATGCTAAGACTCACTATTTTTGCTTAGCTCGTGTAGAAAAATATGCTACTTGTTTTGTGCGTTTAAAGTAACAATAACTTCCTCGGTGTAATCGATTTGATCAGAGGAATAAAATACTCCCAACTGGGTTTCCGAGGAATTAAGAACCAAGTCTAAACCCTTTGCTTCTGATACTTTCTTGATGGCAGTTCGAATATCTTCTAAATGCTCAACCAAGAGATTTCTTTGTCTTTGTGCAATAGTTGCTTTGGCTCTCTTATCGTAGGCTACCATATCATCCTGCTTTTCCTTAGCCACAGTCACCTTGGCTTGATATTTTTCTTTTAAGGTCGCGGTGTCGATATTTGGATTCTTAAGCTTTTCTTCCATTTCCTTTAGTTCATTGACGATTTTTCCCATTTCATCACGAAAAATCTCTAACTCTTCCATCGCTACTTGTTTGGATTTGTCCAA
>JAQXCL010000053.1 GCA_029251885.1 Opitutales bacterium | reverse complement strand
CTCCCACCTGTTTGCCATTAGGGTTAAAAAGAACAGCAATATTTTTTGCCTTAGTATTATTTTCATTGGGAACGATCACCCCTGCCAAAATCCATATTTTATGGGAGATCGATATATTGGAGAGGAAGGCATAGGTTTGATCCGGTTCTGCTTTCGTAGTTGCTTTTGGATTCAGGCTGAATCCTGTTGCAAAAGCTTCCGGAAGGACAACCAATGAATGCGGCTCCGGAGAGGACCGGTCGATCAAGTTTTGAACCTTGGAATAATTGGATTCCTTATTTTCCCAAGTTGGAGAAAATTGAATGAGAAAAACTTTCAAATCTATAGTTCGAGAATTCTGAGGTTTCGAAAAACGATCCGATGGGGTACGCCATGATCCTGCAGACCTAGGTGGCCTCGCATGGGACGATTATTTAGCCTGCCTGAAGGAAGACCCTCGTCCGGTTCGCTGTCCAGGTAAGTATTTTGGACCTCAATACCATTTAATCCAACCCGTATATAGTGCCCTTCACAATAAACGATCAATTGATTCCACTGTCCCGGTTTTTTAGACATATTACGAGATGGTTTTTTGAACTTTATGATTCCACCGTGGTCATGATGGGTCATGTCATCTTCTTTTTTTCCAGAACAATCAAGTATTTGTATTTCGATTCCCGAACCTACAGGGTTTTTGGGGTCGCCAATTCGAAAAAAGAGCCCGCTGTTTCCCTTGGGTGGATATTTATATTCCATTTCCAGGATGAAGTCCCCGTATTTTTTTTCCGAGATCAAATAATCGTCGAATCTTTTCCAGCCTTTTTGGGTGGGTAATGGATCGATTACTAAGGATCCATTTTTTTGAACCACCCAGTTCCCATCTGTTTTCCAACCAGATAAATCCTTGCCGTTGAAAAGACTAACAAATTCTTTTGCGGAGATTTGCGGTATGCATGTTTGTATGATTACACAGAACAACAATAGGAATTTTGAGGGTATAACTTTCATAATTTGAATCATTTTGAATAAACCAATATTGAACTTAGTATTTTCATTTACTACGAGGCAAAATGCTCAGTATTTTTGGGTCGAAACTAATCTTTAATGATTTGCTATATCATGATGGACAGAGCCATGGGTCTCATTTGCTGGGAAAACCTTCAGGTAATCGAAAGTTTTTATACCGTGAATTTTCTGGATATGGGGGGCAGCAGGCCGTATGGATGGGAAAATAGAAGGACATTCGGCAAGATATTAACCGCAAAAAGAAAGCATCTTTGCAACTTGGGCTTTTTGATCTATCGGCAGATGAATCAGAGTCCACTGATCTTTCTTCCAAGCATCCTGATATCGTTTCGAAAATCGAAGAGATTATGCTAAAGGAGCACATTTCATTCGCTTCATTTCCAATAAAGAGAGTCGATCCTTAAGGCATCTGCTTCGAAGCTTACTTTTTTTTGGTAAGTTTCATGAATTAATAGACTAAATTCACCCTTTCAAATAGGCTTTACAGCCTGTTTTTTTGGCATAGAAGATGATCTGACAATTTCAATTCATCAGAGTTGAGTTATTTTCCTTCATCCCCTTACCCCTCCTTTATACGATGAAAAAAATACCTGCTGGTTTAATTATTCCAAGTGCGGCATTTTGCCTTCAGAAATCATCCATTGCTGGATATCAAATGTTGGATAAGTCACCGGAACAGGGTGACTTGGTTTTTGGTTCAATTCGCAGGATTGGACAGCATTCCTCACTGGAGAATGTTTCCGGACGTATTCATGCGATTCACAATGGTTCGAAAGCGGTCTTTGTATTTGGAAACCGTTATGCTCCTGACCATTACGAAGGAATCGTGCAGGAGGATTTGGTCAAGGATGTCGATTTATTGGCCCGTTCCGGAATGATTGGCACGGTTGTCACCAAGAATGCTATGCTTAAGGATCCTACAAGGATTCGGATTCAGGGATACCTAGTAGATAAGCAGGGCAAAGTGCTTAACACCAGAGACTTTCCTAAAATTAAATCCTCCAGCAAAAAGGGGAAAGCCAAGCTTGTTCTAGTGGTGGGAACGGCGATGAATTCAGGAAAAAGTCTGGCAGCAGCAGCTTGTTGCCGAGCCTTGCACCAAATGGGTTATGCGGTCAATGGATGCAAAATGACCGGTACCGCCAGCCTTAAGGACATTCTTCACATGAATGATGCCGGAGCCAAGGATTTTGCTGATTTCACTTATCTTGGCTATCCATCGACCTATAAATTGTCCATGAATGAAATGCTTAATGTGTTTCATACCCTTGATTCCAAACTTGGAAGTAACAGCAAAAATTTTCTTGTGGTTGAATTTGCGGATGGAATTAACCAACGGGAAACCGCCATGCTACTTGAATGCCCGGAAATTGTATCCCGTATCCACAAACTAATCTTTTGCGCCGCAGACGCTTTAGGCGCCGTTGGCGGGATTCATATTTTGAAGACCAAGTTTAACCTGGTTCCTGACGCGGTTTCAGGTCTTTGTTCAAGCTCTCCTTTGCATATCCGGGAATTAAATAATTTCACCGATGCTCCTGTCTTTAATGGAGCTGATCTTAAGCTCGACCAAATGGCGGAAATTCTCTTGAACTAATCCCTGTGGGTAATGGGAAGTGTAAATTAATCATTCATGGTGGTGCAGGCAGGCTTGAAGGCAAGGTAGCCACCAAGGAGCAATATCGCGTCGGTTTGCAGGAGGCTTTGCATCCTTCATTCGAAACCCTATTGCAGGAAGGTGCCCGTGCCGCGGTTCTTCATGCGATTCGCCTTCTTGAGAGTGATCCTATTTTTAATGCGGGTACAGGTTCGAAACTTCAGCGGGACGGTCGGGTAAGAATGTCTGCGGCCCTGATGGATTCAGTCGATTCAATCTTTTCGGGCGTGATCAATATTTACGATGTAGAACATCCGATTTCGGTGGCTGATTCCTTGCGGGGAGAAGTGCACCATCTGCTCTCCGGAAATGAAGCAACTGAATATGCCCGCCGGAAAGGGTTTCCTTTTCATGACCCTATCACCATGTCCCGTTTCATTGAGTACCGTAAAGCGTTAAAGAACCGTGAAAAATTTGGTACTGTGGGAGCAGTGGCCTTGGATGAGGATGGAATTGTCTGTGCTGGTACTTCCACCGGTGGTATAGGCAATGAAACGCCCGGCCGGGTGAGCGATAGTGCCAGTGTGGCAGGTACTTACGCAGATGAACTCGGAGGAGTTTCCTGTACAGGCAAAGGTGAGCATATTATCAATCAGGCGGTGGCTGCTCAGGTGATTTATCGCTTGCGGGATGGTGTGCCTCTCAAAACCATCCTATTGGATTTAATGAAGGAAGGTGCTTCGCGTAACCATGAATTTGGTTTGATATCTTTGGATAAAAATGGGCGTTTCGGCGTTCGTTCAACCAAGAATTCGATCAGTGTGCTCTACGCCCTGAAAGACGCCTCCCATGAATTAGACTTTACGACGGGTAGAAGAAACCTGATTCTTTGATACTTTTTATGAAGATTTTACGATCCATTTATCTATTTCTGTTCTTGAGTTTGGTTTCTTTCGCGGATAAAAGGCCCAATATTGTATTTATTTTTGCGGACGACTGGGGGTGGGGAGATCTTGGCTGCCACGGTCATCCCTATGTAAAAACTCCGAACATTGACCGCTTAGCAGAGGAGGGTACAGACTTCCACAGATTTTCGGTTGCGAGCGGAGTATGTTCTCCCAGTCGCGCTGCTGTGATGACCGGACATTTTCCGGCTCGTTATTCCATTGATGGACACTTTGCCTGGGTGCCTTCCAATCAGAAGCGCAATATGCCCGACTGGTTAAACCCGCAGGCACCTCTGCTAACAAAATTTTTACAGGAATCCGGATATGCCACCGCTCACTATGGAAAATGGCACTTGGCTAACGATATGATTCCCGATTCGCCTCTTCCCAGTGCCTATGGGATTGATGAGTATGGTGCCTTTAATTGTGCCGGCCCGCAAATGTTTGTCCATGACGATGTGAAAATGGCCATTCCTTTCATCGAACGAAGCCACGAATTAGGAAAGCCATTTTTTATTAACTTATGGATGCATGAACCCCACACCCCATTTCATGTCGATCCCAAGTTACTCAATAAATTTTCTGATTTGGATGAGCCAGATGCCATCTATGCGGCCACTCTTTACCATGCTGACTTACGGATTGGTGAGTTGCTTAATGCCTTAGACCGTATTGGGTTGGCTGATAATACCTTGGTTATTTTCTCTTCTGATAATGGGCCAGCACGTTCGGTTCCTGCAGCTCCCTTGGCACTCACATATGACTCAGCAACAGGTCTTGGATACGGTATTGGTGCAGCCAAGGGGATAACCGGAGGCCGGAGGAAATACAAAGGTTCTCTTATGGAAGGAGGGATTGGAGTACCTTTTATTGCCCGTTGGTCGGGTAAAATTCCTGCTGGCAAGGTGGATAAATCAAACTTTCTTTCCTCAGTGGATTTACTTCCAACCTTTTGCGAACTGGGCGGATTAACCCTGCCTGTTGACTACCGACCAGACGGGGTGAGTCAGGTTTCTGCCCTGATGGGAAAGGAAAAAGGTACACGAGAAAAGCCTTTGTTTTGGAGAATGACGCATGGGTATGCCATGGTTCACAAACAATGGAAATTGGTGAGTGACCGAAAGTTCTCAACCTTTGAATTATTTGATCTGGTTGCCGATCCACTCGAATCTAAAGATTTATCCAAATTGAATAATGAAGTTACTCAGAATTTAATTGGGATGATTAAGGATTGGACCAAGTCCCTGCCTGAAAACCCATCCGGCCCAGTTTTTTCTTCTTTGCGTGCTGAACCAGCAAAGTAATTCAAGCTTTCAGGGGAGTCCCGTTGCGATTCGATAGAGGGCTTTTTCGGTCCGAACAAGAAAGCTACCTCGCAGGGGTACGAAAGAAGCCATATGGCCATCGTCCAACTGGTTTTCAGCAAGAATTTTCATAGAGGTACCTGGCTGGATAACTGTGGTTTTTCCAGAATGATTAGAAATATAGATTTTCCCGCCTGCAAAAGTGGGTGACGAACTGTATTCTCCTTCTAATCTTGAGCGCCATAGTACCTCTCCGTCTCTTGCGTTTAAACAGGTTAGAATGCCTCCATCGTTTATCACATAAAGCAAACCATCAACTATTATTGGGGATGGTTTTTTCGGTGCCCCCTTGGTCATTTTCCATACCAGGGTGGGAGGATGGTTACCGTTCATTCGATAGGCATGAAGTTCTCCTTTCATAAAGCCTGTGGAAACAATAAATAGATTTTCAAACATCAAGGGTTTACTCACATTTGAAAAGCCAAGGATTCCATAGTTGATTTTCCAAAGCTCCTCACCGGTTTCCGGGTGATAGCCGTACACCCAGTCTGCACCCGTGGAGATTAATACAGGACTATTCGAACCTTGTACGATTAGGGGAGTGGCGTAGGCCTTTTTAGTTTGTGGGTTTTCTCTTAATTTTCCACTTCGCTTCCGATGCCAAGCGATTTTGCCATTTTCTTGAAAGAGAGCGACTACACTTTGTTTATCTGTTCCATCAAGATGAAAAATCATCAATTTATTCCAGAGTACTGGGGTACTGCCTGGTCCGTTTTCATGATGAATCCAAAGATCGGGATCTTGGTTTTTCCAAATAATTTGTCCGGTTTTACTATTTAGACAAGCATTTCCAAATGCACCAAAGTGTACAAATAGTTTTCCATTTTTGAGAATGGGAGAGGGTGAGGCGTAACTGTTTAACCGATGAATTGCCTGGGGTGCTTTCTTTTCGAAAACTTTTATCTGTTGAATGATCTTCCCTGTCTTTAGATCAACATGCAGGGCGATAAATTCGACTTTTGATAGATAATGCAATCCCATAGCCCCAGGAAAGGAACTTTCATTTGCTCTTCTCTCCCGCTCCTCCTGGGAGGCCACGGTTTCAATGGCTGCGGTAATCCATGCGGTTGAACCTTTATATACTGGGGAGGAATGTCCTCGTCCGGGTAGGAGGGTTTTCCACGAGAGGTTTTTACTTTCTGACCACTTCAGGGGGTATTCTCCTGCTGGTGCATGGCCATTTCCGTTCGGTCCTCTCCATTGCTCCCAACCTTGATTGGAAAGAAGAAGGGTTTGAGCGATAAGAAAAAGAAAAATGAATTGGGCGGGTTTAAACATTCAGTCGATAAAGATATTATCTTAACCTCGACTGGCACCTAGGGAAGAACGAAAACTAAAGTGGTTACCTAAAATTAACTAGGAAAGAATGGGTTTGACCACATGCCCATGCACATCGGTTAAGCGAAAATGCCTGCCTTGATACTTAAAAGTCAGACGCTCGTGGTCGATGCCAAGCAAGTGGAGTATAGTGGCGTGAAAATCATGCACATGAATCCCACCATTTTCCACATTGTATGAGTATTCGTCCGATTGCCCATAAGTTATACCTGGTTTTATTCCTCCCCCGGCAAACCAAGTTGAATAGTTCCGCGGATGATGGTCTCTGCCAAAATTATCCTTATCGAATTTTCCTTGGCAATAATTAGTCCTGCCAAACTCACCTCCCCAAATGACTAGTGTGTCATCGAGCATTCCACGCTGCTTGAGATCAGCAACCAGTGCATAGGATGCACGATCTGTTTCTTTGCACTGCTTTTTGATAGCATTGGGCAAGCCGCCATGTTGATCCCATCCTTGATGGTAAAGTTGGATAAACCGTACATCTTTCTCGGCCAGTCTTCTTGCAAGTAAACAATTTGCTGCAAATGTACCTGGAGTACGGGCATCCTCTCCATAAAGTTTAAAAGTGGATTCAGGTTCGTTCCCAAGATCGGTTACATCTGGTATTGAACTTTGCATACGAAAACCCATTTCGTACTGGGCAATACGCGTTTCCAAGGCAGCATCTCCAGTCCGTTCAAGTTGAATTTCATGAAGTTCTTTAAGGTGATTAAGCACATTCCTTCGACTGTCTCGGGAAACACCTTCCGGACTATTTAGGTAGAGGATAGCATCCTTGGCTGAACGAAATCGTGTACCCGCATGTTTGCCAGGTAGAAACCCGCTTCCCCACAGCCTAGAAACCAAAGGTTGCCCACTCTTGCCTTTGGTCACGAGGGTGACAAAATTGGGCAGGTTTTCATTCATTGAACCTAGTCCATACGATAGCCACGAGCCCATACTTGGACGCCCAGGCAACTGGGAACCTGTCTGCATGAAAGTAACTCCAGGTCCATGATTAATTGCTTCTGTGTGCATCGAATTAACAATACACATATCATCAGCAATTTTAGCTGTATTGGGTAAAAGTTCACTGATCCATTGTCCGCTTTTCCCATGTTGTGCAAATTGGAAAGGCGATCCTACCAGTGGCAGACTTGCCTGGTTTCCAGACATTCCAGTAAGTCTTTGTCCTTGGCGCACAGAATCGGGCAATTCCTTACCGGTTTCTTGGATTAATCTTGGTTTGTGGTCAAATAAGTCGATTTGGGAAGGACCACCAGATTGAAATAGATAAATGACTCGTTTTGCCTTGGCGGGATGATGGAATTTTGAGCCGGTTTCGGCATGGAGCATATTGGCCAGGGCCAAGCCGCCAAGTCCGCCTCCAAATCGATGGAGGAAGTTTCTACGGGTCAAGCCAACAGAAGAATCAAAGCCGGTGCATTCAGGTCGTTTCATGGTTTATTTTATCTTTTAGAAATTGTGCCATCAAAATTCATGAGGGTGGAAACGAGACTTGTCACTGCGGCTAAATATTTTTTGTCTTTTGATTTCGATTTGTAATATCCAACTTTGAGAAATTTTTCGGTTTCCTTTTCATCAGTGAAATATTTTTTTTGTTCGTCCAATAAATTCTCTAAGATGCCAAATTCTTTATTACTTGGCAGACGACTGGTGAGTTTTTGAAAAACTTCCTTGATTAAATCATTGGGCTTGGCAGTTCCATGAGTTTGAATAAGGGCATCTGCAGTCGCACGGGCGGCTTCGATAAACTGGGTGCCGTTGAGCATGATTAGTGCCTGTGCTGCTGAGTCTGTGCGCTCTCTGCGTACGGTACAAACATCACGTTTGGAGGCATCTAGTGCCATCATTACGGGAGTTGGACCGGTCCGTTTCCAAAAGGTGTAGAAACTTCTACGGTAGACATTGGGAGCACTGTCCGGATTGATTGGTTTGAAGGAAACTTTTAAATCGTAGGGCTTAGCACCGGGTCCTCCAATTTTTTTGTGTAATAATCCGCTGTGTGCGAGCAGGCTGTCCCTGATCATTTCAGCGGGTAAACGGTATGCGGGAGCCCGACTGAGTAGCACGTTTTCCGGGTCAATTTGCTGAGCAATTGGGAGGATCTTGCTTTTCTGGCGGTAGGTATGTGAGAGAACCATTTTCTTGAATAGTTCGTGAAGATCCCACCCAGAATCAACAAAGTCCCGTGCGAGCCAGTCAAGTAATTTGGGGTGGGTGGGTGGTTTGCCTTGCATTCCAAAATCCTCGGATGTCGAAACCAGCCCCTTACCGAAAATCATTTGCCAGTATCTATTCACGGTTACCCGGGCGAGCAATGGATGATCCGGGGCGGTTAACCATTTGGCCAAACCTAGACGATTTACCGGTTGATCTTTGGGGAAGAGAGGAAGAATTTCCGGGGAGGCACGATTGACGACCTTCCCTCGGTTTGCGTAGTGTCCGCGTTCAAGAATGTGAGTCTCCCGTAAACCGGGCATTTCTTTCATTACCATGATCTCACTAATTTTTTGCCTTTGATCTCCAAAACTTTTTCTTTCTTTAAACAGTACATTTTGAGCAGTTACTGATTTTGGGTATGCAGAGCCCAAATAGATAGAAGTTTTATCACTTTCTGCTAGCTCCTTGGTTTTTCCGGCAAGCAGTTGGATCTCGGAGGGCGTAATGACTCTTTCGTAGAGATAAAATTCATCGATCATACCATTTTTGAATCCACGATCCCGCATCCTTTGTGCAAATCCAAGAAAAGGAGAGCCACCACCAGTGATTTCTCGAGTTAACTGATCCTTAATGGTTTCGACTTTTGCGAGGGCTCCATTTTCATAGAGTTTTAGGCCGTTTGCCTTACTGGAGCCATCGTATGTTAGGGCTACATGTGTCCATTGGTTAATCGGTAATTGCATTTTTGATTGAATACGAATCGCATTTCCTGGCCAGAAATGAATCAGAGCAGGAGAGAGTTTGCCGTTCTCAATCAAAATTTCATAACCTCGGCTGCCAGCATCTGTCCAAGCGTGCGAGCGTCGAAGTACCACACCTCTTTCCAGGTGTTCGGTTGGCTTGATCCAAAAAGCCATACTAAATAACTGGTGACGGTTAAAATCACCAAATCCCGAAGGGAAGTTGAGGGCATCATCTCCAGTGAAATGGATCCCTTTTCCCCTTTTTCCTGTGACTTCCTTATTGTTAGCGTTGGTGTTAGCTGCCTTGCTTGGAGAGGCAGAATTGGGATAGGAGTTTCCCTTGCGTTCATCAAAAGATAGGTAGGCCACGGGGGCACCGTAGCGTATTTCGGTTTTCTTTTTAATTTTCCATTTTGCAATTAAATGATTTTCAATTTTTTGAATATCCTCATCAGCCAGCGGTTCGGAGAAGATAAGCAATTCCCCGATCTTTCCATTCCAGTTGTACTTCCCTCCATGGTTTCGATCCTTACCTAACCGACTGGCGGTTACATTACCAGTGGTTTTAAGCGATACTACAGCCAGAGAATTTGGATAGTCGGAGTGGCTAGAGCCAGCCAATCCATTAAGGCGCAAACTTCCGTTACGAATATGTTCATGAGTGTGTTTGGGATGCCAAAACTTATCTCCATTTGAATAGAAATGATGGGTGGTCGCGTGGGCGAGTGGAGAACCAGAATTGCCCCCCTTTTTACTCATTACCCAAAAGACGGTGCGGATATTATTTATTTCCTTAAACTCGTGGTAATCATTCTTTTTGGAGTCGTATGACATCACCATCAGTCCACTGGCAGGGTGAGGCATAGTTTTTGGAGAATCATATTTTTTTGCATGGTTTTTATTACCGCTTTGATCCAGCCAAATAGATGATGTTGCATTTGGTTCATTCGCATCCAACCAAAGCATGGGTTTGTATGTTAACAGGTCCAAGTTGCTC
>JAQXCL010000025.1 GCA_029251885.1 Opitutales bacterium | reverse complement strand
CATTTTAAATTTTTATACTTGGTCATGGAATCCTCGGCATTGCTCTTCGCCTTGGCTTTGTCAAAATTATCAGTGCGTGTATCCAAAACTATGTATTTTGATCCTTCAGCCTTTAAGTCCGAAGCATCCACTGGATCAAACTTCACTTGGTCCAGCTTCTGCATTGGTCGGTTTAATAATTCATCAATCACTCCCTGCCGGCGTTGGCGTGCGTTGAGTTGTTCCAATCGGCCCACAAAAATCATCACTTCCCCACCCCCCGGAATAGCTTTTTTAACCAAGCCACCGAGAGCTCTTCCCGCTTTATAGTTATTTGTTCCAATGTAAACAAGACGGTCGCTTTTAGGAGCATCCGCATCCTGAGTGATTAAAATAGTATTTTGCCCAACTTCGTTAAGAAAGGGAGTTTGGTTCTCCGCATCAATCGGACTCACCGCAACTCCATCTACACCTTTGGCAAGCATAGCTTCCATCATCCGTTTTTGATCAACTACTCCTTTAGGAGGCATCAAGACTTCGCATTGCACGCCAAATTCTTTTTCAGCAATACGCACACCAGCTGCACATAAATCCCAAAAGGGATCAATTCCATTGGTCACATAGGCGAAAGTAGGGGTATCGGAAGCTTTTTCTGATCCTGAGGGGTTTTCTCCACCACAACCGCTTATAAGAATAAGCAAATAGGAAAGAAAGAATAGTGAAATGGCTTTTTTAATATTCATCGATTTAAATAAAGAAGGCGGGAGTCAAATCGGTCAAGGATTACCAAGGAGTTCGTCCACCATTTACACAGAGTGTTTGGCCGGTAACAAAAGAGGCTTCTTCGGAAGCAAAATACCTTACCGCCTGTCCGACATCCTTTGGAGATCCCCAACGACCCATTGGGATGGTACTTAAATATGCATCCTTATCTTCCTGCGGATCATCAACATGCCGATCGGTGGGTATCCATCCAGGAGCCACTGTGTTTACGGTTATTCCAGTAGACGCAAGTTCCACGGATAAACTCCTACTCCATCCAATCTGCCCGCCCTTCGCCGCAACATAAGCAGTAAACTGGGGAACGGATGCATGAAATACTTCACTGGTAATATTTATTATTCTGCCCCATTTACGCTTTTTCATTCCCGGCAATGCAGATTGAGCAAGTAAAAATGGACTGAGGACAAAAAAATCGTACATCTCACGATAGAAGTCGGAATCGTACTCTTCAATTGGTTTTTGAGGCTGTGGTCCCGTAGCATTGGGCACAATTACATCGACCGATCCAAATTTTTCCTCCACCGCCTCAACCATCGAACTAACCTGCTCTTGATTGGTGACATCTGCCCGAACCACCATGACATGAGCTCCCCTGGATTGAAGTAACTCCCTCGCTTTTTCAGCAACCTCTCGATTACCATGGTAATTGAGCGCCAATTTGGCTCCGGCATCTGCTAAACACTCAGCTATTCCTAAACCCAACCCCCGTGTGCTTCCGGTTATGAGAGCAACTTTGTTCTTTAGTGAAAAACTCATTTTTGAGATAGTAGCATTTAATCTAAATATTAGGAATATGTATTATTGACTGTAGCATACCGATTCTTGACATATATTCTTGTAGAAATGAAAAAGAACCAACCAATGCACATTTTTTAATTTAGACTGAATAATTTGATATCTCAAATGTATTTGAAATATCAAACTTCAATTCATTTATTTAACCGTGGTAAGGTTGGGCTGGCGTACCCTGAGCATTCAAACCATCGACCACAAACACATGCCCAGCACCTGCTTCTTCTAAAGTTTTGTGAATTCCGGTGGTAACAAACAATCTGTCCAAGCGGTCCCCACCAAATGTACAGGCGGTGGTCTCAACACAGGGAAGTCCGACCTTCCGCAAAAGCTCTCCTGTATCGGGGTTTACCTTTAAAACTGCACCACCATGACACATCGCAACCCAGAGCATTCCCTCGGCGTCCATGGTCATCCCATCCGGAGAACCTTCAACATCAAACTTGGTGAAGTCTACTGCAATCTGAGGATTTTCGATCTTGCCACTCGTAAGGTCATAATCATAAACGGTCACCTTTTGAGTCGGAGTATCAATATAATACATGAGTTTTTTTTCTCGGTCCCAACAAATTCCATTCGAATTGGTTACTCCAGCGATCATTCGTTTCAAACAACCAGATTCATCTAACTGATAAAGGCTCGCATCTCCCGTTTTTTTAACCGTACTTATCGTACCCGCCCAAAACCTTCCAGCGGGGTCACATTTTCCATCATTAAAACGATTCTCAGGTCGTTTTTCCGCTTCCGGGTCTGCCAAACTAATTGTTAATCCATCAAGGGGATTAAAGCGGTAAATCCCGGAATCTCCCGCACACAGAAGATCACCTGACTGGCAGGGAACCACAGTGCCTATTCTCTCGCCCATGTCCCAAACCTTTTCCACCCCGCTTTGGGTATTTAACCTGACCAGGGCGTGTCCTTCGATATCAACATAATATAGATGATTCTGCCAAAAGATAGGACCTTCACCCCACTTGGAAGATCGCGAACCGACTTGCTGGATAGATAACTCACTCATTGAAATATTTTGATGTTTGCGTGATTTAAGCTTTGATCAACTTAAATGAGTCCTTGCTGTCTTTTACCACCCAGCCAGCTTGTTGAATTTTTTCACGAAATTGATCGGCTACTGCCCAGTCTTTCGATTGCTTAGCCTGCCATCTTTGCTCTGCCCATTGATTCACTTCGGCTGGGGCTGCCTCTTCTTTTTCTTCGGAAAACCTAAGTCCAAAAAGATCAAGGACTGCCCTAAAACCAGTTCGTAAACGATTTAACTCCCCTGCCCCGTTTGCATAATTACCCTTTGATAACGCTTCAGATATCTCGCGTACCAATCCAAATAATTTCCCGAGTGCATCCGAAGTATTCATATCCTTTAGGATCGCTTGTTGTACCGGTAGAAAAGGACCAAATTCAGTTGCGAGAGATGAACCGACCGGTGAAGCTAAACTGTCAATTTTCTTTGCAAAATCAGCTAACTTCTTTAAGGCCTTCTGAGCAGCCTTGAGGGAATCAAAAGTAAAATTCAATGGTTGGCGATAACTCCCAGATAGTAACAGGTAGCGTACTTCCTGAATGCCATACCCCCTATCGATAATGTCATCCAGGGTATATAAATTACCCAGCGACTTGCTCATCTTTGTGCCCTCAACCATCAAGTGAGCTATATGAAACCAATGACGTGCAAAGGTCTTACCAGTAACGCTCTCGCTTTGAGCAATTTCGTTCTCGTGGTGAGGAAAAATTAAGTCGACGCCACCAGAATGCAGGTCGAAAGATTCTCCAAGATATTTCATGCTCATGGCACTACATTCAATATGCCAGCCTGGACGGCCTTGACCCCAAGGAGATTCCCAATAGTTTTCTCCGTCATCTTGTCGACGGGCTTTCCATAGAGCAAAGTCTGCTGCTGAATCCCTCTCATACTCGTCAGATGTTTCCCGTGAAATTTCGTTTGTTGTGATTTCACGTTCTGCAAGACGCGAAAGCCTCCCGTATTCAGCGAAAGCATCGACTTTAAAGTAAACTGACCCATCGCTAGCCTGGTAAGCATTTCCTGCTTCGATCAATCTTTCAATTAAGGAAATTTGTTCAGGAATATGACCAACTGCCGAAGGCTCAGCATGTGGAATCATTAAATTAAGCAGTTCACAATCTTTTTGAAACCTTTGTGCCCAGTGATTCGTAAACTCCCCTAGGCTTAGCCCCTCCGCCTGAGACTCACGGATGGTCTTGTCATCCACATCGGTGAGGTTGCGAACATGATAGGTCTTTAGACTGTTGGTTTCCAGTACCCGTCGGAAAACATCCTGTAATACAAATGTCCGAAAATTACCCACATGTGCTGGCCCATAGACCGTTGGGCCACAGCAATAAAAACGTACCGTTTCTCCATCCATTGCATACATCTCCCGAACCTCGCGGGTGAATGTATCGTAAAGCTGAAATGGCATCGGAAGAGGTCTATTCCTCGGTAATCCGAATTGGTTTAATGTCCCACTTGGGATTTTGCCCTAAGAAACGGCAAGGATTGTTATGAAAAATCTCGACTGCCTCTTGGACCGCGTGTCCACGACGGCGATATTCGACAATACATTCCTGTAGGGTAAAAGGATCGCTCGGGCCCCAGTCCGCAGAGGAATTAACTAATAACCGTTCTGTAGGATATTTCTCTAAAATATCAACCGCCCGGCGGGGGCTACATTTGGTGACAGGATAAAGAGTCATACCCGCCCAATAACCTGCATCCAATACCCATTCGATCGTCTCTTCCTCGACATGGTCGATCCAAATCTTATCAGGGTTTACATCCATGCCTGACAACACTTCAAGCACGGTTTTTGTACCATGAGCTTTGTCTGACAAATGAGGAGTGTGGATGAGAACTAATTGATCATGCTTCATTGCCATTTCCACATGGGCCTCGAGTGCGGCTATCTCATTGGGTGTGGATTTGTGCAATCCAGTCTCACCTACTCCCAGGCAGTTTGGCTTATCCAGAAACTCAGGCATTTGCTTGAGCACTTCATTCGTGAGTTCCACATTTTCTGCTTCTTTAGGATTTACGGCAACCCAGCAAAAATGACGGATACCAAACTCAGCCGCCCGGGTTGGTTCAAATTCTGAAATCTGTGCAAAATAATCGATAAAGGTTTCCGGGTGCCTGCGGTCAAATCCCGCCCAAAAAGCGGGTTCACAAACCGCGACAACTCCAGACATTGACATTCGCTCATAATCCTGCGCGGTGCGGGCTATGGCGTGATAATGTGGTTGAATGATCTGCATGAGAAAAAGCGGGGTTAAAATCAGTTAATTTTGGCAAAGTGTGTAAGCAATTGCTCCGCCCGATTTGATTTAATATGATCAGGCTTAGCCAACAATTGCATGGCTTCCCTCAAGGATTCAAGTTTACTTTCATCCTTAGCTTTGTGACCTTCCCGGCTAACCGATTCATCGTAGCGGTCAAGCAGAGCTGCCACTTCGAGTAAGTCGCGGCGGGCTTCCAAAAAGTAAGTATCTAAAGTTTGTTTTGGGCTCAGCATGACGGAGGTAAGTTAGAGTTGGGGAATTACAGAAGAATGATGATGAAGAATCTTCGGATCGCTTGATTCATCAACTAAAAAGGAGTAGCGGGCAGGAAATTCCTGACGGCCTTCTCCTTCTCCATGAAAGAAGGTGTAAGTTCCAGTGTACAAAAATTTCTGATTCCCAATGTCTTGACGAAGTGTACCTGCCTGGTCAAAGGAAACACCCGCACCCATTCGGGTGGTAAATGCATCGAAGTAAGCACGAATACCCTCCGGGTTATCAATGGGCTTGGAAGCAAAAGTCGCCAGTAAACGGGCACTTTTAGCATAAAGGACACAAACCTCATCGACCAAACCAGCGTTGACTCGATCGTTCCATAAATCAGTTAAGTTTCTCATCGTTGCAAATGATCTTTTTAAAGAAATACTCCTATGCACTCAATATCATATGATCGTTTGGGGTAAAAATAACTCTTTAACCCAAAGACTGCTCCCACTGCTCAGGTTTAAATCCCTGGAGCACCAATTCCTCTCCCACGAGCACGGGTCTTTTAACCAAGTTACCTTGTCCGATCAAGAGCTCAAAAGCTTTATCTTCTGTTATTTTACCGATTACTTCTTTAATCGAAGGATCGCGGTAATCTTTACTGGAAGTATTGAAAAGTTTTTTTAGTTCACCGCCGTGACTTTTTAATAACCTGGCCAATTCCTTTTTGTTCGGCGGGATATTTCTTATTGGTATGCGCTCGAATTCCAACCCCTGAGACTCCAACCAAAGGCGTGCTTTTTTACAGGTTGAACATTTTTCGTATTCATAAAATTTGAATTTCATTGGTTTAAGGCTATAAGAATTATAAGTTTAATATTTCTCAACCCCATTACCTTTTCCAGCCTTTTTATGAAGTCAACTCTACACCAGACAATGGGAAGCTTCTTTGCCCTTGCTATACTATCCTCCTGCTCACCATCCGGAAAACCTGATACAACCTTTTCTTCAACAAAACAATCTTCCATGCAAGTTTTGCAAAAAACCCTAGACAACGGCCTCACCGTTTACCTCAGCCCCAATGCCGAAGAACCTCGCTTTCATGCAGAAATCATTACCCGGGCTGGAAGTAAACACGATCCTTCAACCAATACGGGACTTGCACATTACCTCGAACATTTACTCTTTAAAGGTACCCGCTCATTTGGTACGGAAAATTTTGCCAAGGAGGAACCTCTGCTCCGACAAATCAGTGAGTTGTACGAACAAAGAGCCGCCGAAGAGAACGAGACAAAACGAGATGAGATTTACCGACAAATCAATAGCCTATCCACGCAGGCATCGAAACTGGCAATCCCCAATGAAATGGACCGTGTATACAGCGACATGGGTGCAAAGGGATTAAATGCCCACACCTGGCACGAGGAAACCGTTTACAAAATTGACTTACCTGCCAACCGGCTTGAACACTGGGCAAAAATTGAAAGCGAAAGATTTGCTCAACCAGTCTTTCGCTTATTTCACACAGAATTAGAAACGGTCTATGAAGAAAAAAATCGGGCGATTGATAACAAGCATCGCTTGATTTACCGTGCCGTAAATAATCTACTTTTTAAAGTACACCCGTATGGACAACAATCCACACTCGGCACCGTTGAGCACCTAAAAAATCCTTCGATATATGCGATCGAAGAATTTTACTCCACACATTATGTCCCCCAAAATATGGCTATTTGCCTATCCGGAGACCTGGACCCTGAGCCAACTTTTGCGATCATAGAAGAGTATTTTGGCAAATGGAGTGGACCCGATGAACTTCGACCCGAACCAACTTGGAATGAAAAACCCTTAAACGGGCGTGAATTCGTAGAAGTAGAGTATTTGGGAGAAGAGCATGTGGTCCTTGCTTTTCGTACTGCACCCAAGTACCACGCGGATTATCCAACTTTGCGCCTGATTGATATGATCCTCGACAATGCAGTTGCCGGTTTGATTAATCTCGACCTGGTTGAAAAGCAAAAAGTACGGGCGGCAGGGTGCTACCCACAAAACCTTAATGATTTTGGTGCCCACTTTCTTTATGGTACTCCCAAAGATGGACAAAGCCTAGAAACAGTCGAACAGTTGCTTCTTGAACAAATCGAACGAGTCAAAAAAGGAGACTTTGAGGATTGGGCCTTGCAAGCGGTAATTAATGATTTCAAAAAACGACAAAAAGAAAATTATGAGAAAAACGATCAAAGGGTTGAATTACTCCGAGATACCTTTTTAGCGTTTGTTGACTGGAATGTTACCTTGAACGAAATCTCCGAAATGGAACAGGTAACCAAAGCCGACATTATTCGTGTTGCTAATAAATATTACGGGAAAAATTATGTGGTCGGATTTCGAATCGATGCGCAGCATGACCTACCCTCCATCGAAAAACCGGCCATTGATCCACTAAGCATCGATCCAGATAAGGGATCTCCATTTATGGAAGAGGTTGATCAACTTTCCTACGAACCACTTCAGCCTAATTTTCTTGTTCCAGAAAAAGATTTTTCGGTACGAGAAATCTCGCCCGGAATTCGCTTAATTCATGCATTTAATCCACTAAATGATCTTTTCAACTTGGATGTTCGTATGGATCTTGGCTTTGACCATCAACCTATGCTTTCCACTGCAAAACGCATGCTTGACCGTGCAGGTGCAAGAAAAATGAGCTCAGAGGATTTAAAAGTTGAATGGTATAAATTAGGTACTGACTTCGGTTTTGGAGTCCAGGAACATTTTTGCAGTTTCTTCATCAATGGGTTGGATGAAAATTTCCTGTCCTCACTGAAGTTAGCTGAGTCACATCTGCTATTCCCAAATACAACTGAAGAAATCTGGAATGAAACTAAAGACATCATTCTATCCGAGCGAGATGATGAACAAAAGGATCCCAATGCCCTGACCCATGCATTGGCTCACTTTCATCGTTATGGAGAAAAATCACGTTATCTGAAACGTTCTTCGGATGCGGACTTAAACAATTCGACTACTTCAGGCTTGTCCGAATTGCTCAAACAGGCTGTAGAGTCTCCGCGATCCATACTTTATTTTGGCCCTCAATCCCCCGATATTGTGGAACAATGGATACGCGACTCATTTCTCGGAGTTTCACCACAGCACAAATCAGCAAAAGTCGAACCGGACCGCTCGTTAAAGACTAAGAAAGACCAAGTTTACTTTTTGCATAAGGAAATGGCTCAAGCTCAAGTGCGGTTTGAATTTCCCTCTGGTCTACTTGACGAATCACTCACCCCGTCTATTCAAATTTTCAACGAATATTTTGGTGGCGGCATGGCTGGTCTAGTCTTTCAGGAACTTCGCGAAGCAAGGGCACTAGCGTACTCAGCATGGGCTCGTTTTTTCACTCCTTCTCGGCCAAACGAAGAAAATGTTATGGTCGGTTCTATCGGTTGCCAGGCGGATAAAACCATCGATGCAATGGATGCATTCATTGGTTTACTTAAAGAAATGCCAGTGAGCAATACTCGTTGGTCATCCGCACATGCTTCTCTCCTAAGTGCTTATCGTACAAACCCAATTACTTCACGGGCAATTCCCAAATTTGTTTATGATGTCGACTCTCTTGGATTAGAGATCGACCCTCGGAAATCCAGATTCAAAAATCTGAGCAAGGCAAGGATTAATGATTTTGAAAAATTCTACCAAGATAAAATCAAAGCTAAACCAATTTTGTTTTCGGTAGTGGGAGATTCGAGCCGAATAGATATGGAAGCTCTCAAAAAATTTGGCCCATTTACTCAAGTAAGCGCTAAAGAACTATTTCGTAGGTAAAAATTGAGGATTTACGATTGGGCACCTCGAGGGCTCTCGGGAATCTTTCCGTTAGTTGGGGGAAAAGCAATACCCTCCTCCTCCATATTTTGATTTAAAGTTGGCTTTAGAGAATTTTCGGGCTGGGTAGGTTGAGCTATATCGGTTGATACAGGGAGCTTGAGTACTTTCCTGAAAAAATTAAAAACCTTGGCACATTCGATCTTTTTTTGGTCTTGGTTATGAAGTCGTAAAATTAACTTTTCAGATTTGCCCGTGGACAGGTCTGTCATATGGCAGTTACAGCTTACCTTCTGCTTTTCTCCGGTCGGGAACTCGACGACATCAATCATTCCCATGGGAAGAACCTCATTATCTTGACCAACTAATTCCATCCGTAAAGACACTCTATTTTTGTCGAAATTGAAAAGGCGCAGGCTATTAACTTTACGCGATTTATCTTCTTTCAACATATTTTCCATACCAGTTCGTAAGGAATTAATGATTTCAACTGATCGATTCATTGGGGTTCAACCATCTTCATAATTGTTGCCCGTCAGGCAATAGAATTTTAAATCTATTTTTATGTCTATCGGTTTGGATTATAAAGATGTTGCAGAGCGAGAGTTGGATAACTCTTCCTTAGATAAGGAACTTTTTGAGTCATGCCTTAAGCATGCCTCTGACAACAAAGAAAGAGCCCGTATTATTTACATTCACCGAAGAATCGCCGAGTTAGAAAACAAAGAGCCTAATTTGGACCAAAATGAAAAATGGCCCATGTTAATTCCTTTACTCATTCTGTACACTTTAGGAACCATTGGTGTTCTTTGCTTAGTTTTTGTGTTTTTAGCAAACCGTCTGGATTGGTAATAACAACCAACAATCGATAAAAAAATACTACTTGGTTTGCTAATAAAACTTGAATTATTTTAAGGATGTATATGCTATGGACTAATTCTATTTTGAATTGGTAGAATAAGTTCTTGATCTTTTCATGCCCGCCAAAAAAACAAAGCAAAAAGCCCCCGAGCTTTACGAGTACCGATTTTCTTTTAAAGTCGATGAGCGTAGTACAATTGGGCAAAGACATTACCTTGCTCACAACGCCCGTGACGCTTTGGGTATGTTCGCATATGCTATGCTTAAAAGTTTATTTGATCGAAAGATTTACCAAAACCAAGAATTTATAATAGCCAAAGAGTTTGTAAAAATTCACGACACCACGGTAAGATTTCCAAAGTTTGAATTTGATGACCCTCTCCCATCTAACCCACACAAAGCTACTTCGGGCAAGTCTGTTTCACAAAGCAAAGATTCACCTGATAAAATAAAGGGAGTCGTTGAGGAAATGGCACAGCGGCTAGAAATTATCAAGTTTGAGGAATTTAATCGATGGGCTGATCGGTGGTATCCATTGCGCTTACCTTTGGAAGAAATCAAAGAAGATGATGATGACTAAAATACAGAATAGTCGATGGTTTGTATTTTTTATACCTCCGATTTAATCTAATAAAAACTTTAGGAATCTCACCGCATAGCCTTACTGAACATAAAATTATAGATTATCTATTTTAATTGGGTTCTGGAAAAAGCTCCTGTAAGAACCACCGTTAAAGATTCCTTCAAGATTCAATACATATTTTGTAAAATAAAAATTCCCCACAGAACAGTGCTTTTTTTTGGGGTTCGACTTATCAATCGTTGTTTATTGACGGCAACAACCCTAGTCTGTACTGTATGAAGGCTTACATTCGGGTCGGTAGCTCAATCGGTAGAGCAGTGGCCTTTTAAGCCATTGGTTCCGGGTTCGAGTCCCGGCCGGCCTACCAAAAAAGTAATACAAAACCTAACCCATGAATGTATTTCGTTCGTTTTAAGCCTTAATTTGTGAGGTAACGAACGATCTTACTTTTAACCAATTAATTTTGCCAGTAGGCAAGATTGGGATTTCTTTCACAAGTAACAATTCTTTGGGTATCCAAAGGTTTGGTAAACCCCTATTTTTAAGACCTTTTTTAATTTGATGAAGATCACAATTAAATGAGGACAGAACGATTAAAGTTTCACCCTTTTGATCATTCTCCACAGAACATACAACCACCCTAGGATCTTCTGTTTGGCAAATCTCCAAAAGCTCAGTAATTTCTTCCTCTACCCGTCCATGCGGCACCATTTCTCCCCCAATTTTAGAAAAGCGTGAACTCCTTCCTTCGATCCAAAGAAACCCGTCACGATCAAGCCTTCCCAAATCGCCAGTTTTAAACCAACCATTCTCATCGAGCACCTTATTCGA
>JAQXCL010000076.1 GCA_029251885.1 Opitutales bacterium | reverse complement strand
GGACAGTTTGCAAAAGCCCCCGAAATTGGAATGACGGCCACATTGCTTGCCGGTCTTTTGGTACTATTTTTTTGGGCTCCAACCAAGGCGGGTGAACTTATGCTTTTTACTAAATCTATTTTTCAGAACCTAAACAGCATACAGGCGACTCAAGAAGGCATGACTACTTTATTCAATGATTCTTATTTGGCTATGGGGTTGATTGTTCTTCCAATGCTTGCTGGATGCTTCTTTGCTTCATTAATGGCCGAAGGGGTTCAAACTGGTTTTAGTCTAACTCCAAAGGCTTTAGAGCCTAAGTTTAGTAAAATGAACCCCATAAGTGGGATAAAGCGAATTTGGGGTCTTAAAGCTCTTAAAACCTTTGCAGTGGATTTCCTTAAGTTTTTATCTATTGGTACCGTTGTCTGGCTTACGGTGATAATTTTTCTAAAGGATCCAATTTTCTACGCACCCATACCCATCCAGCATATTCCAGGTTTCATTTATGAACTGGTTTTGGTCATGTTTGCTCTCCTCGTACTGATGTTGCTTGTTGTGGCAATAATCAACTTTATCATTAAGAAAAATGAACATAACGAGGAGATGAAAATGTCCAAGCAGGAGGTGAAAGAGGAGCGCAAAAGCAAAGAGGTGGCTGAGGAGGTAAAGTCTGCACAGAGGAAAAAAGCGATGGAAATGGCAATGGGGCAAAATTTACAAGATGTTTCCACCGCAGATGTTGTTGTTACCAACCCAACTCACTATGCTGTTGCTTTAAAATATGAAAAAGGCACGGATAATGCTCCAGTGGTTGTTGCGAAAGGACATGATATGATAGCCCGAAGAATAAGAGCGATTGCGAAAGAATTTGAAGTACCTATGGTTGAGGATAAACCAGTTGCTCAAATGCTTTTTGCTTTAGGTGTTGTTGGGGAGGCAATTCCACTACAACTTTATCAAGTCGTGGCCCGTATTCTTGCAGATGTGTACAAGCTTAATGCCTATTATTTCCATCGCCTCAAAGCGAGAAGGTTACTCTCTAAAAGCAAACCTAAGTTTGCTATTATTTGATGGATATTATGTCCAAATTTGCTCCTTTCTTCTCTCGCTTAAAGGGAAATTCTGATCTTGGTTTCATTTTTGGGCTTTTTGCCGCTGTTTTTTTACTTGTTATTCCCATTCACAAGGACTTGTTAAGCATTTTACTGGTTTTCAGTATTGCTGTTTCTTTGTTAATTTTATTGACGGTAGTTTATGTCAAAGAACCTCCGGAATTTTCTGTTTTTCCGACCATATTGCTTGCTGTAACCCTTTACCGGCTTGGTTTAAATGTTGCTTCTACCAGGCTCATTTTAGGAGATGGAGACGCGGGTTCCGTTATCCAATCTTTCGGTACTTTCGTAGTAGGGGGGAATTATGTAGTTGGTGCAGTTATCTTCTTTATTCTAGTAATCATTAACTTTGTTGTAATTACAAAAGGTGCTGGTCGAATCGCCGAGGTTACAGCCCGCTTTACTCTAGATGCAATGCCAGGAAAGCAAATGTCCATTGATGCTGAGATGAATGCGGGTATTATTACTGAAGCACAAGCACTCGATAAGAGGGCAAAAATTCAAAAAGACGCTGATTTTTACGGATCAATGGACGGTGCTAGTAAGTTTGTTCGTGGAGATGCAGTTGCAGGTATTTTTATTACGGTGGTCAATGTAATCGGAGGAATTCTTATTGGTTATTTTCAAAAAGATATGACAATGACTGATGCTTTGCAGTCTTACACGATTCTTTCAATTGGAGACGGTCTCGTGTCTCAAATTCCCGCAATTATCATTTCGATCGCTGCTGGTATATTGGTAACTCGCTCATCTGATGAAGCAAATCTTGGAGAGTTTGTTGGCAAACAACTTACCATTTATCCTCGTGCAATTGCTATATCTGGATTCTTGCTTTTTCTTTTCTCGGTATTCCTCTCGGAAACTTTCTGGCCCTTTTTCTTGCTGTCCGTCGCTTGTTTTGCTTTGGCCTATCATCTTAACAATAAAGCACCCAGTGACTCAGAAATTGAAGAACTTAGTCATCAATCACTTAACCACGGCTCAGGTGTCTCATCGGGTGCTGCCCCTAGTCATCAGACTCATGACGCTGGAACTGGTGCGACTGAAGCTACCCCAAATAGCAACACTTTGATGGAGAATGCCATTGAACAGGAAGTTTTTGGCCTTGAAATGGGATATGGATTATTAGTTTTGGCAGATAAAGGCAAGGGAGGTGATCTTCTCGACAGAATTACTGGGGCTCGAACCAATTTTGCCAAAGAGATGGGTATGCTTCTTCCCACGATTGGTGTTAGGGATAACATTGAGCTTGAACCTAACGAGTATCGATTTCTTTTACGGGGTAAGGAAATCGCCCGTTCATCAATTATGCCCGATCGTTTCTTGGCAATGAACATGGGAGGAGGAAATGACGATAAGTTAAGTGGTGTAGCAACCATAGAACCAGTTTTTGGAATTAAGGCACAATGGGTAACCGAAAAGGACAAGCGTAAGGCTGAAGTTGAAGGTTTCACTGTGGTTGATCCTTCTTCAGTGCTAGTAACACATCTTTCAGATACACTTAAAAAATCGGCGTATTTAATATTGGAGCGGGAAGGAACGCAAAAATTATTGGATCTAATTAAAGACAAGAACCCAACTTTAGTCAGCGAACTATTGCCCGACCTGGTAAGTGTAGGGATCATCCAAAGAACCCTACAAAACCTGCTCAGGGAGAGGGTTCCGATTAAGAATCTTTCACTTGTCTTGGAAACGATTGCTGATATGGCTCCGATTACCAAAAACCCTGATGATCTTTCCGAACAGTCTAGAAAGCGATTAGGTATGTACTTCATTAAAGAATATGAAGTCGAACCTAACAAACTGCTATCCATGACGCTAGAACCCAAGCTAGAGCAAATCCTTGTCCAACGGGTCAAAAAAAGCCAATTTGATGTTGGATTGGCTATGGATCCTGAACTTACTCAAAATTTAATTGGAGAAATAGTCCCTAAAATCGAAGAAATGACAGATCAGGGATTAACTCCTTGCTTGGTAACTACTTCAGATCTCCGGCTTGCCCTCAGGCGTTTTCTAGAACCCAGTTATCCTCAGTTATCCATCTTTGCGTACCAGGAGATTCCTTCGGAAACAATGGTGGAACCATTTGCTTCGATAACTATTCCTCAATTTTCTATCCCAACCAATTTTGAAACCTCTTCCACCGCAGCAGAAGGCAATGACTTGGGATCTCCAATCAACGAACCCCAATTAGTCAGTTAGAATGATCGCAGAGGAAAATAAAGTGACTGAAGATACCACGCGGAAAAGGTATCGCCTAGTAGTTCGCTCGGCTGAAGAGGCTGTCAGAATGATTCGTGATAAATTAGGCGATCATGCCAAGGTGCTTTCTGTCCGCCAAATCGGAGGGGAGGGATTGAAACGATTCATTTCATCTCCAAAGCTAGAAGTGATAGCTGAGGTTTCTAACGACTCAAGCGATCCAGTTGAAACAACTCAAGAAGTGATTTCTTCGGATTCTTTACCCTCTGAAAAAGTGGTAAATA
This sequence comes from Opitutales bacterium, assembly GCA_029251885.1. GTDB lineage: Bacteria > Verrucomicrobiota > Verrucomicrobiia > Opitutales > Seribacteraceae > Chordibacter. The sequence continues at coordinate 7,886 of JAQXCL010000076.1, read as the reverse complement.
GCGATTCGGTGCCCGTGAATTCTGGTTTATCTAAGGAAGATAAAGTTGTAAATAAATTAGAGGATGCCGGGGGAAGCAATTCCAATGATGAGGTAGATCCTCTATCTATTTTGAGTAAAGCTGGTTTTGATGAGGTGCTTATATCTCAAATAAAAAGTTGGTCTGAAATTGGTAACCTCCAAGACTTATCTCTAGCCGATGCACTTCGTAAAGTTACCCTCTGCCTGACCGATCGTTTTAAAGAAATATCACCAATATCAATTGATAGTAAAGTCGCTTTAGTTGGTTCTCCGGGTGCAGGTAAGACCACCATGTTGTGCAAACTATTAGCCCACGAGGTTTTTATCAAGAAAAGGGTGCCCATGGTACTTAAATTAGAAAATGGAGTCCCCAATCCAGATGATTCTTTAAGGATTTTCTGTGAGGTAATAGGAGTTACTCTATATCGGGAAGCTTCAAAGGTTCCACCAACAAGCATAAATTCTCCTCTTTTTATCGATATACCCGGGATTTCTCTTAGTGATGTTACAGAATGGTCTTTGATTAATTCATCTTTGGACGCTATCGGGGTTCGCTCGCGCATCCTTGTTCTAAACGGTGCATACGATAAAAAAGTTTTGTCTAAGTGTATTCAAATCGGTGCTAACCTTTCTGCCACACACCTTGCCATTTCCCATTTTGATGAATTGACTAATGCATCAAAACTTTGGCCTATTATTTTTGATTCTGGTTTATCTCCTTATTGTATCTCGACAGGGCAGAATGTTACGGGTGATTTTTCCGCTAATGTACTAAATCAGATGATCGCCAAATCCTTCCCGGAGAATTTATATTCCCAATCTTTTTCATCTTATCAAAATTCTTAAATTGTGAACGACGACGCCAAATTCTTTTTTTTCCTCAGCGGATTTATTGGTTTTGTGTTTTTTTATGCCTGTTCCTTGTTTCTTTACCGTGACCTTGTCATGAGTTTGGTATTTGGTGCCGTTGGTTCTTTGGTTTTTTCATTCTTTGGTCGCATATTACTAACTTCAGCCCTTAAAAAAGTTCAAAGCTCACAAGCTTTGGTAAATTCTAACCCTTCGGCATCCCATGATAATATTGCGTCTAAAAGTAAAGCTTTGAGTGACAGCAACGATTCCGTATTAAATTCCTCCGTTAAAGCTAATTTGGCCGCGGTTGCCAATGATTCGAAAAGTTTGAAACAACCAAATATTAAAAAGTGAGTGTCTCAGCTCAAAAGATTTTATCCAACGAGGATAACCAAAAACGCTTTGAAATTGCTGCGGACAACTATCGTGAGGCAATGTCTAGCAAAAAAACTCGTGATCAATGGATCGAGGATTATCTGCCCTTAGTTAAGTCGATCGTAAATCGATTACGTTATCATTTTCCCGAAAGTTACGAAACCGAAGATATGTATGGCATTGGTGTTCGTTCGCTTATTTTGTCTGTTAATCAATTTGATCCATCTAAGGGTAGGGCCTTTGGTAGTTATGCGGCTCTTAGAATTAAAGGTGGATTGTTAGACGAATTGAGAAGGATTGATCATTTACCTAGGGCTAATCGAGCAAAGGCTAAATCTCTACAGTCTACAATTCTTGATTTGGAAAGAGCCTTAAAGAGGCCGCCAACAAGCGATGAAATTTGTCAGGAACTTAAAATCTCTCATTCTGAATATACAAAACTTTTGGAACAGACCCAGCCCATTGTATTTGTTCCTTTGGAGTCAAAATCCTCTTTTTCTGATTCTGACAATGATAGCCCATCTTTAGGCGAATCTTTACACGATCCGACTGAACCCACTGCATTTGATCAAGTTGAAAGAAAGGAAAAAATCATTTCCCTTCGAGAACACATCAAAGAATTACCCGAGCAAAGCCAAAAAATTCTGATGCTTTACTACATAGAGGAATTGAGGTTGTCTGAGATCGCACAACTCTTTAACTTGTCAGACGGAAGGATTAGTCAGATCCTTTCACATTCTATAATTTCTCTTCGTGCTAAATTTCAAACTTCCGATTAACTAAATTTTCTTACTATGCTTTTAACTGTTGGAATGATTATCGTTTTTGTCTCCTGCATCGGAGGTTTTGCGGTCGCGGGCGGAAATCCAGTTTCTTTGATTCATGCTGGAGAAATTATGATTATTTGTGGAATCGGCTTGGGGATTTTAATTGTTTCCAGTCCAAAGACGGTGCTGCTTACCCTCAAAGACGATGTCATAAAGGCTTTTAAGGGAGGTATAAGCGACCAAGGTAAATATATTGATCTTCTCGTTATGCTATATGAACTGTTTATGCTTGGTAGAAGAAAAGGAACGCCAGCACTTGACGAGCATGTTAGTGATCCCAATAACAGTTCTATTTTTTCTAAGTATCCTTCTTTCTTAAACGATAAGGGATTGGTTGAATTTTTATGTAATTCTCTTAGGCCAATTGTTGACGGTCGGTGTAAACCAGGGGAGATTGGAGGAATTTTAAAGTCTGAGCTAAGTAGTCGTGAGGCTGAGGCTAGTCGTTCTATCAAAGCAATTGAAATGATTTCAGATGCTCTGCCTGGAGTTGGTATTGTGGCAGCAGTTTTGGGGATTATTAATACCATGTCTAATTTGGAGGATCCAGAATCTGTCGGGTACAAGGTTGCTGCAGCACTCAGTGGGACATTTTTGGGGATTTTCCTAGCCTACGGAATTGGCGTGCCCTTAGGGCGATTGGTTTCTCTGAATCAAGGCCAAGAAATGCTTTATTATCGCATTGTAGAACGCTCCGTTTCTGGATTTGCTACTGGACTTTCTCCAATCATGGCAGTCGAGATAGGTAGGCGTTCCCTTGATAAAGTTATGCAGCCTACTGCGGATGATCTCGAGGGAAAATGCAAAGACGCTGCCAAGGGCGGTTGATTTCTAGACCTGATCCAACTTTGCCTTATGCCTAGCTTACGCCCTAAAAGTTCTCGGAATCTTTCTTTCGGGCACGGAGGAGCTTGGAAGGTTGCCTATGCTGATTTTGTAACCGGGATGATGTCCTTATTTTTGGTATTGTGGATTTTATCACAGGACGAAGAAGTTATCATAGCCACAACACGCTTTTTTCGTGACCCCTACAAAGCTGGTGTTCCTAAATCTACTCCTATCGAACAGAAAGATGCTAGACCTGGAAGTATGGTGGATCAAATTGTTGGCAGGTCTGACACCACCATGAGAAATACAAATGATACGACTTCAATTGACATCGATGTACTTCATCGAATTGCCCAAGATTGGTATCAACGGTTGAAATTGCACGAAATAGATGATTCGACGATTCAATTAGAAGTTACCTCAGACGGACTGAAGGTCACTTTATATCATGGTGATGATAAACCTATTTTTGAGTCTACATCTTCCAAACTGTCAACTCATGGAAGAAAGGTAATGCAGAGAATGTCTTGGTTGTTATCTCAACATGTCTTGGCGTATAGAATTGATTCACACTCTATGGGGCTTGCTGATAAAGTGAAGAATCATGAACTTGCTGAATGGGAGTTGTCCCTTTATCAAGCAGTCGAAATTAACAATGCTCTGGGACACTACTCCGCGGGTGAATTGGATGGAAAGCTTGAACGTATGACTGGCCATGGGGCAACCAAGCCAAATCGTGTACGTTTTCCTAATCGGCCTGATAAAAACCGTCGGATTGAAATTAGTTTAGTTTTGGATGTTAGCAAAGAAGACTTAGCTCGTTACCGCTAACTTTTTGATATGGATAGTTATTTGAAAGGCAGAGGCTTTAAGGATGTTGAATCTGGAGATTCAAACTTTGAAGGATTTTTAGAAGGAAAGAGTGGTAAACCAGACGCAAAAGAAAAAAATGTTGCTGAGGTTAGGCCACAAGAAAAAGCGGTTATTTACGAAGAAGAGGGCTGCCCCAAAGTAGAACTTGTTTCTGAGGATGGTCGTCCCACATCTCTTGTCATTCATTTGCCTGACGGACGACTTTTAGAAATTGATTGTATTTATTGATTTCTTATAAAATTCACCCTTTGTAGATGATGGTTGATCTCTTACATCTCTAATGGCGCAAGAATTGCTTTCATCCATGCGTGAATCTCTCTTTATACGAAAACGCATCTGCACTACGCGGTCTTGAACAATATCAAAATGTCATAGCAAACAACATTGCGGCTAGTCATGTTGCAGGTTTTAAGAAGGTTGCAGTATCCTTCGAGGCTGTGGAGGGAGGAGAAATTGCTCGATCCACTCATGATAGGTTGAGGAACGAAATGCCTGGTTCGTTCCCAGTCATGAAGAACCAAATAGACTTCAACGCAGGTGAATTAAAAGAGACTTCAAATCCTCAGGATTTGGCATTACACGGAGACGGTTTTTTTGCTCTGATGAACCAAAATGGTGAACGAGTATACACCAGAGACGGACAATTTTACTCTAATCCCGATGGTGGTATGGTAAACAGCATGGGGCACGAATTTGTTGATGAAGGAGGTAATGCGATTACCTTTGTGCCAGGTCAAGGTGATGCATCAATAGATGATGAAGGCCAAGTTTTTCAAGGAGAACAGCTGGTTGCTAAAATTGGTGTTTTTAATTTTGAAACCCCTATCAACGATCTGCAAAAAGTCGGCGGGGGATTTATCACCAAAGAGGAGGGGACTCAGCCAGAATTAGCTGAACCAGGCTCTTTCAAGGTTTTACAAGGTTTTTTAGAAAGTAGCAATGTATCTGCTATTGAAGAAATGATTGGATTAATTGAAGTGTCTCGTGCACACGAGGCGAACCAAAAAATGGTGCAAGCTTTTGATGAAAATACAGGCAAGGCGATTGGAGCCCTTGGCCAAACTAACTAATACATATGAATCTATCTTTATATTCCGGTGCGACGGGCATGCAGGCTCAGCAACTTAACCTTAATGTGATTTCTAATAATATCGCCAATGTCAACACCACGGGCTACAAGAAGAACAAAATTGAATTCCAAGATCTTCTCTATCAAAATCCTAGGCAATCTGGCGGTCAAACTGGTGCAGGAAATGTCATTCCTACCGGAGTCGAAATGGGAAATGGAACCAAAGTAGTTTCAACCGCGAAAATATTTACTCAAGGTCAGATTACCCAAACTAACGAAAAAATGGATATTGCCATTGATGGTGGCGGTTTTTTTCAAGTTGAACGTTCTGACGGAACCGAGGCTTATACTCGTGATGGTGCTTTTAAAATTGGTCCCGATGGCCAGCTTACTACTTCTGACGCACTACCATTAGCTGCTGGTCTTCAAATTGATCCTGAGGTAACTAATGTCTTTGTCTCCACAACTGGAGAGGTTTCGATCGAAACTGCCGCTGGTACTCAAATTATTGGTCAGCTTGAGTTAGTTAGGTTTGCAAATCCATCAGGTTTAAAATCTCTTGGTGGTAACCTGTACATCCAGACCGAAGCCAGTGGTGCTCCTGAAATTGGTGCTCCAGGTGAGAATGGTTTCGGTGTTTTGCAACAAGGTTATTTGGAAATGTCCAATGTAAATGTTGTTGAGGAAATGGTTAACATGATCATTGCTCAACGTGCTTACGAAGTGAATTCTAAATCGATTCAGACATCTGACGATATGCTTTCTCGCGTTAACCAGCTTAAGCGATAATTGAAAGTTAATTTACATCTTACCCTTCTTTTATTACTACCAGCTGTTCTCACAGCTGGAGTAGAAAGATTTTTACAACCCCTTAATCTTGAGGGTAGGAATCAATCGTATTCTCTTAAAAAAGCTGGTTTTCTTCGCCCCAGCACATCGAAGAGTTACCAAAGCTTTAATGTTTCCTCTAAGAATAATACATTTTTGACTTCAGATCATTTAGAGCGATTACTTTCAGATTCCCTCAAACATCGTTATCAAGCGTCCGGAGAAATTCGTGTAAATTTGTCAACTTCTTGGCAACCGATGAAAGTAAGTTCATCTCCAATAATAAAAGTCAGAGACATTTCTCCCGATGAATTAAGCTCAAGTTGTTTCATTCGTTTTAGCCTCTGGGACGCTGGCAAGAAGTTAGGAGATTTTTCTTATCCCTTGCGGGTCGCCAGCATGAATGATGTTTATTTCTCTACCAAGAATTTAAACCGGGGAACCAAGTTAAACAAAAAGGATTTTCGTTTGCGGAAAGTAGATATTTTGAAACAACACGCTAGTTCAGTTTCTAATACCACAATCCTTAAAGGTTTTGAGCTTCAATCTAATTTAAATGTAAACTCTCCTCTCAAGTGGAGTATTTTATCCAAGTCCACCTTGATTAAAAAGGGTCAGGTAATTGATGTTTACGCTTCAGGCAATGGAATTTATGTCACGATGAAAGGACTTGCACTCGAGGATGGTGTTGCGGAATCACTGGTCAAGGTAAGGAATCTTTCTTCAGATAAGGAATTTCACGCCAAAGTTTTAACTGAAAGTAGCGTTAAAGTGCACCTTTAAAAATAATTACAATGCCTAAAGTTATTTTAGTCTTAATGATTAGTCTCTTACCCGTGGTTGTAAGTGCTACCTCTCTTTGGTTAAAAAGTAGTAACAATCAACGCGGAATGTTCGGAGGTAAAAGAGCCTTTGCGGTTGGAGATTTGTTGACTATCGATGTTGCTGAAACTTCATCTCTATCAACATCTCAAAATTCTGTCAGAAATCGACAATTTGAAGTTGAAAGTGCGGTAAAGCAATTTTTGTATGCCAATAGCAAACTTGGTACGCACAATGGTGGGTTGCCAGGTACTCAAATTGAGAGTCAAAGCAGCAACCAAGGCGGCGGTTCAATAGCTAATACTCAAGACTTGAAAAGTCGGGTTAGTGTTATTGTTATTGATGTATTACCAAACGGAGTGCTTGTACTTGAAGGGGCTAGGATGGTTACCTTTTCTGGGGAAAGTTATTTCGCAGTTCTCAAGGGAATGGTTCGTCAGGAAGATATCGGTTTTGGTTTTAAGGATGGTTTGAGATACCGAAATATTGTTTCTTCCCAATACATTGCTGATGCTCAAATCGAATTCGTGTCAAAAGGCAGTCTTGATGACGCTCAAAAAGAGTCTTGGTATCAAAAACTATCTACAATTCTCAATCCTTTCTAATGAAGTCAACCTTTCGATCTTTAGCTTTTTTTCTTTTGGGGGTAGCACCCATTTTTGTGTTTGGTGCTCGAATTAAAGACTTAACCGATGTTAGAGGGTTTAGGAGTAATCAACTATTTGGATATGGCATTGTTACGGGTTTGAATGGCCAGGGTGATTCTCGCATAGAGTACACTGAGTTAGGAATTCTCAACGCCTTGGAATCTCTTGGTATTCGGGCGGACAAAGCAGATAAGTCCAGAAATATAGCGGCAGTTATGATTACTGCCGAAATTGGGCCTTTTGGAAAAGCAGGTACTAAGATGGATTTAACTGTTTCCTCTATCGGTAACGCTGACTCATTGCAGGGGGGTATTTTATTACAAACTCCTCTCAAGGGTGCGGATGGACTAGTTTATGCAGTTGCTCAAGGTCCCGTGTCAATTGGTGGCTTGTCCGCCGGAAATGGGGGAGGCAATATTCAGGTTAATCATCCAACAGTCGGTATCGTAACCAATGGTGCGTTAATTGAGAGAGAAATATTTACTGATGCCTTATCCAAAGATTCAATCGATTTGTTATTAAGAGCACCTAATAATTTAACTGCGGTTAAGATGGCTAAGGCTATTAATGGTTTCTATCCCGGTTCATCTCTTGCTATAGATGGCGGTGTTGTTAATGTTAAAGTTCCCTTAGAGTTTCTCGGTCAAACAACCAACTTTATCGCTGCTGTTGGAGAAGTTGAGGTAAAACCAGATATACCTGCCAAGATTATCATAAACGAGCGAACTGGTACGATTGTGGCTAC